>NZ_JBICZH010000003.1:303393-615643 GCF_043201995.1 Streptomyces sp. NPDC048258
GACCACACGACCCCACGGAAACCCGGACCGAACCCAACCCGGACCGGACCGACACCCCCACCGGACCGCCCCGACCCGGACCGAAAACCGGACCGGACCCGGACCCAAGCCGGACCGCCGGACCACACGACCCCACGGAAACCCGGACCGAACCCAACCCGGACCGGACCGACACCCCCACCGGACCGCCCCGACCCGGACCGAAAACCGGACCGAATCGGACGAGGACCGGACCGGTACGCCCCGGGACCATCCGGGCACGTGTGCACACCGGACGGTCGGACCGCCGGACCGGACCGCGCCGCCTGTCCGAGGCCGAGGTCGTCGAGCTGGTCCTCCCGGATGTCCCCGCAGTCCTGGCGGCCGAGGGGAACGTACAGATCACCAGGGCCCAGCTGCGGGGCATCATGCGCGCCCGCGGAATCCCGCTCGGCAATGAGCACATCGGTCCTGTCCTGACCGCGCTGCGGGCCGCCACCGCCGCCACCACATCCTCCGAAGGAGCCACCCGCTGATGAAGACGTGCGAGCGATTCACCGACCTGAAGGCCGGATACGAACGCGACATCACGTTCCTGCGCAACCACGCCGCCCGTCACGCGGGCAGCACCGCCTCCAAGTCGAGCACGCGGCACGCCCTGGCGGTGAAGCAGAACATGGCCAAGGCGCTGACCCGCCATTTCACCCGCTGCCCCCTGTGCGGGTGAGCTGCGGCCCTGCCCGTACGGCGGCCCGGACCAGCACCCGGGCCGCCGCCCTGTTCCCACGCCTCGCCTCCCGGAAGGAGCCGACTCCCCCGTGCCCTCAGCCGAGAACCCGCCCGAAGCAGAGCAGAACCAGCCTGCCGGACGGGCCGAGCGCCCCGGACGTGACCACCCTTCGACGGACAGCAACTCGCTCCCAGGAGGAGCAAGTTATCGGCCAAGACGCTCTTCCCCGTCGGGGAAGCGCGTCTTGGCCAAGCCCGCCCCAGGAGTGGCGGGAGCGGACCGGAGCCAGGGGGCACCGGTCGGCGAGGCAGCGACCGAGGGCGGATCGCAGCCGGAGGAGACGCCCGTACCGCGACGCAAACGCCGCGTCACGAAGAACGCCTCCCGCAAGCGCTCGCCGAAGCCCGCCGCCGACAAGCGCAGCTACGTGTGCAGCGTCCGCCTCAACGACGAAGAGAAGCACCACCTCGCCACAGCCGCCGCAGCAGCCCGCACGAGCCTGCCCGCATTCCTCGCCCGCAGCGCTCTCGCCGCCGCCCGCGACCCCGAGCATGCCGCCGGCGCCATCGCCGGCGAACGTGAGCTGATCTCCGAGATGTTCGCCGCCCGCCGACACCTCGGCCACGTCGGAAACAACCTCAACCAGGTCGCCAGGGCCATCAACTCCGGCGACCGCCCGGCGGACGCCCACCTCGACGCGGTGCTGACCGCCGTACGCCGGGCCACCGACCGGGTCCAGGCCGCCACCGACCGACTCCTCGAACACAGCTAGGAACACCCACCCGTCATGGTCCCCAAGATCCACAAGCGCGGGACGCGCACCATCGGCCTGCTGTACTACCTGTACGGACCCGGCAAGGCCGAAGAACACGTCGACCCGCACCTGGTGGCATCCTGGGACCACGCCGCCCCCGACCCCGGCCGCGACCCCGAGGCCACGTACAAGCAGCTGCAGCAGCTCCTCGACCAGCCCCTGGCCCTGCTCGACGAAAACGAGCGCCCGAAGAAGCACGTGTGGCACCTGTCCGTACGCAACGGCCCCACCGACCGGATCCTGTCCGACCAGGAGTGGGGCGACGTTGCCCGCCGCATGGTCGCCGCCGCCGGCATCGACGACCCCGAGCAAGACGCGGGCTGCCGCTGGGTCGCCGTCCGGCACGCCGACGACCACATCCACATCCTGGCCACCCTGGTCCGTGAGGACGGCTACCGGCCGGACCTCGACTTCGACGCCGTCCGCGTCCAGGCCGAAGCCCGCAGCCTGGAGCAGGAACTGGGGCTTCGCCGCCTCAACCCCGGTGACGGCACCGCCGCCAAGCGGCCCACCAGCGCCGAGCGCCACAAGGCCGACCGCCAGGGTCGTGAGCGCACCGCCCGCGAGGAACTGCGCGAGACCGTCCGACGGGCCGTGGCCGGAGCCGAGAGCGAGAAGGAGTTCTTCGACCGCCTGGGCGCCGCCGGCGTTCTGGTGCGCACACGCGTCGCACCGTCCGGTGACCTCCTGGGGTACACGGTCGCACTGCCCGGAGACGTCAACGCCCAAGGCAAGCCCGTCTTCTACCCCGGCTCGAAGTTGGGCCCGGACCTGTCCCTGCCGCGGATCCGGGAGCGCTGGTCCGGCCGCCGAACCGGCAGCCGGGTCTCTGACCAGACGGCGCCGTCGGGGCCCGCATCAGCGCGGCGCCGGGCGAGCACCGCGCTGTGGCAGGCGGTACTGGTCATGGACGGGGCGGACGACGGGGTCGCGGCGGCGTACATCGCGGCGGCGGGTGAGGTCCTGGACGCGCTCGCGAAGACGTCCGCCGCCCACACCCGGCGCGAACTGCGAGAAGCCGCGGTCGTGTTCGAGCGAGCCTCCCGCTCCCACGTGCGGGCCGAACGCGGTCACGACCGTGCCCTTCGTCAGGCGGCCCGTGACCTCGTCTACAGCGGTCCTGCGCTCGGGCGGGGGGAGGACGGGGCGACGACCGCGATGGTGATCGACGCCGTGTTCTTCCTGGTGACCGTGGCAGCGCACTGGCACGGAAAGCAGGCACACGCTCAGCAGGCCGCCGCGGCCCAGCTGGCTGCCGAGCACTTGCGGACGGCCTACCGGGCCGCTGCCGCGCAGCCGATGGGCGTGCTGGCCATGCGGGGCCGGTCGCTGGCTTTCCCGGTGCTGCGCCGCCAGTCCCTCCGGGTCCGGGATGCGCTGCCGTCGACGTTGGCGGAGCAGGTCCTGGCGGAAGCCGGGTGGTCGGCGCTGGCGGCGACCCTGGCCGATGCCGAGGCGGCCGGGTACGACGCCACCGCCCTGCTGGCCGATGCGGCAGCCCGCCGGGAGCTGGCGAGCGCCGAGTCTGTGTCCGACGTGCTGGTGTGGCGGCTGCGCCGCGCCGCGGACCTGCCGGCCGACGCCCAGGCGGCGCCCCTGCCCGACGGCGGCTCCGTACCATCGGACCCCGCCGGGCGGAAGGCCGGGAACCCGGCTGCGAAGGGCCCGCAGCGCCGCAGGAGGTGACCGGGCTTTCAGGAATTCGTGAGTTGCCGCAGCTGGGGGCGGTGGGGCACGCTTCATGACCCGCCGCCGTGTGCGGGGAGCCAACTCTGGGAGGGGAGCCCAAGTGTTCGGTCGCAGGAAGGCGAAGCAGGAGCGTGGGGAGCTGGGGCCGGCGGGTGTCCCGTGGCTGGCGTACCCGGAGCCGCAGTGGCTCGAGCCGGCCCAGCCGGAGCCCGGACCCGCCCCGTCCGCTCCGGTGGTGGACGACTTCCTGCCGCCGGACTTCCGGATGGACACCGACGACGAGCTGGCCGGCCGGTTCATGCCGTGGCGGCGTCCCCTGGTCGTCGACGGTGAGGTCCGCTCCTGCCCGCAGTGCGAGGCGTACCGGGACTGGGTCATCCTGTGCACCCAGGGCCGGATCTGGCTGCGCTGCCGCGCCGACCACGAGACCCTGGAGCCGCGCCTGGACGTGGCCTGGTACAACCGCAACAGCGGACCGAGCAACGGCAAGTTCGGCACGCTCGAGGAGGGCCTGCGCTCCCTCGACCACTGATCCAGCACCCGCGCCCCCGGACCCCCTGTATTCCTGCCCTGCCGCTCGGAGGAGGCGGCCACGGTCAGCCCACTCGCATCCGACCCAGGGAACCCGTATGCGCCTGCGCCCTTCCTTCATCGTTACCGGCACCTGTCTCGCCCTCTGGACCCTGATCGGCTGTTCCGCCTCGCCCTCCGGCAGCGTGCCCGCCAAGGCACAAGCGGAGACGCCCGTACCTACCGCCGGCGACCACGGAGTGCTGCCGTCGGAGCGGCTGGCGGACCGGCTGCTCACCGCAGACGATCTCGGCCCCGGCTACGCCGCCCACCCCGCCGCAACCGCGCCTTCGCCCGAGGCGTCCGTCGAGGGCTGCCCGCAGCTGGAACAGCTGGGCAACACCGCGGACAACCCGTACGCGATGTTCCCGAACCAGGGGAAGCGGGTCTTCACCGGTCCCGGCGGCACCCAGCTGACCGAGGAGCTGTACTCCGCACCGCCCAAAGACCTCTCCGCGGGTGTCGGGCGGATCATGGCCGCGATGAGCGCGTGCCCGTCGTACCAGCTGGTCACCGCCACCACCGTGGCGGAGGTCCGCACCCAGACGGTGCCAGTGCCCCGTATCGGTGACGAGCAGTGGGGGCAGGTCCTCACCGTCACCGCCTGCGGACGGCGCAGCACCGTCCAGCAGACTGTGATTCGCGACGGGGCCGTGCTCCTGGTCGTCTCCGGCAGCCCGGCGGAGGTCGCGGTCCACTGGCAGAACGCACTGACCAAGGCAACGGCCCCCTGATCCCCTGTCCCTCTCCATTCTTCTGTACGGAGGTCCCGTGACCGAGTTCGTGTCCGCCGAGGCTCTCGCCCGGCTCGCCGCGGCCGGCGATCCGCAGGTGCGGCTGATGCTGGCTCTCGCTGCCCTCGGAGCAGACTGGAAACAGATCCTTGGCGCCAGTTCCACCGGGCGTCGTGGTGAAATCGCGCTTCCGGAGAGCGAGCGCGCTACGGCGGCGTTCGCCGAGCTGCAGTCCCTGCTCGGCGCCGCCAACGGCAAGGCGGTACGCCGCTCCGGCATCCGTGCCCGTGCTGCCCATCTCACGGAAAGCCTGGCCGCAGACGGGGCTCTCCCTGCTCCGCGCTGGCACAGGCCCGGCGACCAGCCGCCCGGAGATACCGCGGGGCACGGCCGCTGACCGGTGGCCAAGGCGACCGACCTCGGCCGACCCCGCCCGACCCGCGCACAGACGCTGAGGCCGGGCGGGGTCGGTCGTTGGCAAGCATGGCAACCGGCTCCTGGAGCCGCATATCGATCAATGATCGTACTTCGACGCAAAAGGCCGACCGCCGGACCCAAGGGGGGTCCGGCCGTCGGCAGATCAGACAGTCTGTTGCACAGTGAGCTGGCCCTCGCTGCTCTCCGGCAAGGTGTGGCGCAGCACCGGTACGGGCGAGGCCACAGAGGTGGCGAAGGCCGCGACGAGATCATGTGGCGTGCTGGCGGAGAACATGGCGGCCCACAGGAGCCCGCCGCCCATCCGCGGCTCGCACCATGCCTGCCATCCCGCCGCTTCCGCCTCGGGATCGAGGACGAGCGGGTCGCCGTCCTGAATGCCCTCGTCCGGCAAGGTCGTCAAGACCATGCTGGCGGCCAGCCGCGGATCGGAGAAGGCGGTGGGGGTGTCGATGTCGCGGACCCAGCCGCCGCCCGTCAACGCGTCGAGAACCACCTGCGGTCCGGCGTAGCCGTGGGCGGGATCCGGGCGGCCCTCCAGCGCGAGCAGGAAGTCGGTGACGGCCTCGGGCGGGGTGCCGACGGAGAAGTACGCATTCCACTGGGGAAGGCTGGCGGGGGTGGCACGGGCAGAGACCGTCCACGCCACTGGCTGGTCACCCAGGAGGATGGGCTCGTCGGCCAGCACCCACTGCGCCCAGCTCAGTGCGTCCGGAGCGACGTACAGGACGGTGCTGCGAAGCACCTGCCGGGCGACATCGGCCTCGTCGGGCTCACGCCGGCCTCGGACGAGGGTGAGGCTAGTCCAGCCCGCGGCAGTGAGGTGGGAGCCGACTTGGTCGGCCAGGAGGCCATCGTCGCCGGCGAGATGGCGCGGGGTGACCCAGAACGCGGGTAGAGAAGAGGAATCAGGGGGCGGGGGCAGAAGTGCTCCTTGTGGTCAGGGGGTGCTGCGGCTCGTATCGTCGTCGGAGACGGCGCGCAGCCGCCGTCCACGGGTCGGCGGCTCGACCGGAGCCATCCAGGTAAGGGCCTCGGCGACCGGCCTGGGCAGGTTCCCGTATTGCACCGCCTCCGCGTCCTCGGCGAGATAGACGACCGGTCGCCCGTCCAGGTCCGCGCCCACGATCACGGTGCCCATCTTGTGGGCCATGGCGAAGAAGGGGTTGATCGCGAGCCGTACGCGGGCGGATGGGTCCGCCGTGGACAGGTGCTTCATCAGGTCGGCGACGGTCATCTCGGCGCCGGGCTCGGGCAGAGGGGCCACGGTTCTCCTTACGGGTGGAAAGCGCTCTGGGGGGTGCGGATGGGCGCCGCGTGACCTCCGGAACAGACCACGGAGGGACGGGCGAGCCGCTGGAAGACAGGAGGCGCGGGTCCCGTCCTCCAGGCGGCGGCATGGTCACTGCTGCCGTCGCGCGGTGGCGAGCACCTCGGAAACGGTAGCGGCCACGAGCCGTGCCGGGGTTTGCGGGTCGAAGACGACACGGTAGCCGGGAACCTTGGCGGTGCCGGTGACGGCCAGGACCCAGCCCTCGTCCTCGGCTCCGGGCCGCCCGTCGGGAAACCAGCCGAGATAGAGCCGACCGTCGGCCGAGGAGATGTGGGTGTCGGCCCGGTCGTCGACGATGAGGGTGAAGTCGCCATTCGCCTCGGGGAAGCAGTCGATGACCTCGGTCGGCTGACCGGGCCCCAGAAGCCAGCTATGCAGTCGCAACTTCTCGATCGTGGTACGGAATCCGGCGTTCGACAGCTCCACGGTCACAAGCATCACCTCTCTGACCTGGGACAACTCCGAGTCGGGGGAAGATCGTCTAGGTTGACATGCACCGCAACGTTGCACCAGCCCTTGCGGGATCTTTCCTGTCTGCCACCGGCGAACTGGCAACGCCACCCAAATGTGGGATCGACAAGCCGACGAACAGAGCACCGCACCGGACCGGACCTCAGTTCCAGGCCCTCATCACACCGACTGAGCGAAGTCAGTGGGGGTGTATCACTCGACGAAACGGATCAACGGCGTTTACCTAGGTTGGGAAGGCCACCGGAGACCACCTTGCGGAGGGATTTCTCCGCGTCTTGCATGTCTCATGAGACGGTCTGCCCCCTTCAGCTCCCGTACGACTACGGGTACTTGAGCATGTCGGGTGAGGGGATCCTCCGACGGAGGTTGAGACAGGCGCACCCGAAAGTGGTGGATAGCGAGATCCATCCGGACGGCCTAGCTGCGGCACGCGGCGGTGGAAGCCGCGAGAGACTACACAGCACGCCTCGGTAGCTGACGAACGCGGGAGGAGCGTGCGACTTCTGCCCGAACGCGATGTACGGCATCGAGTCGCCGCCGGTGGTGTGGGCCTTCCCGGCCGGGCAGGCCGAGCAGTCCGCCGAGCTCGTCCGGGCTCGGGCATCAGGATCGGCCTGCCCATCGGGGCGATGCTCGGGAAGGCGTGCGAGCGCTGCCGTCGGGATATCAAGGCCAGCCGGTGGGGCCGATCTGGCCGGCGAGTGCGGCTATCCGGAAGGCAGCAACGGCTCCCTGGCCTGGGAGGGCTTCCGGGTGGCCCGGCTTCCGGGCCCCGGCTACGCCTGGCCGCTGGTCCCGCACAAACCCCCCACCGTGCACAAGAAGGCGCGCGACGCCTGGGAGAAGGGGAAGCTCGCCTTCGACGACCACGTCCGCGAGCGCCTGGAGCACGCCGCGCTCCTCGTGGAGATCGACAGGCATCTGTACGTGCTCTGCGGCCAGGACGGCGACGATACCCGGTTGATCGAGACCGTCGGCGTGGAGATGGTGGCGCCGTTCAGCTTCCACCTGGAGGGCCGCAGTGTCCGCCTCACCTGCTCCCGGCCCAGTCGTAGCCGCTCGAGCGGTTGACGAACGCGCCGCCCGGCCGGGGCGGCGGTGGGACACTGCCGCATTGTCGGGATTCGCGCGGGACAGGAAGCAATACGGCGACCGACTCGTGTACGAGCCGCTGGAGAGCAAGCGGGCCCGCTACCCGCCACCTAGGCAAGGCGCTCGGCTGGGATACCCCAGCCGAGCGCCTGTCCGCGCTGCTCACAGCCTGATCCACAGCCCTCACCGGGGAGGATGTTGGCCCCGCGCGCTCACGCCGACGCGGCCCGGATGCACCTTCACGCACTGCGGAGATCGGAGCCGTGGACCTGGAGACGTCGCCGCGGGACCCTGCCGGGGCGCACCTGGCCTCCGTTGAGCTTCCCAGCCCTGGTGTCGTTTTCCTCAGTGGACGAGCTTGTCCAGGCAGTCGCGGTAGGTGTCGCGTGCCGGGCGCACCGCCTTGGCTGCCTTCGTCAGCTCGGTCCGTGCGGTGTCGAGGTCGGCCTGGCGGGCCTCGACATTCGGTGCCTCGGTGGCGGAACGCGCCGTCTCAGCGTCCGCACGCAGCGACTTGACGTACCCCCCTGCCAGCCTCGCCCCATAACCGTTCTGCTCGCCCTCATCCTTGAGCGCCTTCTCGGTCGCGTCGGCCAGCTTCACCGCGGCATCGGCACTGGCGGCCGCATCGTGCTTCCAGACGGCCTCGGCGAGCACGGACTGCTCAGGGTGGATCGTGTAGGCGACACTGCGCGTCCTGTCTGAGCCATCCCGGCTCAAGGCGTTGTCCAGCGCCTCGCCGAGCCTTGCGAGGCGGTCGAGCTTCGCCCGGTCGGCCTTGGCGCGGTCGAGGGCTTGTTCGGCTGCCGTGACCTTGGCCTCGGCGTCCTCCTGGTGGTTCTGCGCGTCGAGGTAGGCGATGTTCTTCTTCGTGCACGGCGGGGCCTGCGGCGCGGCGAACGCCTGGGACGGAGCGAGAACGGCCAGGGCGGATGCCGCGAGAAGGGCGGCGGTGGCTGTCTTACGGATCTTCACGGAGTAACCCCATGATCGACTGGGCGGATTGCAACGTGATCAACGGCACCGGCACCACCGGGAAACCGGACCCCAGATACGAAGAAACGTTCCAGGAGTAACCGTTCCCGGGACGGCTCCCATGCCCGGCTCCCGACGGCTGGACAAGCAGGGAGGAAGGGAGCTCCGGCTGAAGCCTGGCGGCGAGCAGGGTGGAGCGTCACCATCGCCAACTCGTGGCACACCTCGCTGGTGGAGTTCCGTGAACCGCACATCGCCATGCCGTACTCAACGACCAGCCGCCGCCCAGGTTGCCGACCTTGCCGCACGCCGGGCCTGAGCGGGCGGCCCAATCACGGCCTGTCAATACTTCTGACGGCAAGACCGGTTTCCTGGTCCGTTCCTACTCGGATCCGGGCTCCAGCTTGTGGCCTGCGCCTGCGCAGCAGCCGTCGGTGAACAGCGGGCCAACCGCGTTGGGTTTCAGAGGGTGAGAAGGCTTCGCAGCGCGAGGCTGGTGCCTACGGTGAGGACGGCGAGAGCGGTGAGGAGGGGCGTGTAGCGGGTGTAGCGGCGCAGGGAGGGCAGGCGGCGTTCGGTCATAGCCGCGAGCCGGCTTCCGCCGCCTGAGAGCAGCAGACCGGCAGCGGTCAGGGTGAGGGTCATGCCGAAGCCGTAGCCGACGACGAGCAGGACGCCGAAGAAGGTCCGGCTCAGTGCGATGGCGCCGAGCAGGACGACGAGGGCCGACGGGCTGGGTACGAGACCGGCCGCGAGTCCTACGCCGAGGAGCGCGGGGAGGCCGGTGCGGCGTGGCCGCTTCCCCTCGCGGGGATCGGTCTCGGGCGCATGGTCGCCGTGGCTGTGTGAGTGGCCGTGTCCCTCCCCGTGCGCATGAACGTGAGGGTGGTCGTGGTGATGGTCGTGGCCGTGGCTGTGTCCGTGGTGCCAGTGTGCCGGTGGGCGTCCCGACCGCAGGGCCCGTGCCGCCGTCACCGCCAGCGCCACCCCCAGTACCGCGATCACCGCGCCGCTGATCGCACCCAGCCGCTTGGGTATGGCGCTTGCCCTCGGCTCGTTTGCGGTCGTAGAAACGGCGGGATTCCTCGGACCGTCGGATGCTGAACAGCGCGGAGGTGTAGAGCACGCGCTGGAGCCGTCGGTTGTATCGCTGCGGGCGTCGCAGGTTGCCGCTGATCTTGCCGGAGTCGCGCGGGACCGGGGCGACGCCGCCGAAGGCGGCGAGGCGGTCGGGAGTGCCGTAGACGGCCATGTCGCCGCCGGTGGCGGCCAGGAACTCGGCGCCGAGGATGGTGCCCAGGCCGGGCATGCTGGTGATCACGTCGAAGTGTCGGTGGTCGCGAAACCGGGTCTCGATCGGCCCCGGGAACCTCATCGGGTTCCGGGGCCGGTGATCGTTCTGGTGTGTCAGTTTTCGTCGGTGCGCCGGTGCTGGCTGGTGCCGGTCTCGCTCTCGTCGTTCTTAGGGCGGCGCGCGGCGTAGACGGCGCCGCCTCCCGCTGCGAGGAGAACGCCACCGGTCACCAGGAGCCACCAGTTGGTGGTGTCAGCGCCGGTGTGGGCGAGGGAGCCTTCGGGCTTGTGGTCGGGTGTGGTGGGGGTCGAGGTGGCGGTGCCGATGTCCGGGCTGCTGGAGGAGGATGCGGTAGCGGTGGGCTCCCCGGTGCCGGTTGAGGACGAGGTGGTCGGCGTGGGCTGGGCGGTGGGGTCGCCGGTGGGCTTGGCCGTCGGCTTCCCGGTCGGGTCCTCGGTGGGCTTGGCCGTGGCCGTGGCCGTGTTGGTCAGGGCCGCGGTGGTTTCGGCGCCGGGCTTGGCCGTGATTTCCACCGGGGTGGTCTCCAGCCGGTAGCCGTCCGGGGCCTTGGTTTCGGTGGCGGTGTAGGTGCTGCCGGTCTTCTTGCCGACGGGGAGGGCGGCCTTGGCGGTGCCGTCCGGTCCGGTCGTGAGGGTGAAGGCGCCCTTGTCGTCCTTGGCGTCCTTCGGGGCGATGTTGACGATGGCTCCGGCCAGGCCCTTTCCGGTGGACTTGTCGGTGACCTTGAGGGTGAGGCCGGCGGACTTGTACGGGTCGGTGATCGCCAGGACCTGGGGCTCGCCGGGGGCGACGACGACGTCCTGGTCGGGGACGGTGCCCAGCAGGGGGCTGCCGGAGGCGGTCTCCTTGAGGCGTGCGACGCCGGGGGCGAGGTCGGAGAACGCAAGGGTTCCGTCGGAGCCGGTCTTGCCCTCGGCGAGCATCTTGCCCGCGGAGTCGAACAGCTGGAAGGCAGCTCCGGGGGCGGGCTGGCCTTCGGGGTCCGCCTTGACGATGCGCAGTCCAGCCTTGTCCGCCGGCGCGGGGTCGCCCTTTTCCTTGGGGGCTTCCGCGGACGGGGAGGGGGCTGCGGTGGCGGTGGTGGCCAGGCCGGTCAGGGCGGCGGTCAGGGCGAGCGCAGTGAACAGGAGGGGGCGGTGCTTCATGAGGGGTGCTCCGGGCGGGATCGTGCGGTGCGGGACGGTGTGGCGCGGGCTCCGATAGCGGGGCCCGGCAGCGCGGGGGTCAGCTGGGGGCGTCGCCCGTTCGGCGGCGGCGGTTGATCAGGTAGAGGCCGCCGCCTGCGGCGAGCAGGGCGGTGGCTGCGCTGGCGAGCCAGGTGGTGGCGTCGGCGCCGGTGTGAGCGAGGGATCCGGGCGGCGTTGTCGGCGGGGTGGTGGCCGGGGGTGTCGCGGGCGGGGTGCTCGGGCTCGGCGGCGTGGTCGCGGTGGGCTTGTCGGCGAGGGTGACGGTGACGTCGGCGCCGGGCGGGGCGGTGAACGCGATCGGTGCGGCATCGAGTTGGTAGCCGTCGGGGGCCTTGGTCTCGCCAGCCCAGTAGCGGGTGCCCGCCTTGAGCGTGACGTCGAGGGGGACGGTCGCGGTGCCGTCGGTCCCGGTGGTGAGGCTGGTGATCACCTTGCCGGGGGTGTGGTTGCCGGTCTTGTCCGTCTCGTCGGCGCGGATGGCGATGACCGCGCCCGGCAGGGTCTTGCCGGTGTTCTTGTCGGTCTTCTTCACCGACAGGCGGGCCTTCTTGAACGGGTCGACGAGGTCGAGGGGGTTGGCCTGGGCGGTGCGTCCGGCGGTGATCGTGATGGTCTGCTCGGGGATCAGGTCGTGGATGGGGCTGCCGGAGGAGGTCTCGCGCAGCCGGTAGGTGCCGGCGGGGAGCTTGTCGAAGACGAGGTTGCCCTCTTCGTCGGTCTTGCCTGCGGCGATCTGCTTGCCGTAGGAGTCCAGGAGCTGGAACTCGGCGCCGACCAGGCGGGTGGCTTCCGGGTCCTTCTTCCGGATCGTCACACCGCCGGTGGCCTCGCTAACGGTGATGGCGGCGGAGTCCTTAACGCTGGTGGTGCCCCCGGCGAGCACCATCCGCTGGGCGGCCGGGTTTTGGGGTGTGAGGACCTGCAGTCCGATGGCGGGCAGTCCCTCGGCCGTCGCGGTGACGCTGGCGGTCCCGGGCTTCTCGGCGGTAAACTCCCATGCGCCCGTGCCGTTGTCGTTCGTGGTGACCTTGCCGGAGGCGGTGCCTGAGCCCGACTCGGCAAGCGTGACGGCCACCTTCGGGACGGGCGTGCCGGCGGTGGTGGTGACCTTGACCGCGACGGTGACCTTGGTCCCGGCGGTGGTGGTCTTCACCGACGGCGTGATCTGGAGGGTGTAGGGGCCCGCGAGCTTCTTGGCCTCGGCGACGTAGCCCTGGGCGAGGGTGCGGGCGGTCGGGGAGACGACCGGGTACGCCAGGCGCTGCTTGCCCCGGTCACCGTCGAGGGCGTACGTGCCGCCGGCCAGGTACTCGTACACCACGGCGTCGACCGCGGCGGCCTGCGCGTTGTCGCGGGTCTGCCCGTACTTGCCGATCACGTAGGCGGCCTGTGCCAGGTTCTCCTTGGTGACGGGCTTCCCGGTCACTGAGGACGTCCAGGACGGGACCGGCTGCGGGTCGCCGTAGCCTCCGGCGTCGGCGGGGCCCTTGCGTTCGGGGTCGGCACAGTAGGTCTCGGTATCGCCGTGGACGACCGGGCCGGGCGGGCCGTAGGCGCCGATGTGGCTGGAGGCAGCGTGCCCGTCGGAGTCGGGGATGGTGTAACCGGGACCCAGGACCGCGGAGGCATCCGGGGCAGCCACGGCCGTCGCGGGAAGCAGGGTGCCCGCGGCGAGGGCGGCGACAGTCGCGGCCAGGTGCACGGGTCGGGTGAGGCGAAGGCGCATAGGGAGGAGAAGGTCCTGTCGGTGGGGAAGGGCGGTCGGGTGCGGGCGCTGGTGTGTCAGCGGGCGCGGTGGGCTGGTGACGGCTGCGGGGCAGGGCCGCGTGTAATGGGGTGGGTCACCGCGCCCGGGTGGCGGAGGTCCGCTGGTGCGGTGCCGGAGCGATGGCAGAAGGCGGGCCGGTCCGTACGGGTGGGGCGCCGGGAATCCACAGGCGTACGTATTGGTCGATCGCGGCCCGCAGCCGGGTGACGCTGATGCCGGCCCACGGCGGATGCTCGCTGCGGGTCCAGTCGGTGATGGTGCCGTACTCGCCCTGGCCCTGCCTGTATCCGTTGCGTCGGTCGCGGGTGTCGAAGGCGCCGTGGTCGGCGAAGCGCAGCACGAGGGTGTCGACGGGGCCTTGGTCGAGGTGAACGATCCGCAGACGGAGTCCGTCGTAGCGCCCGGCGTAGATCGTGGGGGCGAAGTCGATGCGCAGCCGCAGCGGGAGGTCCGGCACCGGGGCGGCGAAGTATGCGTCGCCGACGACGACGGCCTCGGGGTACGGCAGCGTGAGGTGGTCGGCGAACAGCTGCTCGGTGAACAGGGCCACAGGGCTTCCTCGTTGGTTGGTCAGCGCCGTGCGGCGGGGCGTGCGGGCAGGGCGGCGGAGGGGGTGGTGGCGGTGCTCCAGCGCGGAATGCTGCCGACCGGGACCGGGCGGACTCCGAGGCGGGGTGGGATGTCGCGGGGCGTGGGCACTGGCGGGCGGGGCGGTACGACGGGCGTGAGCTGGGCGAGGGCGGCGAGCTTGGGATGGAGGCTCTCGCGCCAGCGGGCCGCGGGAGTCGGATCGGTGAAGGCTGCCGCGGTGGCGGCGATGAGGTGGGAGGGCGTACGCGGAGTGAAGGTGATCTCCGCGCGCGTGTCCCAGCCCGCAGGGCCGGCCCACAGCTGCGTCCCGTCTTCCAGGTCGCGGCGCGTGGGGTTGATGTAGAGCCCGGCGTTGCCGTCCGGCGCAGTCAGCTCGACAGCGCCGCGCTCGGCTGCCTCGTGCTTCCACCCAGAGGCGATCAGGGGCGACACGCCGTCGCGCCAGTACAGCGACGGGGCCGCAAGGAAGCGGTCCTGGCCGTCGGCCCAGTCCTGGGCGAGCGCGGTGGTCAGGGCTGCGACGAGCTCGGGCGGGGTGTTCTGGTTGACGATCGCGGTCCACTGGGGTCCGGAGACGGCGTCCGGCGCGGCGCTGATGGTCCACAGGTCGTAGTCGTCGCCGGCCCAGCCGATCCGGATGCGGTGGTCCGGGCTGGTCACGACGAGCTGGTGCGGGCCTTCGTCGAGGTGGTGGTGGGGCCAGTGCGCGACGGGCGCGAAGCCGGCATCGCCGTGGCCGGGTGATCCGGCGAGGTATCGGGGCGCAACGTGAACGTCGCCGTCCACGGGAGTAGCGGCGGTGGCTCGGGGGGCGGGTGCGGGCAAGGGCGTCTCCAGGGTGAAAGGGGTGTCGGTCAGCGGGCGGCGAGGGCAGCGGTTGCGGCGAGGATCGGGCGGGGCGCGATCGCGGAGGGCAGGACGATGTCCGGCCTGCGGATGGCGGCCAGGTCGGCGAGGACCTCGCGCTTGGCCTGGGCGCGCAGGGCCGGGGTGAAGACCTCCGGCTCGAGCCTGCCGTCCGTGGTGGCGTACGGGCGGAGCCGGGCCAGGATGCGGGCGGCGGCGGCCGGGTGCTCGGCGACGAGGCGGTCGAGGGCTGCGTCCAGGGCCTGGCTTCGCAGCTCGTGGTCGGGAGCGGTACGGCGCCGGTCGGTGACGGTTCCCGCGTACTGGCGGATCAGTCGGGTGTGTTCGGCCCGGCGCTGCCAGATGGCGACTAGGAACCGGCGCGCGTTGAGGATCTTGAAAGCGTCCTCTTCGGGCAAACCGGGGAAGTCGCTGGGCAGCGCGCCTAGGGCGGAGGGGCTGGAGGCGCGGGCCACCGGCACGGTCAGGCTGACCAGTTCCTCCAGTGCCGTGTTCCAGCGCCGCTGCAGCAGCGGGTGGCGCAGCGCGGGATCACGGTCGTTCTGGTCGCGGGCGTCGTCGGCGACGGCGCTGCGGAAGGCTACAACCCCCTTGGCCAGCAGCTGCTCTACGCCCGGCGTGCGGGGGGCGGTGAGGTGGCCGTCGGCCCAGCCTTCCTCGATGGTGTCGAAGACGTCCTTGGCGAGCGGGCGTGCGGGCAGCCCTGCGGCGACGTGTGCCTGGGCGAGGAGCTGGGTGAACCGGGCGGGGTAGGCGTGGGCGAGCCAGCTCCGGGTGGTGGTGACCGTGTCGGTGGACGGGCTCTCCGCGGCGGCGTCGCGCGTACGGTCTTCGGCTCGGCGCAGCGCGTCGGTTTCCCGGTGAACCTGGTGGCGGGCGGTGCGTACCTGCCGCAGCTGGCGGGAGGTACGGGCGGCGCGCGGGTCTCGGCGGTAGGTCATCCGCTCGACGGCGACCTGCAGGTCGCCCTCGGCGAAGGTGAGCGCATCGCGCAGGTCGTGGAGGCGGTCGGGAGCGTGGAGGATGTCGTGCTGGGCGGGGCGCAGGTAGCCGGCGGCGTCGGCCATCGCGGCCGTCACCAGGTGATCGAAGCGGTCCTGCAGGTAGTCGGAGAAGGCCGTGTCGTCGAAGTCGGCGACTTCGCGCAGGCGGAGGCGTCGGTGCTGCGGCTGGAGGGAGTCGGATGTCGCGGGCATCGTGGTCCTTTTCGAGGGGTTGGTGGCTGGGGGCGGTTCAGGCGGGGACTGGGCGGCGGGTGGCCGGATGGGTGCGGAGTTTCGCGAAGGACACGGCAAGTCCTGCGGTCTGCAGGACGGCGCAGGCGGTGATGCCGTGGCCGAGCAGGTCGGGCGGGGTGAGCGCGACCAGGGCTCCGGCAAGGGGGAACGGAGCGAGGAGCAGCAGGATGATCAGGCTGAGGGTGCTGCCGAACACCTCGGCGGGGATGAGGTGGGCGCGTAGGGTGCGCAGCACCACGGTCATGCCCGCCTCGCCGGCCATCAGGAGCGCCACCAGGATCAAGAAGGTGGTGTAGTTGTTGGCGGCGGCCAGAGCCAGGCAGGCCAGGGAGGCTAGGCCGGCTGCGGTGGCGCCGACCGGCCACAGCCCGGCCCGGTCGATCGCAAACCGGGCGAGGGCGACCATGGCCAGGGAGGCCACAGCTGCGGCCGACCAGACGAGGCCGACCTGGCTGCTGGTGCCGCCGAGCTGCTGGATGACCAGTACGGGACCCGCGGCCTGCACGAGGCCGATCGCGGTGTTCGACAGCACCAGTCCGACGCACAGCCAGCCCAGAGCGGGCAAAGAGCGCAGGGTCCGCCAGCCGATCCGAAGGCCCTGGGCGACGGGGACCGGGGCGTCCTGGGGCCAGGCGGGGCGCTGGCGGGGGGCCAGGGCCGCGCCGAGCAGGGAGCACGCGGCGATGGTCAGGAGCATGCCTGTGGCACCGGTGTACTGCAGCAGGACACCGGCCAGGGCCGGGCCGGCCAGTGTGGCTCCTTGGTCGATACCCAGCAGGACGGCCTGGACGCGGTGGGCGTGGCCTCCGGCGTCTCGGCTCGCGGCGCCGCCCGCGGTCTCGGCCGCGATGTAGGAGAACTCCGTGAGGACGCCGGTCAGCGCGGCGAGCAGCATGACCGTGGCGATGGCGGGGGTGCCGCCGACGGTGGGGAGCACGAGCGCGGCGGCCAGGACGACGAGCGCGCGCAGGACCGAGGCGATGCGCAGGACCCGGGTGCTGCCGAAGCGGTCCACGGCGGCGCCGGCGAGGGCGAACGCGCCGAGGCGGGGCACCCATTCGAGCATGAAGGCGATGCCGGTCAGGGTGGCCGAGTCGGTGACGGCCAGGACGAGCAGCGGGATGCCGTACGTGCTCATCGCGAAGGCGCCGGCGTCGGCAGTGCGTGGGACGTAGACGCCTCGTACGGGTCCGAAGGCGGGGACGCGGACGTGTCGGCCGGTGGGTGGCCGCAGGGCGGCGTGCTTGGGAGGCATCGTGTTTCCGGGGAAGGTGGGACGGATACGTTCGGAGGCCAGACCGCCGGGGTGGTGACCGTCAGGCCAGATGGCAACACGCCTTTAGTGGCCGGGGCCGTGAGCGGGCGCAGGGATCGCGTCGTGCGGGGCCGGGGGGCGTGGCCGGGAGCGGCGCGGGCGCCGGTGGCGGCCCAGGCGACGGCCGGGGCCGAGCTTGGGGCGGGCGACGATCAGCACGGTCAGCACGGTGGCGGCGCCTGCGGCGGGCAGGGCGGCGAGGACCTGCGGGCTGTGCGAGAGGGCTCCGGCGAGCGCGGTGCCGGCGGCCTGTCCCGTGCCAACGGAGAGGATCAGCCAGGCGTACGCCTCGGTGGTGCGGGAGGCGGGGGCCAGGACGTCCACCGTGTGGAAGCCATTGGTGATGATCAAGGTGAGGAACAGCCCCGGTATCCCGGCGAGGGCGACGGCCGCTCGGGGGCCGGGGTCGGCCAGCAGGGGCAGCCAGCCGAGAAGGAACAGGGTGCTGGTGGCCATCAGTTGGGTGGTTGTGGTGCCGGGCCACGTTCTGCGGGCGTAGACGAGGCCGCCCAGGAAGCTGCCGGTGGAGAACGCGGCCGGCAGTACCCCCGAGAGCGTGGCGATGTGGTGCGTGGCGGCCATGTCCGCGGCCCAGACGTTCATCGCACCGAGCGCGAACCCGGTCCCCGCGAGTGCGGTGAACAGCAGGACCAGGCCCGTGGTCATGAGGTGTCCGGTGCCCGAGGGCCCGTCTGCGGCTGGGCGCCAGTACCGCGACGGGGCGGCGCTCAGGACGATGGCCGATCCCGCGAGCCCAAGCGCCGCGGTCGCCCACAGGGCGGTTTCGGGGCTACGTGCGGTCGCCAGCCATGAGGCGAGCAAGGGGCCCACGATGTAGAGGAGCCCTTGGGAACCGGTGTCGAGGGCCTGCACGACGCGGCGCCGCCCGGCATCGGGCAAGACCGTCGGCCACAAGGCGCGAAGGCCGGCCTCCAGCGGTGGGGTGATCAGCCCCGCGAACCCCACGACCGCGGTCACGGCCACCGACTGTCCGTCCGCCCCGATGAACGGGAGCGCCACCAGGCAGGAGGAGTTGAGCAGGACGGCCGGAACGGAGACGCGGGTCTGCCCGTACCGGTCCATCAGCCGTCCCTTGACCGGCTGCGAGAGCCCCGAGGCGAGCCCGTAGATCGCGGCGAGGAGTCCGGCGAAGGCCAGCGATCCGCCGCCCGCGGTGATCCACAAGACCAGCGAGACGGGGACCATGCCGTTGGGCAGGCGCCCGATCAGGGTGCCCCCGAGCAGGCGGGCCACGTACCGGCTGCCCAGTACGGCCCCGTACGTGGCCGATGGAGCGGATGCGGTCGAGCAAGCGGTCAACGGGCAGGGCTTTCCGTCAGGGCTCAGCGCCAGGGCGCCGGGAGCGAAGGGGATACCGGCGGCGGGCGGCCGGAAGGTGGCAGTGGGCGGCGGGGGTTCATCGGCTCGGACCGGTGGTGGCTGCGGAGAACAGCTCGCCGGGCCGCCAGGCGGTGGCCGGGGCGGGGGCCGGCGGCTGGCGCACGGCGACGGCCTGGCTGGTCTTTCGGGCCTGGTGGGCTGCCCACTGCCCGGAGCGGGCGGCAGCCGGAATGCGGGGCGTGCCCCACACGGGGTGGGTCTCGGCGTCCGAGAGCGGGCGGGCGGTGGCCCACGTCGACAGGGCCCGGTAGATCGGGGCGAGGGCCTGGCCCGGGGCCGTCAGCTGCAGGGAGGCCACGTCATCGCGGGAGACGGAAACGATGCCGTCGTCGATGAGCCGCCGGATCGGCGAGTAGATCGCGCTCGGACTGTGGTCGGCCATCGCCTCGGCGGAGAGCGCGGCCATGGTCGTGGTCCCGCGGGCCTTGAGCGTCCACAGCAGCACGGTGGCGTGCCGGTGGCCGATCACGGCAACGGTGTCCTCGGCGTTCTGCGCGGCCGAGATCCGTTCCGGCTCGGTCTTCCCGGTCACGCGGTTGAGGACGAGGTTCTTCTCCAGGTGCGCATCGCCCCAGCCCGCCAGGGCGGTCAATGACGGCATCAGTTCCCGACCGCGGGTGGTCAGCCCGTAGGTGACGTGCAGGCGGGTCTGGGCGGTGCGTTCGACGAGTCCGGCATCGGACAGCGCCCGCAGCCGGGGGTGGAGCTGGCCGTCGGCCAGCCACGGCAGGTGCTCCTTGAGCTTGGTGTAGCGCAGCGGGCCAGGCTGGGAGGCCAGTGTCATCAGCACCCACACGCTCCAGCGCGGCGCGATCATCTCCAGCGCCTCGGCAACGCGGGGCAGGTCGGTCGAGGGCAGGCGGGCAGCAGCCAAGGCGGGAACTCCAGACGGACGGGGATGGTCGAGAAGAAGGGGGGTCAGCGCGAGCGGGCGGGCTCGGTGGGCGCGGCCGGGGGCGGGGCCGGTGTGACGGCCAGGGCCTGGGGCGCAGCGGATGCCTGGGAGGTGACGTCGTGGACACGGACCAGGCTGTTCAGCACGTCGCCGAGGACCTGGGCGTGGGAGTCGCGGACGGTGACGGCGTGGGCCAGGCGGCGGGTGGCGTCGGCGATGTGCCCAAGGTCCACGGATTCGATCGCGCGGTCGGGGTGAGTCAGCCGGTGGAGCTGCTCGGCGTGGAAGGTGACGGCGCGGTCGGCGTACTGCAGGGCGTCGAAGCTGTTGAGCAGGGCGTGCCGCATGCTGCCGGGCGCGGCGTCCGCGGCAAGTTCGGCAACCGGGCGGCCGTAGAGGGCTTCGATCCGCTCGCCCGCAGCTCGGGAGGCAGCGTACGGATCGGGCACTCAGCCTCCCCGGACCGCCGCTCCGCCTCCGGCCCCCGCAGGGACCGGCGGGAGACTGCGGCCCACGGTTGCCGGCCGGACCGGAACCGGTGCGGCGAGCGGGCGAACTGCTGGCGGTGGCATCGCCGCGAGCAGCTTGTCCAGTGCAGTCCGGTACCCGCTGCGCGCTGCCAGCGCCGCCTCCAGCCACTCGGCGTCGAACCGCAACGCATCGGAACTCAGCAGGTCCAGCTCCGCGTCGGGGGCCATCGCCGCGTGGACACGGTCACGTACCCGTACGACCTGCGCCTCGGCCAAGGCGAGGAAGACGCGCAGCTCCAGGGCCCGGACCAGGGCCGGCGAGGCTCCCGGGCGCACCGCCCGCTCGTGGAGCTCGTCCAGCGACCCGCCGAACACGCCCTCCAGGCGGGCGTCCTGGGTACTGGACCTGTGTCCGTCGGTCATCGCGCACCGCCCCGGATCCGCGCGGGCTGGGCCGGAACGGGGGTGGGCAACGTGGTCGTCACCCGGGGCCCGAAGCGCTGCTCGATGCGAGCCATTTCAGCAGGGGCCTGCAGGAGGAATCGGAGCGTGATGGCCCGGCCGTCGCGGGCGGCAACAGCGTGGTTCACCCGGTGGGCCAGCTCCATCACCGGGTCGTCCAGCTGATCCCCGACCGCTGTATCCAGCGCCGCGACCAGCGCGTCCTCGACATTCTCCAGCACCTGCTGGGCCTGGGAGAGCAGCCCGTACCAGTGGACCGCCTGGGTGGCGCCGGGGTGAGCCTGGGGGGCGGCGTGCACGGCCTGGGTCAGTTCGCTCATGGCGAGGCCGAACTGGGCCTCCATCCGGGCGGCGAACAGGCCGAGCACGTCACCGTCGAAGACGTCGGGGATGTCGGACACGAAGGGGAGCTCCTGAAAGAAGGGAACGTACGGGCGGGTCAGTTCAGGCGAAGGCCGTGGTCAAGGCGGAGGGCACCGTCATCGACCCAGCCCGTGATGCCCGAGGCGGTGGTGACGTGCAGCCAGGCGCCGTCGGTGACCGAAGCCGTGAACGGCTCCCCGCGCCGCAGCACACCCACGGCCGTGGAGTCACCGTCGGCACGGGCATGGACGGCGACGGCGAGCACCGGCTCGGCCCGCAGAGCCGTACGGGGCGCGACGGGGCGGAGTACCGCAGCGGCGAAGGAACCGGATGGGGCGCCGCCCAGGACGGTGGCGGTGATGGACGCGGATGTGTAGCACACGGCGGATGGCTCCAGACCAGGCAGAACAACAGGAAGTGACCGCCCTCAGCGGGTCGGTGGTGTTGCAAAGGGTCCGGAGAATCCCCGGTTTCCGAAACCGGGACTTCGCCGCTATATTGAGCGCCGCCGATCCGCTGAAACGCGGCCGAGCGGAGATCGTGTTCAGCGGCCGTGTGGCCGTCGAGAGGTCTGCGGCACGGGTGTCGCCGAGGCACTGCGGACCGGGCTGCGGCGTGCGGTCGGAGCCGGCGGCGGCAACGCCGGGGCCTCCTCGTCCGACCACGCCTCCCACCAATCAACCGCGGCGTCGTACGTCTCGAACCCGCCTTCCCGCAGGGTGTGGGTGTTGGAGTCCCAGTCGAACCTCTCCAGCAGGATCCGGAACTCCGGCACCGCCTGCGGGGCAAGGGAGCGCAGCATCACCACCGTCTCCACGGGATCGCGCATGTCGGCGGTGTAGCTGGCCAGCAGTGCGAAGTGGTCACCGTCGCCACGGACGCGTGCTTCCAGGGCCCGGGTCACCTCGTCTGCGGGGTCGTGCACACCCTCCGGCGGGCTCAGCGCATCCGAGGGGCAGCCGCGGGCTATCAGGTACGACTGGGCCATCGCGTACAGCGGGAGCTCCTTGAAGTCGACCTCGAAGGTAAGGGCGCTCAAGTCACGGAAGACGTGAACGGCTCGGAGCTGCGGGCTTCCTGGAATGCCCCAGGTAGCTCCCTCATCCAGGAGCACGAAGTAGCTGTCGGTGTCCGTGCGGTACTCGCCGAGCACCTTCAAAGAGGAGATGCCTACATCGCGGCGGTGCTGCTCGTGCCCGTCGTCAGCGGGCTCGAAGCCGTCAAGTTCGTAGTCGGGTTCGTGAAGAGACACGTGGGGCGGGCTGCTTTCTGCATGCGGGAGAGGGACGTACCGCGTGCACCTTGCGGTCAGTGGTGTCGGGCTGGTGCCGGCCAGGCTCCGGCCGGGCGGGCGGGCACAGGGGCGGCCATGGCCGGGGAGCGGCGGGTGCCGAGCAGGGCGGTCCTGCCGGTGTCGGTCAGGGCGACCGGCTGGCCGACGGTCAGAGCCCGGGACGTGTCGCGGGTGACCAGCCCGTGGGCCTCCAGGCGCTGGAACGCGGGAAGTTCGACGAGACGGCCCTGGACGGTGCGGACCGAGACCCGATGGGTGAGGAGGTGTTCGCGCATCGTGCCGCCGCCGGCGAGCGAGAGGAGCGCGGCGAAGTCGCGGGGCGTCAGCTCCTCGTCAGCGGGGGCGGGGGCCGGGGCGACGGCCTTGACCGCCTCCAAGGCGGCGGCGACACCCTCCTGCAGCCGGTCGCGCGCAGCCGTGGCCTGGGCCAGGTCGTGCACGGTCCGGCGCAGGCGGTCCAGGAGCGGGGCATCCACGGGGTAGCTGCCGGAGGACAGGCGCATCAGCACGTTGCGGTGGTAGGCGACCGCACCCTCGGCCGTCACCAGGTCCCGGTGTACGGCAGCGAGCGCAGCTCGCTCGGGCGGGAGCAGCCCGCTCACGTGGTCGTGGTGCAGGACGGCCAGGTCGCCGACAACTTGCTCGATGGCGGCGTCCAGGGCAGTTGCCGGGGATTCGCGGACGGTCACGACGGCCGGCAGTCGCAGTCCGCCGGGATGGCGGCCAGCAGGGCCGAGCGGCGGTAGGACTTGCGGCGACGGCCGTCACCGTGGGTGATGTCGCGGCTGGCCACTTCGTACGGGCGCAACAGGGCGGCCAGGCGGGTCTGGGTGAGGTCGGCGTAGGTCCAGCGGCCCTCGGCGATGCCCGGCAGGGTGCGCAGCTCCGCGACGAGGTCGGCAGAGGACAGCGCGTCCGGGCTGCCGTATCGGGCGAAGGCGTCCAGGCAGGCGGCCAGGATGCACGGGGCGGAGAAGGCGGAGCCCGCGTTGTCGGCGGGGCGGCCGAGGGCGGTCGGCGGCTGCTTGGAGTCGGTGCACGGCGGGCAGCAGCTGTCGGCGCTCAGGAGGTGCGAGACCTGCTGGCCCGCCTTGGCGTGCTCGACGAGCAGGTTGCTCAGGTCGTCGAGTTCCTGGTCCTGGGCGGCGTCGGTGGTGGGCTGCGGTCGGCTGGCCCAGTCGCTCAGTTCCGCCTCCAGTTCCAGCTGGCGTTCGAAAGCGTCCAGCAGGGCCTGGTGGCGCGGCTGCGGGGCCGGGCGGGGCTCGAGGAGGGTCGTCATCAGAGCCTGGATCAGGGAGGTGGACTGGGCGGTGAGGTTGGTCATCGCGAAGGACCCTTCGGGGAAGTCGTGGTGATGCGGGCGGGCACGGGAAGTCCGGGGACCGGGAAAGCCGGGGCCGCAGGCGCCGTCGGGACGGCAGGGCGCGGGCGGACTTGCGGAGAGAGGGAGCGGGCCGCGTGCGCGCGGGGCCCGGCCGCGGGGCGGGGGCGGCCGACGCGGGCCCGGACGGTGTCGTAGATGTCGTGCTTGGCGCGGGGGCGTACGGCGACGACGTGGATGTCGGTGGGGTGGCTGGACCCGGGCGGGGCCGGGCGGTGGGCGTAGACGATGCGCCACTCGACGCGGGAGCCGAGGTAGAGCTTGCGGTACCCGGACAGCTCCCCGGTCAGCTTGCCGCCCCTCACCTCGGCTCGGACCACGTCATGAATGAGGGCGAGCCCCAGGTCCCGCATGTCGCCCGGGGCGGCCAGCAAGTCGTTCAGCGCCTCGGGGTGGAAGGACAGCCCGTACGCCGCCGGAGGCTGCGGTGGGTGGGTCACGTGGCGGCCCCGACCGGCAAGGATCCGGCGTCGGACTGCTGGGTTTCGGCTTCGCGGGCGGCGGACTTCGCGGACGGGCCCGGGCCGCGCAGAAGGCGGTGCTCCGGACGCTCCGGGTCGGTCTGGCAGGCGCTCAGCGGACCCCCGGGGGCGCGGACGTAGGCCAGGCAGTGGGTGAGGTAGTCCCGGTGCCACACGGCCATGCCGCTGAGGCCGGCCTCGGGGTCCTTGTGCTGCTGGTAGGCCAGCCACAGCGCGTGCAGCCACGCAACGACGTCGAGGTGTTCCTGCCACTGGTCGCACCAGGGTGCGGCCGTGGTGATCTCGGCGCCGTAGACGTCCATGAGGTGGTCGTCGACCCAGTCGGTGAGCGCGGCCAGTTCGTCCTCGAACTCCTCGCCCTCCAGCTCCAGGATGGGCTTGGGGTCCGGCGGCGGGGCCGGGGCGGCGTACGAGGGCATGCCGGGGAATCCCGCGAAGGGCATGCTCGCGGCCATCGGGTCGGCGGGCGGGGCGGAGGCCAGCGTGTCGATCAGGCGTGCCTGCTCGGCCGACTGGTCCAGCAGCTTGCGCACCGACGCCTCGATCGATTCGAGGTCGCCTTCCGGCAGACGGACCGGCTCTATTTCCCCGCCATGGCGGGGGTCAGCAGATTCGGACACGAAAAGGGTTCTCCTTGCAGCCGGGGCCGTGGATTCAGTGGCTCCGATGGTCCGGAGAATCCCCGGTTTCGGAAACCGGGGATCTGCCGCTATATTCCGCCCCGCCGCAATCCGGCCGGTGATGCGGTCCGGTCAGGAGGTCAGGTCGAAATCGTCCTGGGAATGGACCTGCTGGAGGGTCTCGGTGAGCCGGTCGGATGCGACGGCCGCGTACTGGCTGGTCTTCTCGATGCCGATGAAGCTCCGGCCCTCCAGGAGGGCTGCGACCCCGGTGCTGCCCGATCCGGCGCAGAAGTCGAGCACGGTGCCGCCCGGCGGGGCGATCTGCACCAGCTGCCGCATCACCTCGACGGGCTTCTGCGTGATGTGCCGGCGCGCCTTGCCCGAGGGCTGCGAGGCGCTGAACATCCCCGGCAGGTAGACCGGGTTCGCGGCGGCGTCGATCTTGCCCTTCGCGCCCCAGACGATGAACTCGCAGTCCTGGCGGAACTTGCCCTTCTGGGGCCTGGCCTGCGGCTTGTGCCAGGCCATCACGCCCAGCCACAGCCACCCGGCGGCCTGGAGCGCGTCCGTGGTCGCCGGCAGCTGGCGCCAGTCGGTGAACAGCAGCGCCGTCCCGCCGGTCTTCGTCGCCCGGTGGGCCTCGGTCATGATCTGCGTCAGCCAGAGCGTGTACGAGCGCTGGTCCATGTTCTCGCCGGTGAAGTCCGGCAGGGCGTGCTGGGCGTCGGCGGAGACGTATTTCTGGCGGGCGGAGCGGCTCGTGCGTTCCTTCGCCGTCCGGCCGCCGCTGTTGTACGGCGGGTCGGTGATGACCGAGTCAGCGCAGCCGTCGGGCAGTGTCGCGAGCACGGTCAGCGCGTCGCCCTGATGGAGGGAAAACGACAAAAGGGGACCCCAATTCGATGAGGATGCGGGTGGAAGGCTCCGGACCGCGCAGAGGGTCACGGCAGTTCAAGCCGGTGGCGCGCGGGGAGGCCCAAACTGTAGGTCACAATCCCCGGTTGGGAAGCATCGCGGGCCAGGAAGCCCGGAATCTCGCGGATTTCGGCGGCGATTTCGGCGACCGGGGATTCGGGCTTACTGTCGTGTCACTGCCCGGCGGACACCGCCGATGGCGTACCCCTTCCCCCTTTTTCCCTTTCCCGCAGGAGGCCCCTGTGTTCCGTCCGTGACCCCGCACGCGGCCATCGCCGCCGCCCCGTCGCTCCCCGCCCGCCGCAGACCCTGACACGGAGGCCGCCCATGTACCGCCCCTGCTGACCTCGCCCGCGTCCCCCGCAACTTCGCAGGACCTGGAGGTACCTCTGATGTTCCGCCCGTAACCCCCACTGACCTGGTGCGCGAGGCAACGCCCACCCGGCACACCCAGATCCCTCTCGGCTTCCCGCCCCGCACCTGTTCCAGGAGTTCGCTGATGTTCCGCCCGTAAGACGCCCCCGCATCTCCCTTCTTCACCGGCCCGCGGCTGCGGGCTGATCCCTGCACCTTCCTGGAGGTACGCCCATGTTCCGCCCGTAACTCCCCTCGTCCCGCCGGGTGCGTGAGGCAACACGCACCCCGGCCGGGGCCCTTCGCCCGCCTCCACCGCTCCGGCCGCACGGCCCTTCCCCCTTTCACACCGTGCGGCCGGGGCCCGCCCCCGAGGACCTCACCGTGACCCGTTCCTCCCCATCCCGACGTGACATCCCTGCGGCCCGCCGACCGGAGGCCGCCCGGGAGTGAAAGGCATCGCCGCCGCGATCGGCGCGCTCTGCCTCTCCCCCTTCCTGCTGGCCGGCACCGCTGTGCTCGCCGCAGCCGCGAGCGACTCCTCGGGCCAGGGCACCTCCTGCTTCACCAAGTCGGTCGACACCGACGCCGTGCGTCGCCAAGTCGCCTCGGTTCTCGGTGGATCCGGCGCCCAGAACGTCCACGTCGATGGCCTTGACCTGCCGGACGAGCAGATACCCCACGCCCGCACCATCGTCGCCACCGGCATCACGCTCGAAGTACCCGAGCGCGGCCAGGTCGTGGCCCTGGCCACCGCCATCCAGGAATCCCGGCTGCGCAACCTCGGCTACGGCGACCGCGACTCGCTGGGCCTGTTCCAGCAGCGGCCCAGCCAGGGGTGGGGCTCTCCCGCCCAGGTCCGCGACCCCGTCTACGCCAGCACGAAGTACTACCAGGGCCTGCTGAAGGTCCCCGGCTGGCAGCAGATGACGATCACGCAGGCCGCGCAGGCCGTCCAGCTGAGCGGCTTTCCCGACGCGTACGCCCAGTGGGAGCCCCTCGCCCGCGCACTGCAGCAGGCCATCGCCCCGACGCTGAAGGGTGCCCGGCACCCCGCCAACGGCCAGACCCCGGGCCTCCCGGCAACAGACCCGTGCGCCCCGGGCGAAGACGGCAGCGGCTCCCGACCGATCCCCGAAGGGGCCGTCCCCAAGGGGTACTCGATCCCCGCCGACGCCGATCCCCGCGCCAAGACGGCCATCACGTGGGCCATAAACCAGCTCGGCACCCTCTACCGGTGGGGCGGCTCCTGCCTCGCGCCCCACGGCCCGGACCCCATGGGCCGGTGCGACTGCAGCTCCCTGACCCAGCAGGCGTACAAGAAGGCCGGGATCACCCTGACCCGGACCACGTACACCCAGGTCAAGGAAGGCAATGCCGTCCCGCTGAGCCAGCTTCGCCCCGGCGACCTGGTGTTCAGCCGCGGCACGCCCGCTGTCCCCGAGCACGTCGGCCTCTACGCCGGCCACGGCTACGTCATCGAGGCCCCGCGCACCGGAAAGCCGGTCCGCTTCGCCACCCTCGCGGATTTCGCAGCCCACAGCGCGCGCCGTCTCCCGTGACACCGGTCCGCCCGGCCGGCCCTTGAGGCACCGGGCGGACCGGACCACCTTCGCGCCGCAGAGCGCCCCCTCCCCCTCCCCCCTTCTCTTCCTGTTCCCCGGCAGGGCCCGTCGTGTCCTGCGCATGCAAGGAGCGCACCCCATCTCCCCCGCCAACCTCACCCCACCCCTGTCCGAACACCTCACCCTGCTTGCCTACGATCCGGGCGTCTCCCCCAAGGGCGGCGGCCTGCCCGGCCTCGAAGTCCTGCGCACTGTCGTCAACTCGATCAACCTCTTCGGCATCGTCGCGGTGGTCGGCGCGCTCGCCGTCAGCCTCGGCGTGTGGGCCTGGGGCCACCACTCCGGCGGCCACCAGGCCGAAGCCAACGGGAAGAAAGGCGCGGTCGTGAGCGCCGGCGCCGCCCTCGGTCTGGGCGCGGCCAACGGCATCGTCGCGTTCTTCAGTGCCCTCGGCCAGCAGGTCCACTGATGAGGAAACGTTCCCTCGACGCTCTGGGCCTCGGCTGGCAGCCGCCACGGCGAGTGATGCTCGCCGCCGGCATCCTGGCCGCGCTGCTCGTGCTGGCCGGCGCCGTCGCCTGGTGGACAGGCCGCGGCCAGAGCACCGACGCGTCCGCCCCGCACACCGGGTCCTCCGCATCACCGGCAAACACCTCCGCCCCCGTGCCGAAAGCGCCTCCGGGAGGGTCCAAGGTCGCCGGTCCGCCGCCGATCGCCGACCCGCTGGCCTTCGCCCGGGCCAGCGCGGTGATGCTGTGGACCTTCGACGCCCGCACCACCAGCCGTGACGACCAGCTCGCCGGCATGCACACCTGGATGACCGGCGAAACCGCGTACGCGGACTGGGACTCCGTCCAGGCCCAGATTCCCGACCCCCTCCTGTGGTCTCGGCTGAAGGACAACGCCCAGCACGCCAGCGCCACCACCTCCGAGGCGCACTTCCCCTCGGCGTTCAAGCAGGCCCTGGCAGAAAACCCGCAGGCGATCACCGAGGCGTACATCTACGCCGTCACCGTCCGCGGCAAGACGCAGCTCGCCTGGACCGGCGGCGGAGGCGGCGCCGAGGACCGCCAGATCACCCTCGCCGTCCAGTGCCGCCCCGGCAAGGACTGCCGCCTGGTCGCCGTAGCCCCCCGCGTCGCCCCGTAGCCGTTCCCCCTCCCCGAAAGGACGCCCGCGTGGGCTTCTGTGACCTGCCCGTCGCCGGCCACCTCTGCGACGTCGGCAAAGTGATCGACTTCGCCTCCGACCCCGTCGGCGCCATCGGGGACTGGATGGCCAAGTCGGCCGGCGACCTCGCCGCCGCAGCGGCCGACCTCGCCGCGAAGGCCATCAACCGGACCACCGAGATCGACCTCGGTGCCGCCTGGTTCCGCGACAACTACGAGACCATCCTGCCCATCGGCCTGCTCCTGCTGGTCGCGACCTTCTGCGCCCAACTCGTACGCGCGGCCATCAAACGCGACGGCCAGGCCCTGACACAGGCCGTCACCGGCACAGCCTCCGGCGTGCTGTTCGCGTTCTGCGCCATCGCCTTCACCACGGTGGCCCTCGAAGTCGTCGACGCGCTGTCCGACGGGCTGTTCAAGGCATCGGGGACGGACATGTCCACGGCCGTGCGGCGCGTCGTCAAGATCTCCCAGATCGGTGCCATCGCGGGCATGGGGTGGCTCGTCGCCGTCGTCGCCGCCTGCGCGAGCGCGATCGGGATGTTCCTCTTCTGGGGCGTGATGATGGTCCGCAAGGTCGGCATCCTGATCTTGGTGACCCTCGCGGTGTTCGCGGGAGCCGGCGGCGGCTGGGAGGTCGCCCGCCGCTGGCGGCGCGGCTGGATCGAAGCCACCGCAACGCTCGTGGTGTCGAAGCTCCTGATGACGATCATCTTCGTGCTCGGCCTCGCGGCCATGAGCAAGACCGAAGCCAAGGACGGCGTCGCCGCACTCGCCGACATGGCCGCAGGCATGGTGATCATGCTCCTGGTGCTGCTCTGCCCATACATGGTGTTCAAGTTCGCCCACTGGGCGAGCGAAGGCACGGACGGCGAGTCGATTCACCGAGCCGGCGGTGCGGGTGCCCAGATGGCCCGCCAGCACGCGGAGAACGCCGGGCGCAAGGCCGCTTCCGCAGCAGCCACTGCGGGCACCGGCGGCGCGGCGGCCGGCGCCGGGGCCGCGGGCGGCACCCAGGCCGCAGGCGGCGGAGGCTTCCCCGGCGACATCGCCGCCAATCCCACCGGCGGAATGAGCATGGACAAGGGCGACTCCGGCGGCGACAGCTCCGGCGGCGGCTTCCGTGACCTCATGGAGCAGTCCGGCACCCCGCAGAACCAGAGCAGCACGGGGCAGGGCGGCGGCCAGGACAGCGGTCCGCCGAGCTGGGGCGGCGGGGGCGGCCAGCAGGGCGAGTGGAGCAGCAGCGCTCCCTCCGATCCGATGCCCCCGGCCCACGGAGCCTCCTCCGGTGACAGCACCCAGTCCACCTCGCCGACCGGCCTGTAACCCCACCAGCCCCGCCCGGGGCAGGGCCTGCCCTCTTCACCGCGCGCCCTGCCCCGGCCCGACCCGACCGGGACCCGAACCTTGTCTTCCGAAGTCCTCCCTCTCACCGTCAAGTTCCCCCACCGGTCCCGGCGCGGCATCCTGCTGGGCCTCAGCCTCCCCCAGCTCGCTCTCGTCTCCTCGGCCCTCGCGCTCCTCCTGGCCACCGTGGTGACCTCCGGCCTGATGGGCGCCGTCGTCCTGGCCCCCCTGTGGATCACCACCGCATTCCTGGTCGGGGTACGACGGGAGGGCCAGTCCCTGATCGACTGGGCGCCGCTCGTCGCCCGATACGCCCAGCGCCGCCGGAGCGGGCAGACGGTGTGGCGGGCCCGGCCGGTCTCCCGGCCCCGAGTCGAAGGGCTCCTCCACCTGCCCGGAACGACCGCGTCGCTTCGGGTGGCCACCTCCGCCTCCGGCGCCGCCGCCGTCCACGACCCCCACCGGCAGACCCTGACCGCCGTCGCCAAAGTCAGCTCCCGCGCCTTCGCCCTGCTCGACCCCGCCACCCAGAACAGCAACGTCGCCGCATGGGGCCGGGCGCTCGCGGGCATCGCCCGGACCGGGCACGTCGCCACCGTCCAGGTCCTGGAGCGCACCGTCCCGGACTCCGGCGACAGCCTTGCCCGGCACTGGGCCGAGCACGGCAACCCCCAAGCCCCCGTCGCCGGACAGATCTACTCCGCGCTCGTCGAATCCGCCGGGCCCGCCGCCGCCCCGCACGAGGCGTACCTCTCCATCGCCCTGGACCTCAAGGCCGCCAAGCGCCTGGTCAGCCAGGCAGGCGGCGGGCTCGACGGTGCCTTCACGGTCATGGCGCAGACCACCGCGTCCGTCGCCCAGGCCGCCCGCACCGCCGGTCTCACGGTCACCGGATGGCTGGGCCCGCGGGAGATCGCAGCCGTGCTGCGCACCGCCTACGACCCCGCCTCCACCGCCCGCCTCCAGCAGTGGTCCTCCACCGGCCGCGCCGAGGCCGACCCGGCCGCCGCCGGTCCCGTCGCCCAGGTCGAGGAAACCGACCGGGTGATCACCGACTCCGCCCGGCACACCACCTACTGGGTCGAGAACTGGCCCCGGACCGAAACCCACGCCGGATTCCTGCACAACATCATGTTCAGCACCGGCGTGCGGCGCACCTTCTCCCTCATCTACGCCCCGCAGGGGATCGACTCCGCCCTGCGCGATGTCCAGCGCCGCAAGGCCGCGATCATCGCGGACGCCTCCGAGCGCCGCCGCCGCGGCCAGGTGGAGTCCGAGGCGGACAACGTCGAGTACGCGGACGTCAAGACCCGCGAGAAGCAGCTGATCTCCGGGCACGCGGACGTCGCGCTGACGGGGCTGCTCACCGTCTCCGCCGACACCGACGCCCACCTGGACGCCGCGTGCGCGCAGATCGAAACGGCTGCCGCCGGCGCCCAGGTCGACCTGCGGCGCTTGATCTACCAGCAGACGGACGCCTTCACCGCCGGCGCTCTCCCCCTGGCCCGCAACACCCTCTAACCCGCCCGCCCGCCATCTTGGCGTCCATCCCCCGCGAGAAGCCCTTGTCACCTGACGACCGCAGCGACGCCCTCCCCACGAGCAACGCCCACCCGTATCTGCGGGCGGCCACCGCCGGCCTGCGCCACCACGCCCGCACCCTCACCGCGCAGAGCTCCGCCGACGAGAGCGCCCGGCCCGCCGACCGGCCTCACCTCGACAGCCTGCACGCCCACCTCACCGCCCTGCACCGCCTGCTGGACGAGATCGCTGAACGCACCCGGCCCGAGCGCCCGGCCTCCGGGCGGCACCTGGCCACCGCCCACGCCCGCCTCTGGCAGGCAGCCGAGGCCGTCCACGCGGCGTTCCACCTGCTGCCCGCTCCGGCCCCCGGCGGCAGCGACTGCCACCCCGAGCGGCTCCCGGAAGGCCCGCCCGTGCTGACCATCTGCCAGCGCCACCTGGCCGCCTCCCACGCCGTACGGCGCAAGACCACGGCCGCCGACCTCGCCACCCCGGCGTCCTGAACACCCCCGCCCCGGAAACGAGCGAGCACCGTTGTCCCACCGCCGCGCCAGCGCGACCCCCCTGTTCACCCCGCACAACATCGACCGCGCCCAGCGCCGGGCCATCCGCAAGCAGACGGCCCGCGCCGAGGCCCGCGCCCGCACCGCCGCCGGCACCGACGCGCAGCAGCACCCCACCGAGGCCGCCTACCCCGACGCCCTCTACCCGCCCGGCGGACGCCCCGGTCCCGCCTCCGCCCGCGGCAGCCGCCTCAAACTTCCCGCCCACCGCATGACCACCGCCGTGGCCAGCGCCGCCTATCCCTTCCTCGCCGAAGGCGGGCTCGGCGCCGACGGCATCTACATCGGCCGCGACCTGCATGCCGAGGGGTCGTTCACTTTCGATCCGTTCTCCTTGTACGGAAAAGTCGAGGGTTTCACCAACCCCAACCTGCTGCTCGCGGGGGTGATCGGGCAGGGCAAGAGCGCCCTGGCCAAGAGCCTGGCCCTGCGGTCCGTGGCGTTCGGGTACAGGGTGTATGTCCCGTGCGACCCGAAGGGTGAATGGAGCGCGGTGGCCTCCGCCCTGGGCGGCACGTCCATCGCGCTGGGGCCAGGGCTGCCCGGCAGGTTGAATCCGCTGGACGCGGCGCCGCGGCCGGCCTCCGTGCCGGAGGCGGAGTGGGAAGGTGAGGTCCGCAAACGCCGTCTGCTGCTTCTCGGCTCCCTGGCCCGTACCGTCCTGGGCCGGGACCTGCTCCCCATGGAGCACACCGTCCTCGACGTCGCGCTCGACACCGCCTCCGCCCGGGCAGCGGCCAGTGGCCGGCCCCCGCTGCTCGGCGACATCGCCCATGCTCTGGCCGACGGGCCCGGCCTCGACCTCGCCGGCGGTCTGCTGGCAGGGCGGCTCGGGGAGGCCGCCCGCGACCTCGCCCACGCTATGCGCCGCCTGGTCTTCGGGGACCTCGCTGGGATGTTCGACGCGCCCTCCACCAGCGCCTTCAACCCGTACAGCCCGATGCTGTCCATCGACCTCTCCCGCCTCGGCGGCAGCGACGACACCGCCCTGGTCCTGGCCATGACGTGTGCCTCGGCGTGGATGGAAGCCGCGCTCACCGACCCGTACGGCGGCCGACGGTGGGTGATCTACGACGAGGCATGGAGATTGATGAGGCATCCGGCCCTCCTGATGCGCATGCAGGCCCAGTGGAAGCTCTCCCGCGGCCTGGGCATTGCCAACGCCATGGTCATCCACCGGCTGTCAGACCTGCTGACCGCAGGCGACGCCGGCAGCCAAAGCCGGGCTCTGGCCGAGGGGTTGCTCGCCGACTGCAGCACCCGCGTGATCTACCGCCAGGAGACCGACCAGCTGCACGCCGCCGCCGGACTCCTCGGACTGACCAGCGTCGAAACCGCCGCGCTGTCCCACCTCAGCCGTGGCCGCGGCCTGTGGAAGGTCGCAGGCCGGAGCTTCGTGGTTCAGCACCAGCTGCACCCCGCTGAGCTGCAGCTCTTCGACACGGACGCCCGCATGCACTGACCGCAGAAACGTTCAACCAACCCGGGAACCCATGCCCTCAGCACGCGCCGACCTGTCCCTGTTCGCGTCCGCGCTCGCCGCCCGTCTCCCCGGGCAGTGGACGAGCAACTACCGCCAGCACCCCACCTACCCGGACCAGTTCCGCACCATCGACCGCCTCTGGGACTGCGGTCACGTCGAGTACATCGTCCACCAGTACGTCCTGGGCCACGAGGCCGTACTCCACGGCCCGGACGGCCAGCACCTGTACGTCACCGACCGGCCTTTGCGGCCCGGCCAGTTCGTCGTCGCCCCGCTCAGCCCCGACGCCGAGCCGCACCACTTCGTAGGCGTCGACGAGCCGAACGGGATCGTGGTCCCCAACAATCCCGTCCGGGCCGCCGCCCGCATCGCCCGACGGCTGCTGCCCCGCTACGGGGCTGCCCGCGACGCGGTGCACCGCAGCCTCGTCGACCGGCCCGAACCCCCGCACCGCAAAGCCCCACCGCAAGTCGACCAGACCGTCACCCTGACCTGGTACGAGGACGGGGCGCTCGGAGCGCCGTACAAGGACGTCCCTGAGGAAGCCCGGGAAGCGCTCTACGTCCATGGCTTCCAGTACGTGCCCCACCAGGCCGCTTTCCTCCTCCCCGCCTCCTACGGCGAGGCCGGCCGCGCCGTACGCATCCAGGCCGTCGCACTCCGACTCGCCGCAGCCGGGATCGGCGTGAACCTGCGTCACGCCATGCCCACCGCCCCGCTCCCGCCGCGCCCACCGGCCGTGGCCCGGCCTGTACCCGCACTGCCCGCAGCCCCAGCCGCCCGCGCCCGCTGACCACCTGAAAGAAGGAAGCCTCCATCAGCACCCGCAGCTTCATCGCCCGCCCCACCGGTACCGGCTACGAGGGCATTTACTGCCATTACGACGGCTACCCCGATCATCAGCTCCCCCTCCTTCTCGGCGCCGCCCGCTACCGCTTCGGCGGTGACCTCGATGCCCTGCGCCGGCACCTCATCGATGGCCCCCACGACTGGAAGCAGCTCGGCATGGACCTCCTGGACGGGGCCCCCGGCAACGTCCAGGAGAGGCTCGACCGCCACGGCGACCTCGGCCCGAGCGCACCCTTCGACAACGTCTTCAACGTTGACGGCACCCCCGCGAAGCCGATCCCGGTCACCGACGCCAACGCTGATGCCATGGGCCTGGAATGGGGCTACGTCCTGCATGACTACGGCATCGAAGTAATCGCCCTGACCTGGTACGACGCCGGCCCCATCGTGCCCTGGGACACCGACCCCCTCTCCCGGATCTCCGGCACCCCCTCGCTGTGGGACTCGAACCGGCCCGCGCCCATCCAGGCCCCCGCCACCCCGCTGAAGGTCACCAAGCCGGACGCCCCGGCACCCACACCCGCCCGACCGCGGATCACCCGCTGAACGCCCCGCCCATGGACCGCACTCCGGAGAAGTCCCTGTCCGTCCCGCAGATCACCGTCGTCATCGCCACCCAGCTCCGCCCCGAACGCCTGCCCTACCTGCAGGAGATGCACGCCAGCCTCACCCGGCAGGCCGTGCCCTGGGAGGCAGTCCTCGTCCTCGACGGCGCCGACCCCGCCCTCGTGCCTGCCCCGATCACCGCCGACCCACGGATCCGGACCCTCGTCCTGCCCCGCCCGGTCGGTGCTGCCTGCGCCCGCAACCTCGGCCTGACCCAGGTGCGCACCGAGTTCGTGAACTGGGCCGACGACGATGACGTCTTCCCCGATTGGAGCCTGGGCGTACGCCTGGAGACGTTCACCGACGAGCTCGGGTGGGTCGCCGGATACAGCGAGGACTGGCTGCCGGACGGATCCCGACGCCTGTGGGAATGCCCGGCCCCGCCCGGCTACCACGCCGCCGGCGACGTGGTGACGTACTGGCCCCGGCCACAGGACACCATCCCCGTCGGGCCGACGACCATCCTGGCCCGCACCCGCCTGGTCCGCGCGGCGGGCGGCATGGGCGGCCTCGTCCAGGGCGAGGACTACATGGCGGCCGTCGGAGTCACCGCGCTGGCCCCCGGCGTGCTGCTCCCGCTGCCCGTCTACCGGTACCGCAAGCACGACGGTCAGATGACCCGCGGCGAGCAGTACGAGGAGCTGGAGCTGGTCGCCCGCCGCCACGCCCACGCATTCGGACACGGCCTGCGCACCGTCTTCACCAGCCGGACGTGAGCATGGACGACCATACGACGCCCCGTTCCAGGGGCCTGGCACAGATCATCCTCGCCGTCAGCCCGGCCGACGGCCTGGTCGCCGTCCCCTTGGGCGAGCAGTACCGGTGGGCCAACACCGCTCTCCAGCTCACGCCCGGATTCGAGCGGCGCCCCGACGGCACGTACGCCCTGCGCGACGTGGACACCGCCGCACCCATCCTGCGCGCCCTCGCAGATACCGCACGCCGGCACCGCGTCCACCTCTTCGGCGGCCCCCGCACCTACCTCGGCGACTACGCCACCGCGCTGGCCGATGCCCTGCCCGGGACATGGACGGTGAAGGTCGAGGTCTACGCACACCCGCTGTGGCAGGAAGACCTCGTCCCCCTCCTGTGGGACGCGGGCGAACTCGTCGACTGCGTGGAGCACGTCCGCATCCCGTACGCCGCCCAGCTCACCAGCGGTGCAGGCGCCGAACTCCTGCTGGTCGAACGGCCTGGCAGCGCCCACGAATACCTGCTCGGCGCCTTCGCCAGCGGCACCTTCGACGACAACTACGCCGACCCGCACGCCCCCACCTCGGTCGTGCTGCCGCCCGACGCGGCCCATGCGGCCAGCCTGGTCGCCGTCAGGTTCCTGCCCGCGTACGAGCTGGCCGTCCACGAACGGCTGCTGGCCGCTGTCGAGGTGGCGCACGGCAGGCTCGAGGAACTCCATGCGACATGGACGGCGATCCAGCAGTCCGGCCGCTACAGCGACGGCACGCTCCTGGACCCGGCCACGCTCGGACACACCGAGCAGCAGTACCTCGAAGAGAGCTCTGCGGAGTGGCGCCGCCTGCACCCCCACGCCGCTGAACTCCTCACCCGTATAAGCCCCGTGGCAGGTGCCGAGGACGCCGCCTCGCTGGATCGGCTCCACCAGCTGCTTCACCCGGGCGCGGATTCCTCCACATGGCCGGCGCCGGCATCCTCGCGTGCCGCCCTGCCTCCCGGCGCGGCCGAGGCCCTCCGCCGATGGCGGACCGACGCACCGGCGCTGCTGCGGCAAGCCCGCGCCACCCGCCCCGTCGGCCCTGTGCCCATGGCCCGGCCAGCGATTCCCGCCGTCGGCAAAGCCGCCTCGCCCGCCGCCCTCGGGCGGGCGCCCCGCAGCCGATGACCTTCCCCGACCACCAGGACACCCATGCAACCGCACTTCCACTTCGGGCTGCACCCGGAGCACGGGGTGGTCGCCCGCGCTACCGCGGCCATCACACCCCACCTCGCCGACTGGTACCTCCAGCACGAGCAGTTCGAGCCCGTCCCCGGCCGACCGGAGCTGTACCGACTCGCCCATCCCGACCAGGACCTGCGGCGCCGGGCCCGGCAGACCGTCCACGATCTCCGCCGCCATGGCTTCACCGTGCACGCGGACCTCTCCCTCGACCCGACCGTCACCGCAGCGCCTCCCCGCCCGGCCCAGGCCAACTGCCTGGCCGAACGGCGCGCTCGCATTGCCCAAGCGGCCTCCGCCCGGTCACCGCAGCACCGCGCGGGCGCCGGCCCCCAGGTCACCGCCCCGGCCATGCCCGCCGCCGTCACCCGTTCCTCGTCCGTCGCACGGACACGGTGACCATGACCGACACCCCCCATCCTCATCAGCGAGGACAGGTCCCAGCCAGTCGCTGCCGGCGCCCTCTTCCGATCTCCCTTTCCCCATTGCAAGGAGTTCTTCATGGCCATCCCCACATCTTTCGAGATCGTCCACAGCTGTGGACACAGCAACACCGTTGATTTGTCGAGTCGTTCGGCGGACCAGCGCGCCGGATACGCCCGCTGGCTCGCCGCCCGGCAGTGCACCGACTGCTGGCGGGCCGACCACCAGGCGGATGCCGCCAGCACGGCGGAGTGGCTTGCCGCCAAGCGCGCAGACGAACAGGCCTCCGCTGCGGACTGGGCAACCCAGTTCGACATGCCGCCCCTGGAGGGCCCCGAGAAGATCCTGGGTTGGGGTGAGCGCACCCGTCACCAGCTGGTGACCCGCGCATACGCCGCCCTGGTTACCGAAGGGACCTGGGACGAAGCCGACTGGGCCCAGTTGGAGGAGCAGGTCCGGCTGCTGACGAGAGCCGGGTGGTGGGTCGACCAGCGCGAGGCCGAGGGGACCGATCTGCCCGAGCTGCTGGAGGCCGCCGACGACCGCGACCGGCCCACGGAGAACCCGTTCCGGTAGGCGCGCGGCGCGCAACATAGCGGCGAAGTCCCGGTTTCGGAAACCGGGGATTCTCCGGACCCTTTGTCTTCCACCGCCGCCCAGCGCCTTCGTGGAGGACCCTCCGTGCCCGAGACCCGCCCCGTCTACCTGCCGCCCGACCCGCTCACCCCGGAGCGGGACATCACCCACCAGCACTTCCGTCCCGGCGAGCACGTCGTGATCCTCAAGGGCGCCGCCGGCGGAGAGCTGTGGGGCGACGCGATGAAGGTCGTGGCCCCCTCCTGGCACACCCCTACCGACGAGAACGGGTGGCGGCTGCTCGACCCCAACGGCGGCGACCGCTCCTACGTCACGGCCCACCCCCGCTACCTGGTGCACCTGTCCAAGCGGTGCCCGGAGTGCCTGATGCACCAGAAGGCCCTGCGGGAGTACCTGGCCAAGCGCCTCGGGGACACCGAGGAGGTCGTGGACTGCAGCTGGTACTCCCTGACCGCCCTCAACCAGCTCGTCCACGTCGCCGACGCCCGCCCGGGGCGCTGACCACGGCCATACCGCCGCCCCAAACGCGCCGGCCTTCTGCCATCCCCTCGAATTGCAACCCCCCGAGCGAGACCATGATCATTGCCATCCACTCCCGTGACGTGACCGCCGATGAAGCCCTCGCCGTGGCGCTCGGACGGGAGATCAGCACGGCCGAGGGCCTGACCACCGAGCCCGGTGGCACGGTGGTGGCCCACTCGAACCGGCTGGACCACTACACCGACGAGGACGAGACCTGGAGCTCGGCGACGTGGGCCGACCATCTCGCCGACCCGTCGCTGGAGCACCCGCTCGCCTCCGGCCCCGACGGCGACCGGCGCGCAATCCTCCACGTCACCGCGCACATGCATCCGCTGGGCCGGGAGCTGAACCACGCCGAGTGGTCCGAGATCGGCCACCGGATCGCCCGCGTCGCCAGCATCGCGCCACCCGGCGACGACCAGGCATGCCAGTGGATCGCCGTCCAGGCCCAGCCCGGCCGCCTGGACGTGATCGCCAACCTCATCCGCCTCGACGGCACCTGGAGTGCCCAGCCCCGACGCCTCCTGCAGACCCTGGTCGCCGAGGCACGGAATATCGAGGCCGACCTCCTCCTGCACTCCAGCCACCGGCAGAACTCCGCACGCCAGGACCCGGCGCCCGGCCCGGAGCACGCCGTCTCCCCGCGGGTGCCGACCGCGACCGGCCCGCTCGCGGGAATCCTGCGGCAGCTCGCCGCCGAGCAGTCCGGCCCGATCGCCGCAGTGCGCCAGCTCGTGGAAGAGGTCGGCCGACAGGCCGCCGCGCTGCCCGGCGACCAAACCGACGCCGCCGCAAGGGACTTGTTCTGGGCAGCGCGCCGCCTGTACGGGCTCCAGGAGCAGCTGGGCGAGATCGCCTCCCGACTCCAGCCCCCCGCGCCTCCGGCCGCCGTCCCTTCGGCCCGGCCGGTGCAGGCTCCAGCCGCATCGCGGGCGGCAGCCCGGTGAACGAGCCGGCCACCCCACACAAGACAGCGCCCGTCACGGTCGCCCGGGACATCGACACCGGCCGGGTTATCGCCCGCGGCGGTGACGGGCTGGCCCACGGCATCCTGGAACGCACCTTCTTCCTTCGTGAGGTTCACGGCGCGACCTGGCATCGGATGTCGCCGACCGTTCTGCCGGCGGATCAGGCCGCGGTGGCGCAGCTCGCCGTCGCCCGGCTCCAGGCCGCGGGATACCGGGTCGAGGCCGACGCCGAATGCGCGACGGAGTCGACACAGGACCGCTATGTGACGGACGGCCGATCGATTGCCAACCTCGCCGCCGCCATTCGCGACGCGGCCAGCCCGGCCGAAGTGTCCGACCGGCTGGAGGAGGTGACCGCCGCGCACGACGGCATCCTCGCCTCTCTGGACCAGCTCCTCCACTCCCTGGCCGCCGTCTACGACGGCCTCGGCGGACCTGCGGACCTGCACATTGCAGCCCGCATGCGCTACTTGGCCGAGCACCACCTCGGTCCCATCACCGCCGACCTGCTGCACACCCGCGCAGAACTCGCCGACCGCACCACGGCCCCAGCCCGGCCGGGCACGTCACTGCCCGCCGCCGTCCCGCTGGCCGCACCCGCGCCTACCGCCTCCGGACGGACCCGATGACCCCCGCCCCATGTTCGAGGAGCCCATGCCCGCCCCCCGCACCCTGCCCGACGACGACAGCCGCGACGTTGAGTCGTTCGCCACCATCCTCTCCGAGGAACTCCCCGGGAACTGGACCGTGTACCACCACCAACACCAGCGGCACGAGGATCAGTTCCTTCATGCCGAAGAGGTCTGGGACCTCAACGACGTGGCCGCCGCCCTCGCCGAGTACGCCCTGGGCGCAGACGCCCACCTCATCCGCGACGACGGCACCCGCCTGTACGTCACCCTTCATCCCCGGCATGAGGAGGAGTTCCTCGTGGCCGCCATGGCTCCGTCCGGCGCCGCCCCGGAGGCGTTCGCCGGGGTCCGCGAACCCGACGGGATCGCCGTGCCTGCCGATCCCGAGCGCGCCGCCCGCGCCATCACCGCCGACCTGCTGCCCCGCTACGACATCGCGCTCGCCCAGGTCCGGCACAACGCGATGAACCCCCCGCAGCCCCTCCCCGCCCCTGGTGCTCAGTCGCAGCAGGTGGTGATGACCTGGCTCGAGGACGGTTCCCTCGCGGCCGTCACCACCGCCCGGCCCGCAGCCGAAGCCCTGGTGTCCGAAGGGTTCGCATGGAATACCACGGCAGGCGCCTATGTGCTCTCCGGGGACGACACCCGCGCCCAGGCCCACGCCGTCCAGGCGGCCGGCGCCCGCCTCGCCCGCCTCGGCATCGCCACCGTCCTGCGCGCCGCCGCCCGCCCTGCCGCGGAGGCGACACTGCCTACTCCGCCGCCCGGTGCCCGGACCGCCGCCCGCGCCCGGTGACCTCTACGCCCCGGCACCGCCCCACCCACGCCCAGCCAACCGCCGACAACACCGGCCACCGGCCTCGCGTCCCACCGCTCAACGCCGCCAGCCGCCCGCGACTCGCCCGTTTCCTGCTGCGCCGCTATCTGCGCGCCGCCGTCGTCAAGGCCGCAGGCCCCGACCGGCCCCGGCTCGCACCGCCTCCGCGCGACACCACAGCGCCCGCCCCCTCCCACCGCCACACCCGCTGACCACCGTCGGGGGTACGGCACAGCCCCCTGGACCGCCCATGACCCCACCCGCCACCACGCTTACCGACAGCGTCACCCGCCAGCTCGACCTGCTCTCCGCGCAACTGTCCCAGGCCGGGCCCCAGCAGGCCGCACAGATCCTCCAGCAGGTCCTGGACTCCGAGAACGGCATCCTCGGCAGGCTGACATCCCTGGTCGTCACCGGCACCTACGTCACCAAGCACCACGCCCAAACCGGCACGTTCCCCGCGGAGATGTGGCTGGCGCTCGGGCGCACCGCCAACACCCTGCACGACCTCGCCCTCGACCTGGACGAACACCAGGAAGTGTTCGAGGAGATCGCCGCGCGCCGCTCCCTGGCCACGTCCTCCCCGGCCGCCACGCAGGCCACCGCCCTGGTGGCGCGGGGGAGGCACCGTTGAGCAAGGGACAGCAGTGGACCGGCTGGGGCCAGGCCCAGCAGGCGCAGCAGCACTACCTGGTCGAGCCCCGCTACCTGGCCGGCGGTGGGGACCTGCGCCACGTCGGCGAGTTCCTGCGTGCGTCGGGCTGGAAGGACATCGCCCGCAGTTCCGGCACGATGCTCGCCTTCGACTCGCCCGACCAGATGGTGCGCGTCGCCTACCAGCCGCCGGGCGGCTGGCAGGTCCACGGGGCCGCGCACGGGCATCAGCCGGCCTGGCAGGTCACCCTGACCCCGCAGACCCCGGTGGAGATCGTGGCGGGCCTGACCGACGCTCTGACCAAACCGCGCTCCGCGCACGCCCCGAACGTGTGGGCGCCGCTCACCGAGAAGTCATGGAGCATGCAGCAGGACGACTACTTCGTCGCCCAGAGCCCCGACCGGCACGCCGTCGTGCAGTACGTCCAACCCGGTGGTGACGGCAGCCAGAACCACTGGTGGGTCGGCGCCCGCAACGAGCACGGGCCCGTCTGGAACGCGCAGGCCACCGCGAGCACGCCGCTGCACCTGGTGCAGTCTCTGACCACGGCTCTGGCCGACCCGGAGCCGGTGATGCGCCCGCTCGGGCACGTCCCGCTCAGTAACCGGATCCGCGTCACCTCCGTGTCCGTCCTGCCCGACCAGCTCGGCGCCTGGCAGCAGGCCCGCCTCTCCGCCGCCCGCGCCGCGGCCTGGAGCCGCAACTGGGTCTCCTCCCGCGCCCGCACCGGCGCCAAGACGTCCGGCTACGCAAGGACCCGATGAACCGCCCGGCTCCCTTCTCGCCGTTCCTCTCCCGCGCCCTGGGCCCGTCGTTCGCCGCAGATCGCGCCGTCATCGCGGTCACCCCCCGCCACCTCGCGGGCGGCGGCGACCCCAGGTGGGTCACCGGCCACCTGATGGCCCACGGGTGGAGGGACCAGTCCGTACCCGGATACCCCCACGTCCTGCTCTCCTCACCCGACCAGCGGTTCCACCTCACACTCGAACTGCCCCACCCGGACAGCCACGAGACCGCCTGGCGCTTCCTTCCCGCCGAAGGGATCAGGCACTGGCAGATGGCCTTCGGAGCCTGGACCCCGGTGGAAATCATCGCGGGTGCCGCCGACGCCCTCGCCCGCCCCGACAGCCCGCACCTCTCCGTCGAAGACGCGTGGGAGCAGGCCCGTGCCAACGGGTGGACGGAAGTTACCGACGACCGGATCGCAGGACTGCTTGCTCCGCCCGAATTCGACGGAACCCCGCCGACCGCCTGCGTGCTCAAGGACCGCATCGTCACCACCGGTCCACCAGCCTGGGCGTGGAGGGTGCACGTCAGCGCTCCCCGCCCGGACGGCAGTGAGCATCAGTCGGTGTGGAGTGCGTCCATCGACGACAGCGCTCCGCCCGGGGCCGTCGCCGGATTCCTCTCCGCCCTGACGGACCCCGCCCCTCTCTACCGCACGGGGGACCAGACCCTGTACGTCTACGGGAAGTTCAGCACCCACACGGCGACGTCGCGCACCCTCGACGACCTGCGCGCTGCCCTGGGCCGACGCCTGACCCCGGCCGCCCGGCCCCAGCCGCCCACTCCGGCGTACCCCCCTCCCGGCCACGGCCCGACACCCCAGCGCCGCTGAACTGGCCTCATTTCCCTGGAGCTTTTGATGACTGACGGACACACGACCCGGCTGACCGCCGAGGACATCCGTGCCTCCGCGCACACCCTGCACCTCCTTACCGCCTACCTGCGGACCGGCCCGCACGTGACCGAGGCCCTCTCCTTGATCGCGGCACTCGTCGACGCGGACACCGGCACCGCAGTCCGGCTCGGTGAAGCCCTTCGGGGCATCGCCCGCTACCTCGCCCAGGAGACCACGGTCCCCCGCACCGACACCGTCGAGGCGACCCTGGGCGAATACATCGAGGCCGCATCCGTCCCGCAGGACCTGCGCCTGCTCGACCTCACCCTCGAACCCCTGCGCACCGCGCCCGTCCGTACGAGCCCCGCCGAGACGGCCCCGTGGCAGTAAGCCCCGCCCAGCGGGCCTCCTACGCCAACGACCACCACACGAAGATCCCCTTCGAGACGACGCCCCGCCACCTCGCGGGGCCCGGTGACCCCCGTCACGTCACCCACGCCCTGCTCGCCGCCGGATGGACCCTCACCTCTGCCCCCGGCGATCCACGGATCGCCCTGACCGGTCCCGACGAGGCCCGGCACCAGATGGTGATCGACCCGTTCGCCTCCGGCTCCTGGTGGCGGATCCACTCCGTCGACTGGACGTGGAACGCCTCCTTCGACCGGATGGTGCCGACGGAGATCATCGCCGGATTCACCGACCGGCTCTTCGTCGGCCCTCGCCGAGGCGACACCGGGCCGTGGGGACACATGCAGAAGGCGGGCTGGAGCGTAGACCTCCGCCCCGACGGAACCGGCGAAGCCCTCTCGCCCGACCCGAGGCTGCCGATCCGGGCCGAACTGCGCCCCATCTTCAACGACTCGCCCGACCACCTCGCGTGGCGCATCGAGGCCAAGCCCGAGCACAGCGGCCCCCCGATCTGGCAGATCTGGATCAGCGGCCCGGTCCCGGACCACCTCATGACCGGCCTGGCCGAGCAGCTCGTCTCCACCGCCCCCGTCCTGCGCGGCATGCACGACCTCGACCACTACGCCGCCCGGCAGGAGAACAGCCCGCTCACCCCGCAACAGGCGGTCGAAGCCCACTTCTCCCGCATCGACACCGCCCGGGCCCGGGCCCGCACCCAGCGCCGCACCCGCCTCACCACCCGCCTGCCGGCCCCGGCCGCCGCCCCGGCCAGCCCGGCATCCTCCCGCGCATCCCGCCCCTGAACCCTCGAAGAGACCCGCCCGTGCCCCACTTCGCCCGCTCCGGCAGCGCCACTGTCCCCGGACATCAGGAAATGATCAGCCGCCTTGCCGCCTTCCTGCGCGCGGCAGACGCGGCCCTCGATGCCTGGGACCTCTACTCCGACGAGCACACCGACCTCGATGGCTGGCCGTACGACCCTGACGCCTACGACGACCGGAAAGCCGAGCGCGACCAGGCGGTCTGGGCTGCGCTCGATCCGGTCCGCGAGGAAGCCGACGTCCTGCTCGAGGCTGCCGAAGCCGACCTCGACCGGATCGCCATCCCCTCGGTCCAGACGCGCTGGATGTGGCAGCTGGCCCAGCTCCGCGGCGCCCTCAACTGGATCGAGGCCGCCCACGAGGGGTACCAGGAGTTCCGTACGGCCCAGCCGCAGGCGAACAAGGACGCCCTGCAGGCTGCAGCCGACTTCCGCAACGCCGAGGCGTGGCATGCCCTGGACACCTGGATGGTCCACGGCCGCGCCGTCCTGGAGATTCACACCGCCACCGTGCGTGCCGCCGTCGGCCCCCGGATCGCCGCCACCCCGCCGCCGCCTGATCCGTCGGCCACCGCCGGTCACACGACCCGCCGCTGAACCAACCCTCCATTCCCTTCCCCCTTGGAGTTCGCTTGTCCCACCGCCCGCTCGTCCTGGTCGTCGCCCCGGGTGACGACATCTACCGCGGTTACTGCCTGCGCCAGGTGGCCGACGCCTACGACATCGCCGCCATCACCACCGGCCCCCTCACCTGGGAACAGCCCCACGTCGTCGACCGCGAGATCGTTGGCGACTTCGACGACGAGGCCGCTCTCCTCGCCGCCGGCGAGGCGCTCGCCGCCCGCAGGCCGATCGCGGGCGTGGTGACCTGGGCCGAGGCCCACCTGACAGCGGTGGCCCGGCTGGCCGAGCACCTCGGGCTGGCCACCACCAGCGTGGAGTCGGTGCGGACTTGCCGGGACAAGGCCGCTAGCCGCGCCGCGTTCGCCCGCCACGGCGTACCGTCCGCCCAGTCCCTGACCGCCACCTCCCTGGACGACGCCCTGGCCGCGGCGAGCACCATCGGTTATCCGGTCGTCGTCAAGCCCGCCTCGGTCGGCGGCAGCATCGGCGTCATCAAAGCCGAGACCCAAGAAGACCTCGCCGACGCTTACGCCTTCGCCACCCGCGGTGTCCAGCTCCACGGCGGGGACAACACGGTCGTCCTGGTTGAGGAGTACCTGTCCGGCGAGGAGGTCAGCGTCGAGTGCGTCACGTTCCAGGGCGTGACCACCGCGGTGGCGGTGACCCGCAAGGAGCTCGGGGCAGAGCCGCTGTTCGAGGAGACCGGCCACACCCTCACCGCCGACGACCCGCTGCTGGCCACCGTCGCGCCCATCGCCGCGGCGGCCGTGAATGCCACCGGGACCGTGAACGGCATCCAGCACGTGGAGCTGCGGCTGACCTCCACCGGGCCGCGCGTGATCGAGGTCAACGGCCGGATCGGCGGTGACTGGATCGGCTGGGCGGTCTGGCAGGCCACCGGCCTGTCGCTCCCGCGGATCGCCGCCGACCTCGCCGTCGGCTGGGAGCCCGACCTCACCCCCGCCCGGCAGCAGGCTGTCGCCATCAAGGTCCTCTACGCTCCCGCATCCGGAACCCTGGCCCAGCGGGCCATCGCCAACGGCTTCGCCGAGACCGCCGGGTGGGTGCACGGCCCGGCTTGGCTGTTCGAGGAAGGCGACGAGGTCCTCCTGCCGCCCGAGGGCGACCTCGACTCCGCACGGGTGGGCCTGTTCGCCACCCACGCCGACACCCTCGAACTCGCCGTCGCCCGCCGTACGGTCACGGCGAACCACATCGCCCTCTCCGTAACGGACAGCGCACAGCGGTGAGCGGGGACAAGAAGCCGCCGGTGCTGGCCCAGGTCGCTCCCCGCTACCTGGCCGGCGGCGGGGATCCGCGGTGGGTGACCGCCCCGCTGCAGAAGGCCTTCCACTGGCAGCCATCCCGCGTCCCCCTCAGCCCGGTCGTACGGCTCACTCGCCGCGACCGCCAGGCCGAACTGCTGCTGTCACCGGACCCGGACGACCACTGGTGGACCCTGCACTACACCGGGAGCAGCACCGAAAAGGCGTGGACCATGCGCTTCGGCGCCCGGACCCCGGCCGAGATCGTCGCCGCGGCCACCGACGCCCTCACCACCGGCCCGGCCGACAGCACGGCCGAGCCGATGCAGGTGCTAGAGCAGACCGGATGGAAGCGCTCCGTAGTGGACCACCAGATCACCTCACCCGACGGTTTCGTCACTGTCTCCCGGCACCCGCTCGGCGCGCTGCACATCGAGGTCACGGCCCACGACGGCCCCTGGGCCTCCGAGCCGACCGCCCGTCCGGCCTGGCGGGCGTACTTCTCCGACCACACCCCGCCCCACCTGGCCGCCGCCGTCCTCGCGGGCATGGTCTCGACCGAGCCGTTGCTGCGTGACGAGAAGGCGATGGTCCCCTTCCTGCGCTACAGCGTCCGCATCGACCGCGAACGTGTTCCCGCCCATCAGGCCGAGTACGCCCTGTGGGACCGGGTCGATCGCCTCGCTGCCCACCGCACCGGTACGCCGCTGCCGCCGCAGCCGCCCAGCGGGTCGCTGCCCCGCCGCACCCGCTGACCCCCTCGTCCCCCGCCCCCTCCACGGAACAGCGCGCCCTTGTCCCAGTCCAGCTCCTCCTCCGACGGCTACGACATAGCCTTCAAGGTCCTCCTCGGAGTCTTCGCCGTCGCCATCCCCCTCTCCCATCTTGCCTGGCTCGGCGGGAACCTCACCGCCCTGATCACCGGGCACCCCTGGGCCGGCTACCGGCCCGCCGACGCCCTCATACGCCCCGACCAGCTCTGGCCCGGCCTTGGAGAAACGTCCCTGCTCCTCGGTGCCCGAGTCCTTCCCGTACTCGCCCTGATCGCCCTCGCGGCAGTCGGCGGCGTGTGGTGGAGCCGCCACAAGGGCACCTTCGGCGGGAAGAACAAACGCCGGGTCCAGGGCACCGCCAAGGCCAAGGACATCGAGCCGCTCCTGGCCAACGCGATCACCGCCAAGGCCCGCAGCCTGCGCCCCAGCCTGAAGGACGCCGACCGCATCGCGGCCTCGGACACCGGAATCCTCCTTGGCAACCTTCAGGGCACCCGGACCGAGATCCGGATGGGGTACGAGGACGTCGCGGTGGCGATCATGGCACCGCGCTCCGGGAAGACCACCTCGCTGGCGATCCCCTCCATCCTGGCCGCGCCCGGCGCCGTACTCCTGACCAGTAACAAGGCAGCCGGTGACGCCTATACGACCTGCTTCGACGCCCGCAGCAAGGTGGGATGCGTGTGGTCGATGGACCCCCAGCAGATCGCCCACGCACCCCGCACCATGTGGTGGAACCCCCTTGCGGACGCCAAGTCCCTGGAGGGCGCGAACCGGCTCGCCGGCCACTTCCTCGCCGCGTCCGTGGACGCCTCCCAGCAGGGCGACTTCTGGTCCAAGGCCGGCAGTAACATCCTGAGCCAGCTATTCCTGGCCGCGGCCCTCGACAACCGCCCGATCACGGACGTGATGCAGTGGCTGGCCTTCCCCGCAGACCGGCGACCGCTCGACATCCTGCGCGACCACGGATTCACCTCCGTCGCAGCCCAGTTGAAGGGCACGGTCGAGGGGCCGCCGGAAACCCGAGACGGCATCTACGAGACCGCGAGACAGTACGCGTCCGCCCTGCTCAGCGCCGACATCGCCGCCTGGGTGACCCCGCAGAAGGACGTACCGGAGTTCCGCCCAGCCGAGTTCGTGGCCTCCACCGACACGTTGTTCCTGCTCTCCAAGGACGGTGGCGGCGGAGCCTCCGCGCTCATCGCAGCGTGCGCCGACTCGGTGATGCGGGCCGCGACCGCCCGAGCCGAACGCACCGGCGGACGTCTCGACCCGCCCATGCTCGCGATCCTCGACGAGGCCGCCAACGTGTGCAAGATCAGCGACCTCCCGGACCTGTACTCGCACCTGGGCTCTCGCGGAATCATCCCGATAACGATCTTGCAGTCCTACCGGCAGGGCCAGAAGGTGTGGGGCGACGCGGGCATGGACGCCATGTGGTCCGCGGCCACCATCAAGGTCATCGGATCCGGCATCGACGACCCGGATTTCGCGGACAAGCTCTCCCGGCTGATCGGCGACCACGACGTGGAGACCAAGTCCACCTCCATCTCCGAGTCGGGCAAGTCCACCTCGATCAGCATGCGGCAGGAGCGGATCCTGCCCGCGGACCGGATTCGTGCCCTGCCCAAGGGCACCGCCCTCCTCTTCGCGACCGGCCTGCGCGCCGCCATGCTCGACCTGCGCCCCTGGTACCTCGAACCGGGCGCCAGCGAGCTGTCCGCCGCATCCAAGGCCGCCTCCGATGCCGTCACCGCCCGGGCCATCGCGAAGGCCGGGACCACACAGGCCGACTTCAAGAAGGCCGCCTGACGGCACCTGCGCACCACCCATGCACGGCTCGGCCCTCGGCCCGCAAATCGCGCACGCCCTCTCCGTTCTGCCCTCCCAGCCCAGCCCTCAGCGCAGCCGCTGATGCTCTCGGCCGCCTACGGCCGAGTCTCGCGCTCGCTTGCTCCCCACCCCTTCAGGAGATCCCACGTCCCCGAACGAGCAGACCGGCACACCCACCCCGGCCGACATCGCTCGCGCCCTCGCCGCCCGCATCTCCACGAACCCGCCGCCCCCGCCCCACGTCGTGACCGTCAGCTTCGGCCTGCTGCGCGGAGCGGAAGCCCGCGGAAACCGCTCCTCCGGCGGATCCGTGCTCGGCCTCGCCAACTCCCTCCACGCGCAGCTGTACGGACTCCGCTCGAACGCCCGCCGCTTCCTGGCGCGCTGGACGAGCTGCTCCAGGCCACCGGGTACGACGACGACCAGAACCTCGTGCTCGACCAGGTCGCCACCCAGCTGGAGGCCGCTGCCGCACTCATCGAGCGGGCCCGCCACCAGGCCCGCTGGCAGCAGCTGCCGGAGACGGTGGCTGCCCGGCTCGTCAACAGTCAGGCGCTCACCCAGCACCTGTCCAGCGAACTGCACCAACTGGCCCGGGCCTTCGAGCCGGCGGGCGCACCCCCAGCACCGTTGCCGGCCCTCCCCGTCCCTGCCCCGGCTGCCGCCGTACCGGGCCGGTCCCGGCTCTGAACCACGCGCCTCGTCCCGGACCGTGACGCCCCAGGTGCCGCAGCCTCGACCGGATCCGAGCTGCTCCCGAAGCCCCGGCACGCCGCAGAGCCTCCCCGCCCCTGTCGCACTGCCCGCACCCGAAAGCCCTCCTTCCCATGACCGACGACCTTCTGTTCGACGTGCCCGAACCGCCGACTCCCGTGGAGCGCCTGCTTGCCCTCGCCGGCGACGTCACCCGTCACAACGACGCCCTCAGCCTGTTCCGGCCAACGGCTGCTCCTGGTCCCGCCCTCGGCGACCCAGCTGGCACGCACAGCCGTCTCGGCCGTCCAGGGCATCCGCGACCAGCAGCTCTATGCGAGCGCCGACTTGATCGATGCCACTGTCCGGATCAAGCAGGTCGCCTACCTCAGCGGTGAAGCTGCCCGCCATCTGGCCGAAGCACAGGCCGCGGTCACCGCCGCGGCTCTCACGAACCCAGAACTCACTGGCCTGCCCGACGGCGCCGGCGAACAGATTCAGCTGGCGCAGGAGCTGACCGCACTTGCTCCGGAAGCGGCCGTCGAGTCCGCCACCGGCATCGCCCGGGAGACACACCGGCGCCGGCCCTCCGTGACAACGGCGGCCGACGGCCTGGCCACCGTCGAACTCAGCGCCCTCCACGCAGTCGCCCGTGGCCACGTCGTAATGGCCCGGAGCCAGGGCAGGGAGTACGTCCACAGCCGAGACGGCAGCGTCCGGATCGGCACCCTTCGCTCCCTCGAAGCCAAGGGCCTCATCGTGCGCGCGCCCGCCACCGCTCCGCCTGCTTTCCGCGGTGGCCCGGCCCAAGACCGCATGCGTCTCACCGCCGGCGGGGCGACCGCCGTCGCCGCCCTCCTCGCTCTTCCACCTGCCGCCCCCGCGTCCGCAGCCGCTCCCGCCATGCCCCCGGCGACCACCACGACGGGCCCGGCACGAAGCCGCTGACCGGGACGATCGCCTGCCCACCCCGCCCATGAACAACGCCCCCCGCCCCGGGGCGGCACCGCCCGCAAGGACCCGCCATCACCGCCACGACCTCCACCACACCCCACCAGCTGGCCCCCGCCGCCCCGGACACCGCTATCCGTCCGGCCCTGCGCGCACTCTCGCTCGGTGCCGGCGTCCAAAGTTCAGCCCTGCTCTGCCTGTCCGCGGACGGCACCCTCCCCAAGATCGACATCGCGGTCTTCGCCGACACCGGCTGGGAGCCGAAGAAGGTGTACGAGCACCTCGCCCGCCTCGAACGGGAAATCGCCGCTCCGGCCGGAATACCCATCCTCCGCGTGTCGTCTGGGAACATCCGCGACGACGCCCTGGACCCGAATCACCGATTCGCATCCATGCCCCTTTACATCCTAAATCAGGACGGAAAACAAGGAATGACCCGGCGGCAATGTACCGGGGAATATAAAATAAAGCCGATTAAGAAGAAGATGCGCGAAATTCTCGGCTACCCCTATCCGTCCAGGGTCCCGAAGGGAGTATTCGTCGAGCAGTGGGTCGGCATCAGCACGGACGAATTCCACCGAGCCAAGGACTCCGGCGTCCAGTACATGCACAACGCGCACCCCCTGATCGACATCGGCTGGTCACGGGCCGACTGCGTCCGCTACCTGCAACGGCTCGGACTGGCCGACACGCCCAAGTCAAGCTGCCTCGGATGCCCGTTCCACGGAAATGCTCAGTGGCGAAGCCTGAGGGACGCTTCTCCGACGGAATGGGATGACGTTGTCGCCTTCGACGCAGCCATCCGGAAGGGAAACGCGAGGGCCAACGCGTCGGGCAATCCACTGCTGGGCGAGGCCTTTCTCCACCGCTCCCGCATCCCGCTCCACAAGGCCCCGATCGACCATGTCACCCGCTCGGAACGTGACGCCGCCGAACTCGACGAGCTGGAGAACGGGGTGGTCAGCGGGTGCTCGCCCTGGGCCTGCCGGGGCGAGGAACCGGAGCAGGGCGACTTCGGGCTTGCCTCGTGATGGACAGGCTCGTGGTGGATCTCTTCGCCGGCCCAGGGGGCTGGAGCCACGCCCTGCATGTCCTCGGCGTACGGGACATCGGTCTGGAGTGGGACGAGTGGGCGTGCAAAACCCGTGCCCGTGCCGGCCAGTTGACGATCCGTACTGATGTGGCGATGTACCCGGTGTGGCCGCTGGTCGGCCGCACCCACGGGTTCATAGCGAGCCCGCCGTGCCAGGCGTGGTCGATGGCCGGCAAGCGGCTCGGCCTGGTGGACCAGCCGCTGGTCCACCAGGCCGTCGCCGACCTTGCCGACGGCCGCGATACCCGGGAGAAGCTGCTGGCCGCCTGCAAGGACCCCCGATCCCTACTGGCCGCGGAGCCGATGCGCTACCTCCACGCCCTGCACTCTGCGGGCGAGCCGGAGTGGATCGCCATGGAGGAGGTCCCGGACGTCCTGCCGCTGTGGCGGCAGTACGCCGTCATCCTCCGGGGCTGGGGCTTCTCCGTCTGGACCGGGATTCTCAACGCCGCCGACTACGGCGTACCCCAGACGAGGAAGCGGGCGATCCTGATCGCCTCCCGAACCCGCACAGCCGAGCCGCCGTTGCCGACCCACGCCCACGCCGCCGAGCCGGAGTCGTTGTTCGGGCCGGGCCGCGAGAAGTGGGTGTCCATGGCCGAAGCCCTCGGCTGGGGCGCCACAGACCGGCCCGTCCCAACCGTCTGCGCCGGCGGCGGCCCCGGAGGCGGCCCGGAGCCGTTCCCCTCAGGGGCCCGCAAGACCCTCACCGACGCCCGCGACCGCGGTACCTGGAAGCCGCCCAGCCCACTCCCCGCCTCCCACCGGACACGCCTTCGCCCCTCCCGCACGGACTCCCCGACCTGCACCTGCGGGAACCACCGCTGGTCCTGGTCGCTGCGCAGCAACAACCAGGCCAACGCGACCATCCGCGGCATCGACGAGCCGGCCGGGACGCTGTTCTTCGGTCACCGCGCGAACGAGTGCGTATGGGTCGCTGAATCCTGTGCCGGCCCCGACGAGAAGAAGGCGGCCCCGGCCCCGATCCGGATCACCGCTGCCGAGGCCGGTGCGCTGCAGACCTTCCCCGCCGACTACCCCTGGGCCGGGAACAAGGGCCAGCAGTTCTCCCAGATCGGCAACGCTGTGCCCCCGCTGCTGGCTGCCCACCTTCTGGCTCCGCACCTCGACAAGGCCCTCACCCGGTCCGACTTCATCTTGGCGGCCTGATGCCCAACAACCGGCTGCCCGAGCCAGACTTCGGCCTGGAGGACATCCCCGCGAACCCGCCCGTCCACCACGCCGAGCAGGCACTCCTCGGCGCGCTCCTCCTCGACCCTCACAGGATCAAGACGATCGGCCCGCTCGGCCCCGAGTACTTCGCCTCCGCCGGGCACCGCGCGCTGTTCGCAGCGATGGCCGCGCTCCCCCCGCCAGCCGCGGCCCTCCACGCCAAGGAGCCGGTGTGGATCAAGGCCGTCCTCGGCCACGCCCGCCCCCACTCCCGCGGGCTGACCGCCGCCTACCTCCACGCCCTGGCCGGGGCCTGCCCCGACCCCGCGCACGCCCCCTCGTACGCACGGATGGTCCGGGCCGACCATGCCCGCCGCACCGTCCTCGGCCACGCCGAACTGCTCATCCACGCGGCCACCGACACCTCACTGCCTGACCCCGTCACCCTGACGCTGCGGCGGGCCGACGCCCTCGCCTCCCTCTTCGACGGCCTGAGCGCGTCTTTCCCTTCCCACCCGGGCTCGCTGCCCCGCACCCCGCCACCGATGCCGCCGAGCCGCGAGGCCGACCCTGACGTCGCCAGCGAGGAGCGGCTGATGCTGTCGACGGCCACCGCCCATCCCGCCGCGTTGCCGTCGATGTGGTGGTTGCGCCCGGAGGACTTCACCCTGCCGCTGCACGGTGCCTTGTACCGCTGCCTGACCACACTGGCAAGCCGGGGCGAGCCGGTCGACCAGGTGACCGTGCTCTGGGAGGCCCAGCACCATGGCCTGCTCACGCCGGCGTTCGCAGCGCAGGACGTCCTGGAGCTGCTCGCCACTCCGGCGGGTGCCCCGGAGCACTGGGGCGAGCAAATTCTGCGGCGCTCCCTCCTCCATCGCGCTCATGCAGCTGCCCTGCACATCCAGGCCTTCGCGCAGGACCCGTCGAACTCCCCGCACCAGCTGGTCACCGGCAGCCGCCGAGCGCTCGCGGACCTCACCGCGGTCCGGGCCCGCTGGCAGCACGCCACCGGCCAACCGCCAGTCGAACGTCCGCGCACGCGACCAGCCCCGACGACCCGGGCCGGGCCGCCCACCCCGCGCACCAGCACCACCACCGTCTCCTCGCGGCCCTCCCGATAACCCCACCCCACCGGGTCCGGCCGGCCACCTGCCGGCCGGACCCGAGAAGCGAGCCGCATGCCCCGCCCCGCACTCGAAGCCCACGTCCGCCTGGCCCTCCACCCCGATCACACCAGCGCCGTGACCGCCACCATCACGGGCCCCGACCGCTATCTCGCCCGCGCCGCCCTCGCCGAGCACGGATTCCGCTGGACCAGCGACGCAACCATGGCCCTGGCCCGCATCGACCACGACGAACCCCACTACGCCGATCAAGCCGCCCGGGCCCTCCGCGATGGCGGCACCACCGTGGAAATCGACCCCGCGCTCCAAGAGGAGATCGCCACCAAGTGGACCTACGGCAACTACCCAATGACCTGGCTGACCCAGGACGAGGTCCGCGAGGTCAGCGCCGAAGCCCAGCGAATCCACGACGACATCGCCGTCGGCCGCCTCACCATCCATCTTTTCTTGGGGCAGTTCCGATTCGTCCACCGCGTCGTCTCACAGAGAGATGGACATGCTGCTGCATGCACCCGTCCGGAGGGACCTCCGACACAGCCGGCGCCAGGACCGAAGTCCCACCGCGGGTGCTTGCTCAAACAGGCCCGCCGCTGTCGGTGGGTTCCCATATCGTCAAGTACGTGAGTGACTTCAGCCTCACCCCGAGGCTCTGCAAGGTGCTGTTCGGACGCGCATCCCACTGCGCCTACCCGGAGTGCGGGGTTTCTCCATTTCCCCGATGAACTCAGGGCATCGGGAACGCTAATTCCATGGCGCTTCGGAATGCATCGGATTCGATCCGGCCAATCTGAACGGTTTGGCGTGAAGGTGCTGACACAAAAATGCGGGCTCTGCCACGGTGATCGACGGCTCGGCCGACCGCAGCGTGCGGCACGTCCGGGTGGCACAGCCATGTCCCGTCCACCATGCCCGTATTGGAGTGCCTGATGAAGATCATGAAGAAGAAGCTGACCGGAGCCATCGCCGCGCTGACCGGTTCCGTGCTCCTCACTCTGGGTTCGCCCGGCATCGCCGAAGCCGCCGCTCCGGACGCCAGCTACTACAACAGACTCGTGACCCTGAACACGGGCATGTGCGCCGCCGTCGGCGGCAACTCGACCTCGGTCGGCGCCGGCTTCATCCAGTTCCCCTGCGACGGCAAGTACAACAAGCAATTCCACTCCCAGTGGGCCGGCACGAACGCGTACTTCCTGAAAGTCCGCTCCACCAACCTGTGCATGACCCCGGAGAGCACCGCCGAGCACGCCGTGATCCGCCAGCAATACTGCGCGAACAGCGACCTCCAGGTGTGGGTCACCGAGTACATGGGCAACGACAACTACCGCCTCCGCAACCGCGCCACGGGCTTCTGTATGGGCCCCGGCTGGGGCATGACCTGGAGCGGTCAGCCGCTAGAGCAGGCCGCGTGCGGCACGTTCGCGGGCCAGGACTGGCGTTTCGTCATGACGGGCTGACCTCCCGGTCCCGCCTGCCGCTCACAGCGGTGCTTTCCTGCGGGCCCGCCTCACCGCGCGGTGAGGCGGGCCCGCAGGCCCCCGCTAGCTGCGGGTGACGAGCATCTGGGCGTCGCCGTTCGGCAGGCCCGCGATGGAGAACTTCTGGGCGCCCGTGCCCGTGGCCACCAGCCCTGCCAGTGGCCGCTCGGGTAGCGGGCGTTGTGGTAGGCCTTGCCGTCGTTGCCGACCGCGCGCAGCTAGGTGTCGCCGTTCGGCAGGCCGGCGATGGCCATGGCACGCATCCTCACCGCCCAAGCAGACCAAATGGACATTCAACTCATCACCCTCACCGGTCAGCAGGACGCCCGAGCAGGTCAAAGCTGGTCAAGGGCGATCCGGAAGTGCCGTAGGGTGAGGTTCACCGACGCGGGGTGGAGCAGTTCGGTAGCTCGCTGGGCTCATAATCCAGAGGTCGCAGGTTCAAATCCTGTCCCCGCTACTGATCAGAAGGGCCCGGATCGTCAACGATCCGGGCCCTTCTGCCGTACCCCGGCGTTTCATGCGAGGCCTCTGCCGCTCGCGGCTTGACCGTCAGCATTGCAATCCCCCTGTCTCGCGAGGCACCCAAATCGCGAAGAACCATCGCGAAGCGTCTGTGGGACGCCCCTGAAGGAGTCCGACCAGGCCGACTTCTGCCAGCAGCTGGGGCTTACCTGAGTTGGGTCATACGGGATGCGCGATGTGCTCTAGGCAGAACTTCAGCCTTCCTGCAAGGCGAAGACGGCGGGCTGGCGGGTTGGTCAGGTAGTCGTTCATGCGCTCCCAGTCCCTACGATCCCTGGGAAGAGCTTCGTACCAGGCAACGCCCCGAGCATTGCACCCGCTGCACAGCAAGCCTCGGACGCACCCTCCGCAGATGGACCATGCGGCGTCCGACGGCTCACAGCATTCGTGATCACGGTTCGATGTGCCAGTAGGAGGAGCTTGCGTCCCCCTCGGGCCCGTTGCCGCACAAGGCGCAAACGCCGCCCTGTAACTCCAAGATGGCCCTCACGTCGCCTGCCGTCAGGTTGTATCGGCGACCTTGGCGGGCCATCCGGCTACAGCTAAGGCAATGCCCCGAACGTCGGCCTTCTCCCCTGTACCTGATGGTGACGCCACACCCCTCGCAGTCCTTCAAGGTGTCGCGCGTCAACGGGACTCCGTAGTGACTTCGCATCCCTGGACGGTAGCGGGAAGCGCTGACATCGCTCTGGCCATGACAGCGCAAACCCCCCTCAGTCACGTGCAGAGAAATCCGGAGGGAACGCCGCATGCGCCGGAAGATCACCGCAGGAAGAGGACAGGCTAGAAGGGAGGTCGCCAGCCGCCGCAGTGTGTCTTGTGGCCGGGCGGGGCCAAGATCCCGCCTCGCCCGGATAGGGCCACAGGCGGCCCACCCATTCACACTCCGGTATCGCGCCTTCCCAGTCGTCGGTGCACCGGTCGGCCCAGGCGCGGCCCACCATGACCGGCCGGGTCACCACGCCGCTGGCAACCTCCTGCACCCGCACCACCAGACCGAGCCCGTTGACTCCAGGGTTCCCCCGCGGGCCGTAGGACACGTCGAGCACCCCACACTCGTGAGCGTGCGAGAGGAACCGTTCCAGATCGGCTGGGACGCAGGCGGTCAACTCCCTTCCCCAGAGCGTCACCTGTGGCCCGTGGACAGCGTCGACGGCGACGCAGAACAGCCGGCCGTCGACGAAGTAGGCGTACACAGCAGGCTCGGCACGCCCCGTGCCGAACTCCACGCCGAGGGTCTCCTGGAACGAGGGGTCAGCCCGGAACCGACGTATCTCGGTCATGCCCGGCAACACCGCGGCGACCTCAGTGATACGCATGCCGAAACACAGAGGCCCGACGCCCTCCAGGGGCATCAGCTCCCAGTCCAACCGCGCCGGCCCCTTCGCGGCACCCCGAAGCTCTGCTGCCGCCATCTCTTCACCCGTCCCCGTCCACACACCGAGCCGCGCCGATTGCCGAAGCTCAGCATCACCCGGCCCGCCCCCCTGACGGACACCGAGCGCGCCGCCGCCGAAGTCCTCGCAGCCCCTCCCACCGCAACGTCGTCGCCTCCCGCGCATACACCGGCCGGCGCTCCGGCCGAGCAGGAGTGGCAGACGGTGCCCGTGTACGCCGCCGGCCCTGGCGACCACGAGGCCCTCCTAAACGACTTCCTCACCGCCAACAGGGAATGGGAGAAGTACCGGCCCCACGACGAGACCACCATCGCCAGCCATGAATCCCTGTCGCTGCGCGTCGAGTTCCTCCACGAAGCCATGCATGGCGACAACGCCTGGACGGTCGCCGCCTACGAATCTCCCGTCGGGGAACGCCTCTGGCACGCCACCGCGACCCCCACCACTCCGGTCGAGATCATGCGCGCCCTCCTCAACAGCCTCGCTTCCGAGCATGCCTGGGGCTGCGGAACCACCGTCCCTGTTACGGCAGAGAACCTCGCCGAGGCCTCCAGGCCTCTGGACGACATCGGCGGCTGGTCCCTGACTGTCGGAGCCCGGCTGATCGACTGGACGGCGCCCACCGCCGACGGGGCGGGCCTCCGCTTCGACACGTTCGTGAAGCAGGGGAGTGTCCTGCCGGCCTGGACCATTTGGGGCGGCAACACGGCCGGCAGACCCACCTGGGCCATTCACCTCTCGACGTACTCCCCCACGTCGCTAATCCAGGACATCACCTCTGAACTTGCGTCCCAAAGCCACCGGCAGCCCCAGCTCCAGACCGCCGGCACCGCCCCCGTCTTTCCACAGAGCCAGCGGTAGCCCGGCCCCCGGTATCGGCGCCCCCGCCTGCGTCCAGACGTTGAACTCTCCGCCAACCGATGCATCGGGTCGGGGGTGCGGCCGGGATCGACCCGGAGCCCGGTGGGTTCACCGGTCGCTGGCACAGTAGGCAGGTGATTCCTTCCCCCTTCGCCGACGTCCCGCCCCTCGTGTACACCGACAGCGTGGACATACCCGTGCTGTTCCGCGACATCCGGCGGCACGACCGTTCAAGCAGTGGCGTGGACCATCGGATCCGGTCACCGGCGTGCCCCCGACAGGTGCGGCGACTCTGCGGATCTCGACCCCTGTTCGATCCGGGACCGGCGGATTCTCCGAGCCGCGGTGGACGACGAGAACGGGCATTGGCTCGGCCACGCGGAGAGCGGGCGGGCTCAGCATGGCCGAGGCCGGCGCCCCATTGGGGCGCCGGCCTCGGTGTTGGGACGGGTCAGCTTGAGCCCGAGTCAGGCGTAATTGCAGAAGACGTTGTCCTGACCATGCTGTTCGGCACGGGTACCGGGAGGGCAGGCCCTGTAGACGTACCGGCCCTGGGCGCAGGTCCAGAACCCCCCGCTCTGATAGTCAGCGAACATGGCTCCCTCTCGGCAGCTGCCCCAGCCGTCCGCTGTGGCGGTGGCGGAGAGGGAAACGACTGCTGCACTGGCCAACAGCATGGCGGTGACGAACGAGCGGATCCGCAAGGGGTTCTCCCAACCTAGTGATCACGTGAGTGCCAGCGGGCACCTGCACGCGAAGATCAACGCTGAGCCGGTCTCTTCGGTACGGGCTGAGGGCATACAGCCTCAGGCTCGGCGACGCTTCTCCTGGGTCTGGGCGAGCCGGAACGAGTCGGTGCCGGTCCGCGTCGTTTCCGTGGTGATCTTCCCGGCACCCATCCCTCCAAGGGAATCAAGCCGCATGTTGCTTCTCTGAGACCCCTTACGGAGCGTAGCGCATTATGACGCTACGCTCAGCCCCTCGGGTTGCTCGATCACACTTCCATCGAGGCGCGAGGCGCCGCGGTTGCCAGCGCCTGGATCACAGGGTGCCGTGACGATCCTCCAGGTCGCCCCAGCTGGTACTTGATCGATCAGCGACTTGCTGCAGGCGCTGCGCTCCTTCGCCAGGAAAGGCTTGGCTTGCCGGTGGAACATGGGTAAGGGGAAACAAGTAAGGGGTTCTCCATGGCTCACGCTTCCACCGTCGCTGTTCTCGGAGCAGGCGCCCTGGGCGCCGCGATGGCAACGCGGCTCGGAGATACTGGCCACGAGGTAAGGCTGTGGAACCGTACGGAGGAGAGAGCCCGCGCGGTGGCGGACGACGCTTCCGGGGTCACAGCGGTGAGCGTGTTGGGCGATGCGGTCGCCGGCGCTCCCGTCGTCATTACTGTGCTCCGTGACGGCGATGCTGTCGCGGAGGTCATGCCAGACGCCATTGACCGGCTCGACGAAGGTGCCGTCTGGGTGCAGGCGAGCACAGTAGGGCCACGGAGCGCCGCCGCCCTGGCCGGTCTGGCGCGTGATCACGGTGTTGCCTACCTCGATGCCCCAGTCTCGGGAAGTACCGCGCCCGCTCGGCAGGGCAAACTTGTCTGGCTGGCCGCTGGCACCGAGGATGCCCTCGCGCGTGCGCGTCCCGTGCTCGACGATCTCGGCTCGTCCGTGTTGCATATCGGGACGGGGACCGAGGGCAGCGCCGTCAAGCTTGCGGTCAACGCTTGGATGGCGGCCTCGACGGTCGCCATGAGCGACGTCCTTTCGCTGTGCGACGCTCTCGGCGTCGACCACGCGACGTTCGTGCGGGTGCTTGAGGCGGGCCCGCTCGCCATGCCGTACGAGTTGCAGAAAATAGGCCTCATGGACGACGCCTCCTACGCGCCCGGATTCACGGTGCAACTCGCTCTGAAGGACATCGACCTGGCCGCAGCGGCTGCCGCCCCCAGCCCGCTGCTACAAGTTGTCCGGGACCGCCTGGAAGCAACCGTCGAAGCCGGCCACGACAACGACGACCTCGCCTCCGTCGACTACCTGCGGAAGCCGCCGCCGTAGTCCGCCCTGCGGGCCGTCATTCGCTGAGGCCCCTTGAGGAAGGCGCCGCATGCGCACACTGCTGACTGATGTCGTTCATACGCTCGTCCCGCCGCGCGAGGATCCTCATGGCCCGCTACCCCCGCTGATGCTCACACTCACGGTGGTGACAGGCCTGGTCGATGCGGTGAGTTATCTGGGACTCGGCCATGTATTCGTCGCCAACATGACGGGCAACGTCGTATTCCTCGGGTTCGCACTGGCCGGTGCCCAGGGGTTCTCGGCGCCCGCCTCCGTCACCGCCCTCGGCGCCTTCCTCGGTGGTGCATTCGCCGGAGGCTGCCTGCACGCCCGGCTGGGCACGCATCGCGGTCGGCTGCTCACCCTCGCCCTCGGGGCACAGGTCCTATTGGTGGCTGTGACGGTGGTCGTGGCTGCGGCCACCGACGACAAGGGGACTTCGGGTGTCCAGTACGTGCTCATCGTGCTCCTCGCGATGGGCATGGGGGTGCAGAACGCTGTCGTCCGGCGCCTCGGCGTCCCCGACCTCACCACGACCGTCCTCACCCTGACTCTCACCGGACTCGCCGCCGACTCCAGGGCGGCAGGCGGTACTGGACCGCGGCCCGGCCGTCGCGTCCTGTCCGTTGTGGCGATGTTCCTCGGTGCCCTCATCGGTGGCCTTCTCCTCCTGCACGTCGGCCTCTCCACAGCTCTGGGCCTGGCGCTGTTCCTACTCGTTGCCACCGCTGCATTCACCCATCGGCTCTCGGCTTCCGACGCCGCATGGACCCGGCCTCCCACGTCGTGACCGGCGAACGGCAGCAAGCACGATGATCAATACATCGAGGACCGCGGCGTCGATCGAGGCCAACTGGGGCGGGCGTCGGCCCGTATTCGCTATCTATCTGCTATTTAGTCCTGCGATGTATCGGCTGGTCGCCAGGCATGCGCTGCTCGATCACGCGGCTACTGGTCCCGTTGCGCGGCCCTGGCCCCGGCACACGTTCCTTGAGGAGGGAATATTTAGTTTGGCCTTAAGGAGGTAGCTATGCACACCACCACGTTGGGCAAGTCTGGCCTCAAGGTGTCCCGCATCGCGTTCGGCACCTGGCAGCTGGGCGGGGAGTGGGGAGCCTTCGCCGAGGAGGGGGCCAAGGCCGCAATCCGCCGAGCTCGCGAGCAGGGGGTCAACTTCTTCGATACGGCACAGGCTTACGGTTTCGGCGCATCAGAGCGGCTGCTCGGCGACGCCCTGCAGACTGATCTCGGCAGGAATCGCGACGAGTTGGTGATCGCCACCAAGGGCGGGCTGCGCAAGACGGACACCGGCATCGCTCGCGATGCCGGCACCGATTCGCTGCGCAGGGGCGTGGACGCCAGCCTTGCGGCGCTCGGCCTCGACTACATCGACCTCTACCAGGTCCACTGGCCGGACCCGAATGTGCCAGTCGCCGAGACCGCCGGTGCGCTACGGGAGCTGGTCGGGGCGGGCAAGATCGGGCATGTCGGCGTGTCCAACTACACCACCGAGCAGATGTCGGAGTTCGCCGAGACCCTGCCGGTGGAGACGCTCCAGCCGCCGTACCACCTGTTCCGCCGCGACATCGAGGAGGCAATCCTGTCCTACACGCGCCGGCACAACATTGGTGTGCTGGTCTACGGTCCGCTGGCCCACGGCCTGCTGACCGGAACGTTCGACGAGAACACCGCTTTCCCCTCCGACGACTGGCGCAGCAAGAGCAGCGTGTTCCGTGGTGAGGCCTACCGCCGGAACCTTGCCGTCGTAAGAGAACTGCAACAGTTCGCGGCCGCCCGGGGCATGACGATCAGCCAGCTGGCCATCGCGTGGACGCTGGCTCATCCGGCCGTGCACGTGGCGATCGTCGGCACTCGGCGGGCCGAGCACGTCGATGAGAGCCTCGCGGCAGCGGACATCTCGCTGAGTGAGGAGGACCGCGCGGAAATCGACAAGATCATGGCCGCGGCCGCGCCGGTCGCCGGCCCTTCCCCGGAGGGGATGTGATGGCCGAGCCCGCCTCACGCGTCACTAATACTGGGCGCGTGCCGAAGTAGGCGACTACGCCGTGATCGCCGATGCCGGCCCCTGGCGGCCACCGAGCAGGCGCTGCGGCAGCGGATGGGCCTCATCGCCGAGGCGGTCGCCTGGACCAGCGGCTCACCGGCGCCCGGGCCGCCGGGGCTCGGCTGGGCACCCATCCATGTCGATGCTCTGGCAGAACTCGCCCAGGGCTGAACCAGCCACCTCTGCGGCGTGCCCGGGCCAGGGCTGGGCCACGGCTCCGAGGAGCACCGGGGAGAGGGGTGCCTGCCCCAGCAGGAAGGCGGTGCCGCATGCATGGCCTGGAAGTGACTGTAGTGATCCTCGCGGCGGTGGTGGCCATGACGTGGCTGGCGCGCCGCCTGCGCTGGAGCGAGCCGGTCCTGTTGGTGGCGGCGGGCTGCCTGATCGGTCTCACGCCCGACTTCCGTTCACTGGTCCTGCCTCCCGAGGTTGTCCTGCTGCTGTTCCTGCCTCCCCTGCTCTACTGGGAGTCGCTGACGACCTCGCTCCGCGAGATCCGAACGAACGTGCGCGGCATCATGCTGCTCGGCACCGGTCTGGTGCTGGCCACGGCCGCCGCGGTGGCTGCGGTGGGGCACGCGCTGGGCCTGTCCTGGCCGCTCGCGGCCGTCCTTGGCGCCGTCGTCGCCCCCACCGACGCCATCGCTGTGGCGGCGGTGGCCCGGGGCCTGCCCCGGCGGGTCCGGACCATCCTGCGGGCGGAGAGCCTGATCAACGACGGCACCGCGCTCGCGCTCTTCGCAGTGATGGTCGGGGTCGTCGTGGAGGGACAGGCCTTCAGCTGGTGGGGCACGGTCGCGCGCTTCCTGCTGGCCTACGCGGGCGGTGTCGCGATCGGCGCCGCCTGCGGCGCCGTCGTGGTGACGCTGCGCAGGCGGTTGAACGACCGTGCGGTGGGGAGCGCCCTGGCTGTGCTCACCCCGTTCGCCGCCTATCTGCCCGCGGAGGCCGTGGGCGTTTCCGGCGTGCTGGCGGTTGTCACGTGCGGTCTCATCCTCAGCCAGGCGGGCCCCAAGGTGATCGGCGCGGGCGCGAGAATGCAGATCATCGGCTTCTGGGAGGTGAGCACCTTCATCCTCAACAGTGCCCTGTTCGTCCTGGTGGGCATCCAGACACCCGCCATCGTGCGCTCGATCAGCTCCGTCTCCCTGGGACACGCGGTGGCCACCGCCCTGCTGGTCAGCGGCGTGGTGATCGCCACGCGCCTGCTGTGGCTGTACTCGGTGCCCTACCTCATCCGCGCCGTCGACCGCCGCCCGATCCAGCGCACGCTGCGCTCCGGCGCCCGGCAAAGATTCCCCATCGCCTGGAGCGGGGTGCGCGGGGCCGTGTCGCTGGCGGCCGCCCTCGCCGTCCCGGCCACCACGGCCGCAGGCCAGCCGCTGGAGGGACACGGCCTGCTGGTCTTCACCGCCGTGACCGTCATCCTGGTCACGCTGGTCCTCCAGGGGACGACCATGCCCGCGGTGGCCCGCTGGGCCGGACTGCGCAGCGATCCCGACGAGACCACCGAGGAACGCCGCGCCCACCGCCAGATCGCCGCCGCGGCGCTGGAGGCCCTTCCCGACCACGCCGGCCGCCTGGAAACACCGCCGGAGACCGCCGACGCCATCCTGAGCGAACTGCGCCAGTACGCCGCCGACGACGCGCTGGCGCCCGACACCACCGGTCCCGGCGTGCGAGCGGGACTCGAACTGCGCCTCGCCCTGCTCGACGTCAAGCGCAGCGCCCTGATCCGCCTACGGGACCAGCGCAGCATCGACGACATCGTCCTGCGACGACTGCAGGCAGTCCTGGACAGCGAGGAGATCAGGATCGAGCTGGCTCTGCACGCCGTCACCGACCAGCCGCACCCACCGGAAGACGGCACGGCCGATCCACGCGCTCAAGCCCCCGGGGAGTAAGCGACGTGCGGGCTTGTCCAGGACGAGAGCACTGCACCATGCGCACATTTGGCCGCATCCCCACGGAGGTGGCACAAGGTCCGCCTGGCTGCACGGCGTCCGTCCGCATCCGCTGGGAGCGACGCGACGACAGGCACAACGCTTCCTCGGCCTCGCGCCTGCCCACAATCCCACTCACACCTCGAACGTCCTGTGCCAGGACCTCTTATCCAGCGACCGCTGTGCCCAGGAGCGCGCCCAGGCCGATACTGACCCCGGAAATGAGCGCGCCACCGAGCGTGACGGTGGCGAAGGACCAGGCAAAGGAGACGTCGAAGAAGCGATGGCGCAGCCACGCCAGGGTGAGCAGTTCGATAACGACTACCGCCAGTGCGACCAAGAGCGCCGGCAGATAGTCCGGAATCAGGAAGGGGAGGGTATGCACAATGCCGCCCAGGAAGGTGCCGCCGCCGACGATGCCACCACGCTTCCAGGCGTTGCCGCGTTCGGTGACCGTTCCGGTATCGGACAAGCCCTCGGAGAAGGCCATGCTGATCCCCGCTCCGATCGCCGTGGCAAGCCCCGCGATGAACGCGTAGCCCGGCTTTTGCGTGGACATCACCACGGCGAAGATGGGCGCCAGCGAAGACAGCGAACCGTCGATGAGTCCGCTCAAAGCCGGCTGCACGCGCTGAAGCAGGAGATCGCGCTCATGTTCAGACGCCCCTGTCACCTCCTGCTGCGGCGCCGGTCGCCGGATGGTGCTCGGTGAGTTGGGATCCTTCGGTGTTCCTGAGCCCACATTTCGAGTGTTCTCCTGGTCAGGACCGTGGTCAAACGGCCGTGTACCAGCTCGTGCATTCGAAGATCGCGGTGGCCGCGTGCCGTGAGCGGGGCCGGCATGCAGGAATACGCCCCCGCGCGGGTCGGCAAGGCGGCGTGATCGTCGCGGGCGATGCGCGCCAGATCGATCACTAGACAGACCAGCACGGAGGGCACCGCCTTCTCGCCGTACGAGATGCCCGCAGTCATCAGGTCGTGCCCTCGGCCTCCTGTGCCTCGTCGCTCCGTCGACTTGCTCATCGGTTGAGTGCGCGCCGACGTATTGGTCCAGTCCGACCAGTCTCAGATGTGGGTGGCATGGCAATGGCTGTGGGCGACTTCGGGCGGGCACGGGGCCGCCGTTGCGCCGCGATCGGTCCGCCAGTCGATCAGCGCGATGCTCAGCGCCGTGAAGATGGCGGCGATGCCGACGCCGACGGACGCTGCCACAGCCCGCCGGTAGTCCTCCCCGCTCGAGGCCAGTACCAGGTAGAACGTGCCGGGCAGTGCGGCCGTCCCCACCGCCCCACCCAGCCGCTGTCCGGTCTGCAGCGCGCCGCCTGCCGCACCCGCCATCCGCACGGGAACCTCCCGCAGCGTCATCGTCACATTCGGGGAGATGACGAAGCCACTGCCGATACCGCCCACAAGCAGGGCCGGGGCAGCGACCCACACGGCGACTGATGACGGGGCGAACCCAAGCAACAGGGCCGCTGCAGCGAGCCCGACAACGACGCCGACCAGGCCGAGCACGGTCAGCAACCTGCCCATCCGCTCCACAAGCCGTCCGGCTACGACGGCCGCTCCCGCGGAGCCCACCGCGAACGGTGTCACGGCCAGTCCGGACTGCAGGGGTGAATACCCCAGGCCGTTTTGGAAGAACAGGGCGAACACGATCCACACACCGCTGAATCCCATGAAGTAGAGCGTCGCCAGGCCGGCACCGGTGGCGTAGCCGCGGGTATCGGCAATCAACCTTGGATGCAGCAGCGGTTCGCCGCCGTGGGCTGCAACCCGGCGCTCCCACCGCCCGAAACCGACCAGCAGCAGTGCCCCTACCGGGAAGAGCCACCACAGCCGGCGCACGCCGCCGGAGTCGGCCAGGACCAACGGCAGCATGACCGCCAGGACACCGCAGCCAAGCAGGGCAACGCCCGCCAGATCCAGGTGTCCCCTCTTGCCCGGGGCGACGCGGGGCAGCAGCCGATGGCCGAGCACGAGTGCCACGGCACCGATGGGAACGTTGACGTAGAAGATCCAGCGCCAGCCCTGGGGCCCGGTGGCCAAGGCGAGGATGAGGCCTCCGGTGATCGGACCGACCGCACTGGAGATGCCGACGGTGGCGCCGAACAAACCGAAGGCACGAGCACGCTCGGCTCCGGTGAACATCTGCTGGATCAACGCGGAATTCTGAGGAGCAAGGCAGCCGGCGGCGATTCCTTGCGCCATGCGTGCGATGACGACCAGGGTGATCGTCGGGGCCGCTCCCACTGCGGCGCTGCACAAGACAAAGGCCGCGAGTGCTCCGAGGAAGATCCGGCGTCGGCCGATCGCATCGCCAAGACGTCCGGCCAGCACCAGCGCAAGTGCGAACGTCAGCGCATACCCGGACACCACCCACTGCACTGAGGCCGGGGAGGCGCCGAGATCCCTCTGCATCGAGGGCAGCGCGACCGCGACAATCGTGACATCAAGCAGAATCATGAAGCCCGCCACCAGGGTGACCCACAAGGCATGCCACCGGCTCGGATCTGGCCGGCCTGCTGACGCCGTGCCTGGCTGTCGGCTGCCCGGTTCCACGGAGGCTCCTTTCGACGGACTCACGGCCCAGTGTTCGTGCACGCGACAGGCCACACATCGCGTGAATGAGCACTTCGCAACACTGCAGCGCGACAAATTGGTGCGAGTCGCTACTTTATGCGACACAAGCGTGGCCGGGATGCACTGTGGTCGTAGAAGCAGCAACGGCAGATGACAACGCACACGGGGCGTCGATCCGGCTTCAGACCTCTGCGGCTTCGTGCACGGTCCTCGACGCTTCCCTCTGGTGGCCGACAGGAGCCGTCAACGCGGGCGACTGGGCCGAACACCTCGCCCTGGCCCCGCAGCACGGCCAGATCTGCGATCGCCTCACCGCCGTCGGCGAGCATCCGGTCAGGCCCGCCTCATCGCCCCGCTCCGCTCGGAGAGAGGGCACCGCCGGTACTCCCACTACCAACTGCGGATCGCCGCCCGCGAACTCGTGGACCAGGGCATGCCCGTCGAGGCCGCCTGCCGCATCGTCATCCTCGAGGAAGCCCAGTGCACCAACGCAGAGTTCCGCCGCGCCACAGCCGAACAGCACGACAACCCTCAATAAGCCCGCCGCTGGCCCCGCTTCGCCCCAGCCGCCGGGTTCTCCGGAAGACCATCTCGGCGACAGCGACGACGCCCTCGTGGGCACGGCACGCGCCCAGGTGCTGGTGTACCTCGCACTCAGCGGCGCGCAGCCTTCCCGCCTGAAGACCGTGGCTCTGCCCGCGGACCGAACGAGCCGACGCCGTGGCCACCGCGGGGTGACCACCCCCCTGGAACACGACTCGAGTGCCCGCGCGATGCGCAACGCCGTCCGTGCTGAGACTTCCGACAGCGACCAGTCTGGCCGCCGGGGGCATGCCCGGGCCCTCGGCCTCGACGACTTCCTCACGCACCGCGTCCCCGGCACCGAACTGCGCCTGGGCATGTCCCGGCAGCTCTTCGCCGCCTGCGCCCAGCTCCACTACGAGGACCAGCTGATCGCCGAGCGCACCCCCGGCATGCGCGCCGAGGACCTTCGGGCCGACGAGCCCGCCAGCGAGGAAGCGGAGGAGCGCCGCCGCCAGACCCAGCGGCGCGTCTTCCGTGAGCAACAGGAGGAAGAGCTGGCCCGGATCGAGCCCCGGGTCCATGCCGCCTTCGAGCACGGCAGGGACCGCCCCTGGCGGGAGCTGCTGCACGCCCAGAGCGACCCTCGTCTCGACCTCGACGAAGACCCCGGCCTCCTCGAAGCCGCGACGGCGGAGACGTACCTCGCCGTCCGCGAGGACGACCTCCCCACCACGAGCGCTGACCGGCTGCATTTTCCTGCCGGTCCGTCGCGCCCCTCGCCTGGCCGTGGCAGCGAGCGAGGCCCCGCGTACGGGGGATGACGCGGGGCCTCTCCCCCGAATATGGCACGCTTGAAGCGCCGCGCGCCCGGCAGCCCAGCCCGCGCCGCCCGCCGGGCGCGGCGGAACGTACCAGTAGATCCCCGGTCAGCCAAACCGGGGAATCACCGGATCATTGGAAATCCACCGCCACCCATGCCCGAACCGTCGAGAGGCAACGACACGAACCCAGTCGGCCATCCCACACCGAGGCCCTCCGCTAACCGCAGCCCAGTCCCGGACACAGGCCCATCACGCCACGGCGTAGCTCTCGCGGAAGTAGTCGGCCGCGCGCTCCAGGTCTCGCTCGGACTGAAGCGTCAGCTCCAGGTCGCCGGTGCCGTGATGGCCGAGCCCTGTCACGTCACGGGCGAAGCCGAGCACGAGGTCGACCTTCGCCGGATCGGCCTTCAGGTAGACCAGCAGCTTGGCCTTCTTCGGCGGGACCAGACAGGCGTAGTTCTGCATCCGTCGGTAAGCCGTGTAGGTCTGGTTCGAGACCTTGGTGAGATCCTCGCCAAGCCCGAGCAGGACCTCGTCGACCGCTGCGGCCAGCTCCGCCATAGTCCCACCCGCAGTCGCGGTCCGCTGCGCCTTCGCCGTGCCCCGGCTTCGGCTGCCAGTCTTCGGCGCCGCGGCACGGCCCGCGAAGGACGCCACCGTCTCAAGGCCAAAGTGTTCGCTGCCGAAGTAGCGGTAGCGGACCAGGTCGATCGCGTGCCGGTGCTCGCGGACGGCATGGATATCGTAGCGGGTGAAGTCGCCGGCCACGCAGATCAGCCTCGGTGCGCTCCACAGCACCTGGGCCGCGGCGTGCACCCCGAGCCGGTCGCGGACCAGGTGCCGGAAGGCGTCCCTGTGGTCGACGAGCCAGGCCATGTAGAACAGGCCCTGGTTCATGACGCCCGCGTCAGTGCCACGCTTGTACTCGATGATCACCGGTGCGCCGTTTTCGTCGATGCCCAGCGAGTCGATCCGGCCGCCGTGCAGCGGTCCGGTGCTGTACTCGCTGGCCAAGAACCGGACGCCGAGCATCGTCTCCATGTGCGCCTCGACGAGATCCTGCACATCCCCCTCGACTCCGGCCAGATGCGGCGTGACCTCGGTCACGCCGCTTTTCGTGTTGAACAGCTTCAGGCCCGACACCTCCCCCTCCGTACCGACCTCTGGCCAACACACAGCCGGCCAAGATTTGTTTCCGGTAGGCAGGATGAGTTGGAACCTTCTCCCGGTTGTCACCGTACGTGTTCAGGTGAGAGTTCGAGCCCCCGGAGGTGATCAGAGCCTCGGCAAGGCCAGCAAGCAGAACGAAGCCGCCGCCCACGCAAGGATTTCATCCTGGTGCGGACGGCGGCTTTGTCTTACTGACAACCCATCAGAAAATGCGTCGGGCGTGCGTCAAACGTGCGGCACGAGCGTCAAACCAGCGTCAAAATATCACCCTTGACGCCCGCAGCGCACATATCGCACACCGCCCTAAACTGCAGGTCAGAGGCCCTTTGCGGTCGATTCAAGGATCGCGACGCACTCGACATGATGGGTCGGCTACCCGCTTGAGGGCATCCGGGTGAATGCCGACGACGACGGGCGCCTTTGGGTCCTGCTCCACCCCGAGCCTCACAGCGGCGCTCGGCGTGGCTGACCGCATCCAGGCCGGAGCACCGTGGGCAGAGTACGGGCGGCTCACCGAAGGACTCTCCACTTCCACGATCCCGCCGGCGCTTCGAAACGCGTCTTGTGGTCGACGCCGGTGAAGTCGGCACCCACGGTGACCAAGCCCGGCGGTCGGGCGGAATCCGTGCGGACCATGAGGCTAGTATATGGATATGGTTTCCATTGCCAATAAGTGATGGCTAGAGAGAGGCAGGATTCACCCATGTCCGCCCACTGCCAACTGACCGGCGCCAAGCCCGGGTTCGGCAACAACATCTCCCACTCCCACCGGCGTACGTCACGCCGCTTCGACCCGAACATCCAGAGCAAGCGCTACTGGCTGCCCAGCGAGGGCCGCAACGTCCGCCTGACCTTGAGCGCCAAGGCGATCAAGACGGTGGACGCCATCGGCATCGAGGCCGCCGTCGCCCGGATCCGGGCGCGAGGAGTGAAGGTCTGATGGCGAAGAAGAGCAAGATCGCGCAGAACGAGAAGCGCAAGGAGGTCGTTGAGCGGCACGCCGCGCGGCGGGCCGAACTGAAGGAGATCATCCGGCGCCCTTCGTCCACCGAGGACGAGCGCCGGAGCGCGCTGGCAGAACTGCGCCGACAGCCACGTAACGCCAGCGCCACCCGCGTACGTAATCGCGACAGCGTCGACGGCCGCCCCCGCGGCTATTTGCGCAAGTTCGGGCTCTCCCGCGTACGCGCCCGGCAGCAGGCGCACGCCGGCTTCCTCCCCGGCGTGACCAAGTCCTCTTGGTAGTCCCACCCGGATGACACTCCGCTGCCGACGCACTCCCATGGGGATCCGGTGGGGTGTGTCGGCAGCTGTGCCACCGATTGGGGCTACTCCCCCTCGGCCTCCCGGTTCGGTAAAGCGCGCACAGCTGGCCGGTGCGACGGCGGCAAGCCGAGGTCAGGGGTCAAAAGACGGCGTCGTCACCGGATCGTTCGCGAAGAGTCACGAACTGCTGCCTGGAGGTCACCCGTCCTGTGCGGACGCCGGTTCGGCCGCCCTTCAGGCTGCGGCCGCTGCGCAGTCGGCGCAGGTGCCGAAGATCTCCACGGTATGGGCGATGCCGACGAAGTCATGTTTGGCCGCGATCGCCGCAGCCCACTTCTCGACGGCCGGACCGTCGACCTCCACCGCCTTGCCGCACGAGCGGCAGACCAGATGGTGGTGGTGATCGCCGCTGGAACAGCGCCGGTAGACGGCCTCGCCGTCGCCGGTACGGAGCACGTCGACTTCACCCGAGTCCGCCAGGTGCTGGAGGGTGCGGTAGACGGTCGTCAGGCCCACGGAGTCACCGCGACGCTTGAGCACATCGTGCAGCTGCTGCGCACTCCGGAACTCATCGACGTCGTCGAGCGCCGCCACTACGGCGGCCCGCTGCCGGGTGGACCGTTGCCGGACTGGCGCGCCGCTCGTCTCGCCAGGCACAGTGGCCACCTCTTCCTCCTCTTTGGGCACGCAGGCTCGTTGCGTCAGGCTACGGGTCGCACGCCCCACTCTTCCAAACCATGGCAGATGCCACGGTAATTTCCCCTGGCTCAGTGGTCGGGAAGAGGAGGTCTCGCGACATCGCTCCGAGCGCCTTCTGGAGGTGCGTTACGCCGCATCGCGATCTCCAGGTAGCCGGCATGCCGGGACTCACCCTTCTTGGAGTCCGCCGCGTGCGCAAGTTCGGCCCTTTCGGGGGCCGAACCGACGCCGTTGACGATCGCGGCGCACTTCCAGCCCACGGCGCGCCCTGCTTCCCCATCACGCTCGCCCCGTGGCCGGAAGCGCCGTGCCACCCCAGTGCAGCAAGGGTGGCTGCGTGCGCTGCCGTGGTCGATTCAGCCCGTGAGGCTGCCGGCGGCAAGGACGACCGCTTCATCCTCAGGTTGCCCGACCCCCACCGTTGAAAACGATTCCCATAACTGATTAAGTGAGCCGCGGTCGCGCGCGACGCCCCCGCGGCGCCAAGGGGGGCTCCAACGGGCGTCGCGCGCGGCTGTGTTGAGCCAGAGGCCCCGCCTGCCTACACGCGCCAGCCGCGCTGATTCCAGCCCCCGACCGATCCCCGTTGGCTCAACACGCACACACCAACGCCCCGCACCGCCGGACGGGCGGGCGCCCCAACAGGTCCCACGCCTCGCAGTCACCAGCACCCCTGTCCAGCTCGCCGACGGGCGCGAGGACGCCAAGACCCCCATCGACTCCTTCCACACACTCCCGGGCACCGCCGAAACGCCATATGCGGCACAGGTGCCGCCCCGACCCCGACATGGCGCCGTCGCGCCACCGCCTCAACGCCCCTGCTGCCGACCTGCCCCCCTGCCGCCCAAGCCACTCTAGATTGAAAATGGTCGTCGTTTTCATGTAGCTTCGCGTCGAAACACTTCGACACCTCAGGAGATCCCGATGGCCGTCCCCAAGCGGAAGATGTCCCGGAGCAACACCCGTCACCGCCGGGCCCAGTGGAAGGCCACGACGCCGCAGCTCGTCCCGATCACGGTCGACGGCTCCGTGTACCAGGTCCCGCAGCGACTGGTGAAGGCGTACGAACGCGGCCTGCTGCGCCCTGAAGGCTGAGCCGATGGCACGCCCGACGAACGCCCCGCTCCCGGTCACCGTCCTGTCCGGATTCCTTGGAGCCGGCAAGACCACCCTCCTCAACCACGTGCTCGGCAACCGCGAGGGCCTGCGGGTCGCGGTCATCGTGAACGACATGAGCGAGGTCAACATCGACGCCGCCCTAGTGCGCGGCGGAGAGGCCGCGCTGTCGCGGACCGAGGAGCGGCTGGTCGAGATGACCAACGGGTGCATCTGCTGCACCCTGCGCGACGATCTGCTGGAGGAGGTCGACCGGCTGGCCCGCGAGGGGCGCTTCGACTACCTGCTGATCGAGTCCAGCGGGATTTCCGAGCCGATGCCCGTGGCGGCCACGTTCTCGTTCCCGCGCGACGACGGCGCCACCCTGGGTGACCTGGCACGACTCGACACGATGGTCACCGTCGTGGACGCCGCGAACTTCCTGCCGGAACTCGCCTGCGGCGACGAACTCACCGCTCGCGGGCTCGACCAGTACGAGGACGACGAGCGCACCGTCAGCGATCTCCTCATGGACCAGATCGAGTTCGCGGACGTCATCGTCCTCAACAAGCTCGACCTGGTCGGGCCGACGGAGGTCGCCCGGCTGCGCGCGACGCTCGCGCGGCTCAACCCCGAGGCGAGGATCGTGCCCGCCGTCCGCGGACAGGTGGCTCTCGAACAGGTGCTGGGCACTCGCCTGTTCGATGTCGAGCGGGCCCAGCAGGCCCCGGGCTGGGTCAAGGAGCTCAACGGAGACCACGTTCCGGAAACCGAGGAGTACGGGATCTCCTCGCTCGTATTCCGCTCCGACCTACCCTTCCACCCCGGCCGACTGTGGACCTTCGTCACCAAGGGCCTCGACAGCGGGACATTCGGACAGATCCTGCGCTCCAAGGGCTTCTTCTGGCTGGCCAGCCGCCCCCGCGTGACCGGCCTCTGGTCCCAGGCCGGCGCCGTCGCCCGCTTCGAGCCCTCGGGCGCCCGCGGGCCGGACACCACGCAGGGCCAGGAACTCGTCTTCATCGGCACAGGCCTTCGCGCCGACGCACTGCGGGCGGCCCTCGAAGCCTGCCTGCTCGGCCCGGGCGAAACCGTGCCCGCCGTGGACGACTTCCCGGACTGGGAGACGTACGGGATCGACGACGCCTGCGAGCACGAACCCGCCGCACCTCAAGCGGCCTGAATCTCCGGGCCGGACGGTGGTCGCAGCCACGGCACCGTCCGGCCCGGCCTCTCCACAGACCGCACCGCTCGTAGGGTCCGGCCCTCCCCCAGGGAGAGTCGGAATCATTATTGAAAACGATTCCCATTCCCGTATACTGCTGCCATGGCACGCAACGAAGTACGCCCGATCATCAAGCTCCGCTCGACCGCCGGCACCGGCTACACGTACGTCACCCGCAAGAACCGGCGTAACGACCCGGACCGGATGGTGCTGCGCAAGTTCGACCCGGTCGTCCGCCGGCACGTCGACTTCCGCGAAGAGCGCTGACCCCCTCCCCCAGAGAGAGCCGCCCCATGAAGCCTGGAATCCACCCCGCCTACGGACCCGTCGTCTTCCGCGACAAGGCCGCCGACTTCGCCTTCCTTACCCGCTCCACCGCCACCAGCGACAAGACGGTCGAATGGGAGGACGGCAACACCTACCCCGTCATCGACGTCGAAATCTCCTCGCAGAGCCACCCCTTCTACACCGGCACCGCCCGCGTCCTGGACACCGCCGGCCGCGTCGAACGCTTCGAGCGCCGCTACGGAGGGCGGAAGTGACCCTCCCCGTCGTGATCGTCGGCGGCATGCACGCCGACGCGCGCAAGGAGACCGTCGAGCACCTGCTGCGCGCCGTGCCGGGAAGTATCGCCCTGCACCACGATCTGTCCTCGGCCGCCGGCGGCAACGTGCTGCGCACGCTGCGCGATTCGGGGGGTGCGATATCCGCGGACGAGACTCCGCTGGTCAACGACTGCGCCTGCTGCGCACTGCGCGAGGACCTCGTCCCCGAGCTGGAGCGACTGGCCGCCGGCGGCTTGACCCGCCTGGCCGTGGTGGAACTCTGGGACTCGGTCGAGCCCCGGGCCATGGCCGAGGTCGTGGCCGCACACGCCGGTGACGTACTGGAACTCACCAACGTGATCACCGCCGTCGACCCCGCGCTCGTCCTGCCCTGCCTCGGCAACGGAGACGACCTCACCGAGGCCGGACTCGCCGCGGCCGCCACCGACCAGCGGACCGTCGGGGACACCTGGGCCCGTCAGCTCGAATACGCGCCAGTCCTCGCGATCGCCGACAGCGACGAGGCCGACGACGAGGACCGCGCCCTGCTCGCCCAACTGCACCCGACGGCCCGCCAGGTACCCACCGGCTCCAGCGAACTCACCCGCTTGGCGTTCGCCGGCTTCGACGTGGAGACGGCCGCCGCCGCCCAGCATCCCGCCTGCGCGCTCCTCCCCCAGGAAGCGGACGAGGCCGGAGTCGCCACACTCGTATGGCAGCGCCGCCGGCCGTTCCACCCCGAGCGGCTCTACCAGGCCCTGGAAGACCTGACCTGCGCCGCGGCCCGCAGCCGCGGCCGGTTCTGGCTCGCCGACCGCCCCGACACCCTCCTGGCATGGGACGCGGCCGGTGGTGCGCTGTGCGTGGAGAACGCCGGCCCCTGGCTGGCCTCGCTCCCCGACGCCGCCTGGGACCTGGTCCCCGCCATGCGTCAGGCCGCGGCCGCCCTCGACTGGGACCCCGAACACGGCGACTGCTGCCAGCACCTGGTCTTCACCTCGCCCGGCCTCGACCGCGACGGGATCGAACAGCTCCTGGACTCCTGCCTCCTGACCGAAGCCGAGTACACCGCCGGACGGGAGGCGTGGAAGCAGCTCCCCGCCGCATTCGGGCCGCTACTCGACTCCGTCGCCTGACCCCTGCGACCCACTCACCAACACCCCGAACTCCGTACCCCGAGGAACACCCATGGCCCGCCGCCCCTCCCCCAGCAAGCCGCTGAAGTCCCGCCCCAACCCGCTGGACACGGCAGGCATCACGTACATCGACTACAAGGACACCGACCTGCTCCGCAAGTTCATCTCCGACCGCGGCAAGATCCGCAGCCGCCGCGTCACCCGCGTCACCGCCCAGCAGCAGCGCCAACTCGCCCTGGCCATCAAGAACGCCCGCGAGATGGCCCTGCTCCCGTACGCCAGCCGATAGCGCACGGCCACGTTGGGCCAGAGTCGTGGGACAGCCAGGTCTGCGAAACCTTACGGCTCAAGCTCGTCGTCGGCTCCCCCTGCGGGATGCCGATGGGCTACGCGGCGCTCCTCCAGTGGGGCCCGCCGCAGGACGTCGTCACCCACGCGGGGCAGGTGCGGTGTGTGGTTGACGAGGCGTGCCGAGTTGCCGACCACGGCGATGCTGCTCGTGTTGTGCAGCAGAGCCGCGAGAACGGGATTCATGGAACCGCCCGCGCCCGCGACCAGGCCGAGCAGGTTGACGCCGATCGCGAGCCCGTAGTTCTGCCGTACGACGCGCAGGGTGTGGCGGCTCAGTTCCACAACGGCGGCGACCTGGCGCAGGTCGTTGCCCGCCAGGGCGATGTCGGCGGTCTCCAGGGCCACATGGGAGGAGTGCTCGCCCATGGTGATGCCGACGTCGGCGAGGGCGAGGGCGGGGGCGTCGTTGGTGCCGTCGCCGACCATGGCGACGGTGTGGCCTTCGGCCTGGAGGTCCCGGATCAGCTGGAGTTTGGCCTCCGGGAGCGCGTGGGCGTGGACTTCGGTGATCCCGAGGGTGTCGGCGACGACCTGGGCGGTCTCCTGCGCGTCGCCGGTGAGCAGGATCAGGCGGGAAACGCCTAGGTCACGCAGCTGCTGGACGACGGTTTCGGCGCCGGCCCGTACGGCGTCGGAGACGCCGAGCATGCCGATGAGGTCCTCGTCGTGGGCGAGGCAGATGACGGTCTCACCGCCGGCGCGCAGCCGGTCGGTCCAGCTCCGGGCGTCCTCGGTGAGGTCGACGCCGTGCTGGCGCAGGAGGGCGGGGCTGCCGACGAGGAGTCGGGTTCCGTCGAGTTCGGCGCGCATGCCCATCCCGAGGACGACTTCGCACGCCTGATGGATCGGCACGTGGAGGTGCTGCTCCTCGGTGCGGGCGACGATGGCTTGGGCGAGCGGGTGGCGTGCGTGCAGTTCGCCGGAGGCGGCCAGGCTCAGGACCTCGTCGGCGGTGACCTCCTCGCTGAGGGTCACCACGCTCGTGACCAGGGGGCGGCCGAAGGTGAGGGTGCCGGTCTTGTCGAAGACGACTGCGGTGACCCGGCCGATTCCCTCCAGGTGGGTGCCGCCCTTGATGAGGGTGCCGCGGCGGGCACCGTTGCCGATGGCCGCGCTGATGGCGGTCGGGGTGGCCAGGCCCGCCGCGCAGGGGCAGGCGATGAGCAGCATGGTCATCGCGCGCCGGGCGTCACGGGTGACGACGTAGGTGACTGCGGCCAGGGCGAAGGAGACGGGGACGAAGCGCTGGGTGAAGCGGGTGGCCACGGTCTGGATCGGCGCCCGGTCCGACTGGGCCTCCTCGACCCGGCTGATGATCCTGCCGACCGTGGTGTCCCGGCCGACGGAGTCCGCGCGGATGGTGAGCGAGCCGGAGGTGACGATGGTGCCGGCGTAGACGTGGGCGCCTTCCCTGGCGTAGATGGGCAGCGCCTCACCGGTGACGGCCGCCTGGTCCACCAGGGCCTCGCCGGTGAGCACGTGTCCGTCGACGGGGATGCGGTGGTGTTCGTACACGGCGACGGTGTCGCCCGGCTCCACGGTTTCCAGGTCGACCTCGAGCTCGACGCCTTCGCGTACCAGCCAGACGCGCTCGTCACCGATGGTGAGCAGTTCTTCGATGGCGCGGCGGGTGCGGCGCAGGGTGAGGTTCTGGAGGAACTCGCCGATGTTCAGCAGCCACAGGACGGTGAGGGCGACCACGTTCTCCCGGAGTACGAGGGAGATGACCGTCGCCGCCGTGACCAGCGTGTCCGTACCCGGGCTGCTGCGGCCGCGCAGTGTGCGCAGGGCGCCCCGGAAGAACGGCAGACCGGTGAAGACGGTCACCAGGCCGAGCAGCCCGGAGGATCCGAAGGAGATCCGGGGCCTGCCGAGCAGGCGCCGCAGCGCCACGAAGGCCAGGACCGCTCCGCCGACCACCAGCCGGGCCACCTCTCCGGTGGAGGTGTCGGGCAGGGACCGGGAGGGCTTGGCCGCCGCCACGGCGGCGGGCGGTGCCTCCTCAAGGGCGTCGACGAGCTGCTCGACGTTCAAGTCGTCGGGGGCTACCCAGATCACGACGCTCCCGGTACGCGGGAAGATCCGCAGCGCGCGGAAGCCGATGATGCCGGTCAGCCGGTCGTCGACGAGGCCGGCGCAGCCGGGCCGTGCTCTCAGCCAGGGCACTGACAGCCGGACGCGCCCCGCTGCCACCGAGCAGACCAGGACGTTCGACATGATCAGTGCTCGTGTCCGTGATCGTCGTGATTGACGGTGACGGCGGACGGCGGGGGCACCTCTTCGCCGAGCGATGTACGGGCCTCGGCCAGCATGTCGCCGGCCTTCAGCCGGGCCTCCTCGGCAGCCGAGGCCAGCCACCTGCTCGCCACGATCCCGCCCGCGAGACTGCTGACCAGCGCTTTGCGCGCGGCCGGCGCCGCAGCGGTCGCGTTCCTGATGATCAGGCCGCCCACCACGCCGGATATCGCGTAATGGGCCAGCTTGCCGCCTGCCGCAGCGGCGATCGCGAGGGGGTGCATGAGCAGCTCCTTCCGTACGCGCCGAACGGCACGACGGACCTCCCTCTCAGTGTGGACCCGCCGCACCCACCGGGTCGAGCCGAGCCCGGGCCACAGCCCACTGGGCGGCCCGCCGACCGCTCGCCAGTCGGCACCCCAGGTAGATGAGGAACGAGATGGTCGTGACGTACGGGCTGATCGGGATGGTGCTCCCCAGGGCGAGCAGGATGCCCCCTTCCATCGCCACGAGCGCGAAGGCGACGCTCAGCACCGGCAGCAGCACCGGGGAGGCTGTGACCCGGGCGGCGGCCGCCGCCGGGGTGACGAGCAGCGCGAGGACGAGCAGGGCTCCGACGATCTGGACGCACAGGGCCACCGCGAGCCCGAGAACCAGCATGAACGCCAGCGACAGGGCACGGACGGGCAGACCCCTGGCCTCGGCGAGCTCCGGGTCCGCGCTGGCGAAGGTCAGGGGCCGCCAGAGGAACACGAGGGCAGCCAGCGCCACCACGGACGTGCTGAGGAGCCATGCCATCTGCGGCGTGTCGACCGCGATGATCTGGCCGGTCAGAATCCCGAATTTGTTGGCCGCCCGCCCCTTGTAGAGGGACAGGAAGAGCACACCCAGGCCCAGACCGAACGGCATGAGGACGCCGATGATGGAATTCCGGTCACGGGCGCGCACCCCCAGCACGCCGATGGCCGCCGCCGCGAGCAGGGAGCCCACGATGGATCCGGCGACGATGTTGACCCCCAGCAGGAGCGCCGCCGCCGCACCGGCGAACGACAGCTCGCTGATGCCATGCACCGCGAACGGCAGGTCGCGCATGATCACGAACACCCCGACCAGCCCGCCCACCAGTCCCACCAGGGCTCCGGCCAGCAGCGAGTTGTGGACCAGGGCCAGCAGGTCGCCGTAGTTCTCGAAGTTGAAAATCTGCCGCCAGATGCCGCCATCCTCACCGCTGTCGGCCAGCGGCCACGGTCCGGTCATGGCCGTCCACCGCCATTGGTGGTGGACGAGGGGTGGTGTGTGCCGGCCGTGTCTGGTGCCCCCACCACGACGATGCGGCCCCGTACCCGGACGACGTCGACCTCGGTCCCGTACAGCTCTGACAGGGCGGCCGTGGTCATCACCTCGTCCGGCGGGCCGATCCGGAATCCGCGCGGGGCCAGGTACAGGACGCGGTCGACGAGACCGAGCACCGGATTGATCTCGTGCGTCACGAAGACGACCGCGGTGCCGGCGGAGCACCGCCGTCGGTCCACTAGGGCCGTGACCGTGCGTTGGTGCTGGAGGTCGAGGGAGAGCAGGGGCTCGTCGCACAGCAGGATCCGCGGGTCGGTGGCCAGGGCCTGCGCGATGCGGACACGCTGCTGTTCGCCACCCGACAGCATGCCGACGGGCGCGTCCGCGTAGGGCAGGGCGCCTACGGAGTCCAGGATCTCCTCCACCCGGCGGTGGACCGCGCCGGGGGCGATCGGCATCCCCCAGCGGTGCCCTTCCATGCCGAGCCGGACCAGGTCCCGGGCCCGCAGCATCGTGTGGGCGGGGAGGGCCTTCTGCTGCGGGACGTAGCCGACGTGCCGGCTGCCTCGTCGAGGCGGCAGGCCCAGCACCTCCAGCGAGCCCGCCGTCAGCGGCAGGCGTCCGAGGAGTACGCGAAGCAGGCTTGTCTTGCCCGATCCGTTCGGCCCCAGCACCGCCAGGAACTCGCCGGGACGTACGTCGAGGTCCAGATCGTGCCACAGCACCCGGTCGCCATAGGCAAGTGCGGCGCCGTGCAGGCTAATGACAGGTGCGGCGGAGGCGATGTCCGTCCGGGGGGTGGGGGCGGGGTGGGTGAGTGGCGTGACGGCTTCTGTACGGTCCACAGCACGTCACCGGCTCAGGGCGCTCTGGAGCGCGTCGACGTTGGCGGTCATCCAGCCGATGTAGTCCTGGCCCGCGGGCAGCGTCTCGGTCACGGAGACCACGGGGATGCGGTCGTCCTCGGCGGCCTGCTTGACCCTCTCGGTCTGGGGCCCCGCGGTCTGCTCGTTGTAGACGAGTGCCTCGACCTTCCTGCCGGTGAACAGCGCGAGGGTGTCGCGCAGGGTCCGGGGCGAGACCTCCTCGCCTTCCTCTACGGCCTCGCTGAATGCGGCGGGAGTCCGGTTCACCAGGCCACATGCCTCGGTCAGGTACAGGGGTACCGGCTCGGTGACCGCTACCGGCGTGCCCCCGTGGTCCGCCTTGATCCGGTCCGTCCGGGCCTGGAGGGATGCCAGCTCGTCCTTGAATTCCTTGGCGTTCTCGCGGAACGTGCCCGCGTCGGCGGGTTCGACACGGGCCAGGGCGGCCGAGATCCGGTCCGCGAGTCGGCCCATCGTGGGGAGGTCGTACCAGACGTGCTCGTTCAGCTCCCCGCCCGAGGGGGCCACCTTTCCTGAGACGTCGACGACGTTGATCACGTCAGCGGAGGAGTTGCCCGAGCTGCGGAGCATCCGGTCGATGAAATCGTCGTAGCCGCCGCCGTTCTCGACGACGATCTTCGCCTTGGACAGCTCCAGCTGGGTTCGCGTGCTGGCCTCGTACGAGTGGGGGTCCTGCGCCGGGTCGCTGATGACCGAGACGACATCGACCCTGTCGGCACCGATCCGCTCGACGATGTCCCCGTACACGTTGGTGGAGGCGACCACGGGGATGGCGACCGGCGGGGCCGCTCGCCTCCCGTCGGCCGCGGGGTCGGCGCTGGCACCGGCACCGGCCGGGGTGCACCCGACGAGGGTCAGCGCCAGCGTGACCCCGACGAGCGCGCCCGCACCACGGGCGGAGGAGACGCGCATGGCGTCCTCCCTGCCGGAGGGGAAACCGAAACGGTCATCACTTGCAGTATCTCCCCGGGTGGCCCCGCCCTCCAGTTGGCGATCAGGCGTTCTGCGTCAAAGAGGCGGACAGGAGCCCCTTGGTGATGGGGTGCTGGGGCATCTCGATCAGCTGACGGGCGGGGCCGGCCTCGACTATGCGGCCTGCGTCGAGAACCGCGATCCGGTCCGCGAGGACTGCGGCGGCAGCAAGGTCGTGGGTGATGAAGACCAGGCTGAGGTCGTTGCGTTCCCTGAGCAGGGCGAGGGCGTCGAGGATGGTCGTCCGGGTGGCCGTGTCGAGGCCGGAGGTGATCTCGTCGCAGATGAGGACCTGTGGCTCGGCCAGCAGGGCCCGTGCCAGCGCCGCTCGCTGGAGTTCGCCGCCTGAGAGCTCTCCGGGGCGGCGCCTGGCGAGGCTCTCGCTGAGGCCGAACTCACCGAGGGTGCTCAGGGCAGTACGCCGTGCGTCCGTCGGTCCGGCGCCGCGGAGCCGTACCGCGCTGCGGGCCACCTGGTCGAGGACCGGCCGGTACTCGCCGAAGGCGGCTTTCGCGTCCTGGAACACGTACTGCACCGCCGCCAGCTCGGCGCGACTACGGGAACGCAGGCTGCGCGGCAGCGGCATCCGGTCGAGCAGGACCGTACCGTCGTACGTGCGATGCAGGCCGGCCAGGCAGCGTCCGAGGGTGGTCTTGCCGCTGCCTGAACGGCCGACCAGCGCCAGGCACTCCCCTGCCGCGAGTGAGACTCCGATGTCGCTGAGCACCCCGGTTGCTCCCCGCGTGGTGCGGTGCCGTGCGGTCAGATTCCGCGTCTCCAGACGCATCGGGCCGCGCGGGCCTGGCGCTCGCGAAGCGCTGGGCTGCTCCGGTACGAGTCCTTCCAGGACTGACGACGCGGGTCCCCGCTCCACGACGCGCCCGTCCCGCATCACCACGACCTCGTCGGCCAGTTCCCGTACGACGTCCAGGTCGTGGCTGAGCAGGACGACGGCGATGCCCTGGGCGGCGACGGCGGCCAGCTCCGCCACCATGCCCTGCTTGGTGAGGACGTCCTGACCGGTGGTGGGTTCGTCGGCGACGATGACCCGCGCACCGAGCAGCAAGGCCTGCGCCAGGACGACCCGCTGCTGCTGTCCGCCGGAGAGCTGGTGGGGGAAGCGCCGCAGCACAGCCGCGGGATCCGAAATCTGGGCGAGGCGCAGGGCCTCTTCGGTGCGGCGGATGCGCTCGCGCCGGTCGCCTCCCTGGCGGGCGGCGATGTCGGCGAGGAGCGCTCCCACCCGGCGGGCGGGGTTGAGGACGGATGCCGGGTGCTGCGGTATGTATCCGACCGGGCCGGCGGGTGTGTGGACCTCCCCGTCGACGACGGCGCCGGCCGGGTACTCGCCGAGCAGGGCGAGCCCCGTGGTGGTCTTGCCGCTGCCGGACGGGCCGATGACGGCGGTGATCCTCCCCGCATGGGCGGAGAGGCTCACGCCGTCCACGATCGCCCGTCCGCCGATCTCGACGCGCAGGTCCCGTACGTGTGCGACGACGGTCATCGCGGCGCTCCCTTCCGGGGGGTGTGCCGTTGGAGGGCGGCGTCGAACAAGAGGTTGGTGCCCATCGACAGGGCCGCGATGAGCAAGGCCGGCACGACCACGGCCCAGGGCTGGAGGAAAAGGCCGGTGCGGTTGCGGTCGACCATCACTGCCCAGTCGGCAGCGTCCGGCTGGACTCCCACGCCGAGGAAGGCAGCGGTCGCGACGAGGTAGAGGGCTCCGGTGAGCCGGATCCCGGCGTCGGCGGCGAGGGTGCGGCGCATGGAGCGGGCCACGTACCCGACGGCCGTGCGCCACCAGGATTCGCCCTGCATGCGCAGCGCTTCCACGGCCGGCCGGGAGGAGATCTCGACGGCCGCCGCGTGCACGACGCGGGCTGCGTCGGGTACGGCTGCCAGGCCGACCAGGACGGTCAGTCCGGCGGGTCCCGGGGTGAGGGTGGCCGCGACGAGCAGCACCAGCAGGAGCGAGGGGACCGCGATGACCACGTCCAGGGGTCGCATCAGTGCTTCTTCCAGCCAGGCGCGGCGGGTGAGGGCTGCGGTGAGGCCCAGCGGGATGGCGATGAGATAGGCGAGCGCGGTGGCGGCGAGCGCGACGAGTACCACGGAGCGGCCACCGAGGAGTACCTGCTGCCATACGTCGCGCCCGCTGAAGTCGGTGCCGAGCCAGTGACCTTCGGGGGAGGCGAAGGAAACCGATCGCGGACCTGCCGGACCTGCCACGAGGGGTCCCACCAGGGCGAGCAGGACAGGGAGGCCGATCAGCCCGAGGGCGAGGAGGGACCTCGATGGTTTCTGCTTCATGCCGCCACCTCGGATCGGGGTGCGAAGCGTCGGGCGGCCAGGTCGGCGGCGAGGTTGACCGCGACGGTGACGGTGCCGAAGACGACGGCCATGCCCTGGACGACGGGGAGGTCACGGGCGGCCACGGCTTCGATGAGTACGGTGCCGAGGCCTGGGATCACGAAGAGTGCCTCCACGACGATCACTCCGCTCAGGAGCCAGTCGCAGGTACGGGCCAGTTGCTGGATGGCGGGGGCGAGCGCGTTGGGCAGGGCGTGCGTCCAGGTGACTCGGGCGCCGGAAACTCCGTAGCGGCGGGCCTGGGCGACGTACGGGGAGGCCGTCGCTTCGATCATCCCGGCGCGCACGAGGCGGCTGATGGTGCACACGGGCCGCGACAGCAGGACGACGACGGGCAGGATCAGGACGGCGGGCTCGGTGAACACGTCGGCGCCGACGGCGGTGGGCGGCAGCCAACCCAGCCACAGTCCGAAGAGCGTGGCGAGCAGGACCCCGACGGCGAACTCCGGTACGGCGTGCACGGCGAGGGTCAGGGCGCTGACGGTCCGGTCCAGCGGGCCGCCCTCGCGGCGGGCCGCCAGGACCCCGAGCCCAACCGAGAGGGGGACGAGCAGGGCGAGGGTCGCGGCGGCCAGCAGCAGCGTGGGGCCGAGTCCGGCGGCCAGGTAACCGGTGACGGGCCGTCCGGTGACCAGGGAGGTGCCGAGGTCGCCGTGCAGGAGGCCGACGACCCAGTCGGCGAAGCGTTCGGCGGCGGGCCGGTCCAGGCCCATCGTCTCGCGGATGCGGGCGATGCGGGCCGGATCGGGCTGGTCCCCGGCGAGGGCGACCGCCGCGTCACCGGGCAGCGCCTCGGTGAGGGCGAAGATGAACAGGACGACGGCCGCCGTCTGCCCCAGTCCGAGAAGCAGGCGGCGGCCGATCCATGGCAGGTGGAGGGTCACGCGAGCCAGATCTTGTCGAAGCGGGCCCAGTCGAGGGTGTTGGCGGGTGCCGTCTTCGACACTCCGCGTACCTTGGGTGCGGTGGCGATGATCCAGTCGGCGAAGCCCCAGATCAGGAAGCCGCCCTCGTCGTACAGCCGGCGCTGCATCCGCTCGTAGAGGGCGCCGCGCTGTGTGACGTCGCGGGTGGACTGGGCCTGCTGGTACAGGTCGTCGAAGTCCTTGTGCTGCCACTTGGTGGCGTTGGTGGTGGAGCCGGTCAGCAGGCGCTGCGAGATGTGGGACTCGATGGGCATGGCGCCCGAGCGGTAGGAGGCGAAGGCGCCGTTGTTCAGGATGTCCTTCCAGTAGGTGTCCTTGTTACCGACCTTGATCTCGACGGTGACTCCGGCCTTGGCGGCCTGCTCCTTGAAGATGCCGGCGGCCTCGACGAAGCCGGTGGCGGCGGGGGCGGTGTCGAGGGTGACCTTGAGCCCCTCGGCCCCGGCCCCCTTGAGGAGGGCACGGGCCTTGTCGAGGTCCTGGGTGCGCTGCGGAAGGCTGGCGGGGTAGTACTGGTAGCCCTTGCCGAACAGGTCGTTGCCGATCTCGCCCGCGCCGGAGAGGGCCCCGTCGACGAGTTCCTTGCGGTCAGCGATGAGGAAGAAGGCCTGGCGGACCCGGGGGTCGTTGAACGGCGGGCGGTCGGTCTTCATGACGAAGCCCTGCATCGCACTGCCCGGCAGGCGGACGATGTCGATCTTGCCCTTGCCCTCGTGGGCGCGGGCGGTGGCCGGGTTCAGTTCGTGCGCGTACTCGACCTGCCCGCCGAGCAGGGCGCTGACGCGCGCCGATTCCTCGCCGGCGACGACGAATTCGAGCTCTTCCAGGTGCGGGGCGCCCTCCCAGTAGGCGTCGTTGCGCTTGACGACGAGCGAGCTGCCCGGCTTGAAGGAGACGAAGGTGAACGGCCCGGAGCCGATGGGCTTGTCGAAGGCGGTGGCTTCCTTGGGGACGATGTACGCGCCGAAGGCGGCTAGGACGTTGGGGAATTCGGCGTACGGGCGCTTCAGTTTGAACTCGACGGTGCCCGCGTCCACGGCGCGGCTGGCCTCCAGGTCGATGGGCTCCAGCGAGGCCTTCGCGCGGAAGGTGCCCTTCGGGTCGGCGATCCTGCGGTAGCTGTAGAGGACGTCCTCGGCGGTGACGGGCCGGCCGTCGTGGAACGCGGCCTTGCGCAGGGTGATCCGCCAGGTGTCGAGGGCGTCGTTGGGCTCCCAGCGCTCGGCGAGCCTGGGCACAGCTGCGAGATCGGCGCCGAAGTCGGCGAGCTTGTCGAAGAGGGCCTTGGCGCGGGCGGCGTCGACGAACAGGTTGGCGGCGTGCGGGTCGAGGGTCTCGTTGGCGCCGCCACCGGCGAAGGCAGCGCGCAGCTTGCCGCCGGCCTTGGGGGCTCCCTCAGCGGCGTTCTTGGCGTCCGGGGTGGTGGCGCCGCTGCCGCAGGCGGCGGTGAAGGCGAGGGCGGTGGCGCCCGTGGCGATCAGGAAGCCTCTGCGGGCGAGGCTGGAGCGGGCGTCGTTCATGGGGTGGTGTCTCCGTTGCTGGGGTGGGTCATGAGCCGGGCGATGAGGTGGAGGCGGTCGGAACTCGCGGTCCCGTGCGGGGCCTCGCCTTCGCTCCACGGCGGTTCGGTGCGGGGCCCGGGCCCGTCGTGCAGCGCGAGGACCTCGAAGCCGGCGGTGGTGAGGAAGTACCGGAGTTCCTGCGGGAAGAGCAGGCGCCAGGCGGAGCGCTGCTCCTCCTGCGGACAGCCGTCGTCGGCGGTCCAGATTCTCCGGCGGCGCAGGAGTTGCGCGCCGTGATCGATCCACAGGGTGGTGTGGGAGGTGTATGTGGTGCCGCGCCAGGTGAAGGTGTTGGTGCGTGGGCCGTCGAGGAGTTCGGTGTTGCCGAGAAAGAAGGCCCCGTTGCGCATCTCGGCGACGAGCAGCCCGCCGGGGGTGAGGTGGGTGCGGCAGCGGGCGAGGAAGTCGGTGAGGTCCTCGTTGGTGTGGCAGTAGAGGAGGGCGCTGTCCAGGCAGACGATCGCGTCGAACGTCGCATCGCCGAGGTCGAAGTCGCGCATGTCGGCCAGGTGGTACCCAGGGCCGGGGTGGTGGGTGCCCGCGTGGGCCAGCATGGCCTGCGAGGTGTCGATGCCGGTGACCTCGCGCCCGGCCCGGTGGTGCAGCCAGGCGGCGTCCCGGCCAGTGCCGCACCCGACGTCGAGCACGCGAGGGCCGGCCCCGTGGCGGGCCAGTACGTCCTCGGTCCAGCGGGCGGCGAGCCGTTCGGGGTCGGGGAAGCGCTCCTCGTAGAGCTCGGGGTGGTCGGTGAGCAGGTTGCCGCTGGTCGTCGCTGTCATCGAATCTCGCTTCGGGGACGTGCGGGGGCACGAGGGGGCAGGGGATCCAGGGCCCGGTCGGAGGGCAAGGCGCGTCTTCGGTGCAGGTGCGCCACGGCCGCGGCAGAGGTCAGGCCGAGCGCGAGGCAGCAGGCGTACGGCAGCCAGGTCAGGCCGGTGTGGCCGGCGGTGTCCATGGACCAGCCGATGCCCGCGCTGCCGACAGCGGCCGCGAGTCCGGAGACCGCGTAGAAGAGGCCGTAGAACGTGCCGGTCAGGCTCGCGCGCCCGAAGGCCGGTATCAGCTCCATCACGAAGGGCTGGGCGACCATCACACCGATGTGCAGCAGCAAGGCGCCCGCGAGCACCGGCAAAAGGATCAGAGGGTGTGGGCTGGAAGTGCCCGCCACGAGCATCGGGGGCAGGAATCCGAGGCCCATGACGCCCAGACCGGTGGCAATCCAGCGTCCCCTGCTCCCCCGGGCCTTCAGGGCGCGGGTGATGCGCAGCTGGAACAGCAGGTTGGCGACGGTCCCGGCGAGGAACAGCAGGCCGACCGATCCGCCCCAGCCGGAGGCATCGGTCGCCGCACGGGGCAGCAGCAGGTACAGCTGGTTCTCCAAGCCGTACATGCCGACCATGGCGAGGGAGAACGCCAGGAACCGGCGGTTGCCGGCCACCTCGCGCCAGTCGCCGAGCACCCTTGTCTCGGGGGCCGGAACCTTTCGGGCGGGCAGCACCAGCAGCTGGGCCACGGTGAGGATGGCGAACACCCCGGCCGCGGTGACGGCGGCGGCCCGGAAGTCCACGAGCAGTAGCAGGGTGCCGAGCAGCGGGCCGAGCAGGGCCCCGGTGGTGGCGAAGACGTTGAACAGCGCGAAGGCCTCGGCCTTGCGGTCCCCGGCTTCCTGGGCGACGTACGTCCGCACGGCGGGGTTGAACAGGGCTCCTGCCAGCCCGCTGAGTATGGACGCGGCGACCAGCAACGCCAGGTTGTCGCCGAGGGCGAACAAGCCGAATCCCACCGTGCGCAGGGCGCAGCCCGCGATGATCACACCGCGTGCACCGAGCCGGTCGGCGGCCGAGCCGCCGATCAGGAACAGGCCCTGCTGGCTGAGGTTGCGCAGGCCGAGGACCACGCCGACGACGGCGGCCGAGAGCCCCAGGTCGTCGGAGAGGTGGGTGGCGAGGTACGGGATGAGAAGGTAGAAGCCGGTGTTGACGCCGAGCTGGTTGACCAGGAGCAGGCGTACGGCGAGCGGGAAGCCTCGCATCGAGCTGAGGATCTTCACCGTACGGCCGCCATGTGGGTGCGCCGGACGCCGAGTCCGGAGCGTTCGGCGGCCCGTACGGTGCCGTCGGTGCCGCCGATGCCGGTCCAGGGGTCGTCGGCGAGCAGCAGGTGCCCGTCGAGGTCGACCCAGCGGGCCCGGTCGGCGAGGTGCACGGCGGGGGCGATGCCGAGGGAGCTGGCAGTGAGGCAGCCGAGCATCAGGTCGGTGCCGCTGCCGCGCAGGGCCTCGTGGATGCGCAGGGCGGCCCGTACCCCGCCGCACTTGGCGAGCTTGACGTTGACGCCGTGGACCAGGCCGGCGAGCGCCACGGCGTCCTCGTACGAGACGGCGTCCTCGTCGGCGATGACGGGGATGGGGGATTCCTTGGCCACACGGGCGAGCGCGTCGGGGCTGCCCGGCGGGATGGGCTGTTCCGCGGCGGTGACGCCGAGGTCGGCGAAGCGCGGGAGCAGGTCGAGGGCCTGGCGTTCGGTCCATGCTCCGTTGGGGTCGAGGAGCAGGCTCGCCTCGGGGGCGCCGGTGCGTACGGCTTCCACGCGCGCGAGGTCCTCGGCCGGATCGGGCGATCCCGCTTTGACCTTGAGGGCGGTGAAGCCGCTCATGGCGAGCCGGGCTGCCTGTGCGGCGGCCTGTACGGGCGCGGTGATGCCGATCGTACGGGTGGTCTGCGCGGCCGGTGCGGTGGGCGTGCCCAGCAGCTGGTGGGCGGGCCGGCCGGCCCGCTTGCCGACCAGGTCGAGCAGGGCGGCCTCCATCCCGGCGAGCACACCGGCCGGCAGCTCCGACACGCCGGGCAGTGCGTCGGCCATGTGTTCGTCCCACGCGGTCTCGGGGTTGGAAAGGCGTTCCACTGAAGGGCGCGCCGTGGTGAGGTGCCGGACGATGCGAGCGGTGGGTAGGCCGAGGTAGTCGCTGCTGACCACCTCGCCCCAGCCGGTCAGGCCGCCGTGTTCGATCGCGATCCAGACCGCGTCGCGGCGGGCCATCACCGAGCGGGAGATACGCAACGGCTCGGCCAGTTCCAGCTCGGTGGTGTGCCAGGCGAGTCTCATGCGACACCTCCCCGCGTCGGTGCGGGCAGGTGCGGCCGGGTGGCCGCGCGCGGGTCGACGACGGTGCGGCAGCGGGTCCAGCCGACGGCCTCGGTCGCGTGCGGGTGTGCGATCTCCAGGGGGCGCAGGGCGAGTTCGGCCCGGTCGAGGCCGTGCGCGTGGCAGAAGTCGTCGTCGTAGACGGTGCCGAGGTAGCGGTGCGGCCCGTCGGGGAAGACCGTCGCGACGACCGCGCCCGCTTCCACCCGGGCGGCCCAGGCGGAGACGAGGGCGACGGCTCCGGTGCTCCAGCCGCCGCTGACGAAGCTGGTACGGGCGAGCCTGCGGCAGGCGTCGACCGCTTCGGCGGGGCCGACCCAGTGGACCTCGTCGAAGGCGTGGTGGGCGACGTTGCGCGGGTGGATGCTGCTGCCGAGCCCGCGCATGAGGCGGGGGCGGGCGGGCTGGCCGAAGATGGCGGAGCCGACGGAGTCGACGCCGATCACCTTCAGGTGGGGCCAGCGGCGGCGCAGCGGGCCGATGAGCCCGGCGCTGTGGCCGCCGGTGCCGACGCTGCACACCAGGACGTCCAGGTGGTCGAGCTGTCCGCAGAGTTCTGCGGCCATGGAAAGGTAGCCGGCCGCGTTGTCGGGGTTGTTGTACTGGTCGGGCCAGTAGGCATCCGGGATCCGGGCCAGGACCTCGCGCAGCCGGGCGATCCGGGCCGCCTGCCAGCCGCCTTCCGGGGCGGGTCGCTCCACCAGCTCCAGGTGCGCGCCGTACGCGCGGAGCAACTGCCGCATCAACGGTTCGAGTTCGGCGTCGCCGACAAGGACGACCGGGTGGCCGAGGGCCTGTCCGGCGAAGGCGAGACCGACCCCCAGGGTTCCTGAGGTGGATTCGACCACGGTGGCGCCCGGGCGGAGTTCGCCGCGCTGTCGAGCACCGCTCAGCATAGACACGGCGGACCGCGCCTTCATCCCACCAGCGCCGAGGCATTCGAGCTTGGCCCAGAAGCCCGGGTGGGCGTAGGGAAGTTCCGTACGGATCCGCGCGAGCGGAGTACGGCCGACCAGCTTGAGCAGCTCCGGACTGGTGCTGTGGGCCAGCGGGCGATCCAGCGGGGGTGCGATGGTCACCGGACGCCTCCGTAACGGTGGATGACTCCCGGGCCGCCGTCGAGCCAGAAGAAGGGGTAGGGCTCGGCGGACACGGCGCTGACCCCGGCACCCAGGAAGCGCGGGAGGACCGCGCTGCCGGTCTGGGCGAACATGACCAGGGGCTTGCCGGTGCCCGCGGCATGGTCGAGCAGCGGCTGGAAGGTGCCGTTCCCCAGGGTCATGCCCGAGGCCAGGACGGCGTCGCAGTGCTCCAGCTCCGCGAGGGCATCGGCCCGTACGGGCTCGCCCCACTCGGTGGTGCCGCCCTTGAGGTCGCAGGGCACGTAACCGGCGCCACGCTCGCGCAGCTGTTCCAGCAGGGAGTTCACCACGCCAATGACGAGGACTCGGCGGACCCCGGTCGCGGGCAGCAGATCGACCACAGCCCGAGCACGGGCTCTGGACCGGTGCAGGGAGCTGCCGGCCGGCAGGGCGTAGGGGCGGGCGCCGTGGTCGGGAGTGTGGGGGCGCACATGGCTCAGATACGCGTCGAGCGCGGCGACCCGCACGGGAAGCATCGGATGGCCGAGGAGTTCGGCCACCGAGGCGCCGACACAGTCGTCCAGTGCCGCCGCCGGCAGGGCGCCCGGCTCCACGGCGCAGGATCCAACGGCCGCTTCCAGGCGCAGGCTGAGCACCTCGTTGCGGTAGCCGCTGCTGCGGCCGGCGTGGCGTACCGCCTGGGCGGTGGTGAAGGCGAGCGCGATGCGTTCCTGGGCCGGGTCGGGACCGTACGCTCCGATGCGAACTGCTTCGGTGAGCTGGTCGAGCGTGCGTACGGCGGGCTCGTGCAGGGTGGGTGTGGTCATGCGGGCACCACCGATGGCGGCTCGTAACAGGGATGCAGGTGCGCGAGGAGCCGCTCGGCGGTTTCCCTTGCCCCACTGCCCAGGGTGTCGGCCGTCATGATGTGGCCGAGGTATTCGTTGTTGCTCGTCGCGGCCATTACGGCACGACCCGACTCTGCAAGGGTGAGCTCCAGGACCCCGGGTTGCGCCCGGACTTCGTCAGCGCCCTCGATGCCGGTGAGGGTGCCGGTGGTGTCGGGAAGCAGGAAGGCGATCGCAGCGCTGTGCACACCGGTCGCGCGCGGCGTGAGATCGGGCGTACGTCCGAGGGCGACGTCCACGCAGGCGGCGGCCAGGTCGACGCCCGTCACGTGGCGGACCAGCTCGGTGATCCGGTTACCGGCTGGGCGGGGGTTGACCTCGACCACCTTGGGGCCCTCGGGCGTCAGCTTGATCTCGGTGTGGCACACGACGTGGTCCAGGCCGAGGGCTTTGATCGCAGCCACAGCCGTGTCGACCGCTTGCCGCTCCGACTCCGGTGCGATGCCCGCCGGGAACATGTGACCGGTCTCGATGAAGGCTGGCGCCCCGCCGATGCTCTTGTCCGTGACACCGACCACGCCCGTGACACCGCCGAAGGACACGGTCTCGACACTGACTTCGGGACCGGTGAGGAGCTCCTCCAAGAGGACGACGGGCATCCGGTCCTGCCCGCGTGCGTTGACCGGGAACTCGGCCAGCGCCCGGCAGGCCGCATCCAATTCGCGCTCGTCACGTACCTCGCGGACCAGCATTCCGGCGCACAGGTCCACGGGCTTGACCACCAGCGGATAGCCGATCCCCCGGGCGGCGGCCGCGGCCTGCGCCGTGTCCGCGCACAGCGCGAAACGGGGTCCAGGCACGTCGGCCTCGGCCAGCACCAGGCGGGTCAGGTCCTTGCGGCAGGCAGCCTCGACGGCTTCGGCGGCCGGGCCGGGCAGGCCCAGCCGCTCGGCGGTCCGGGCCACGGCCGGCAGGTAGTAGTCGCAGGAGGAGACAACCCCGTCGAAGGCGAGCACCGCGTGGAGGCGTTCCAGGTGGGGCAGCAGGACCTCCATGTCGTTGGTGTCCGCGGTGATGATGTTGCGCGCCGCCAGCAGCGGATGCGGGCCGTCGGAACCGGCGCCGCGCAGGTAGTGGTGCAGGTCCCGGGTGACGAAGGTGAACTCGTGCCCGCCTTCACGAATCGCCCTGGGCAGCAGCCTGCTCATCGACCCCACCCAGCTCTCGACAACCAGCAGATGTGCCAAGGGACTTCCTCTCAAAATGCCGTCACGACCGGTGGGCATATTCACGAGACGGACCGCCTGACGGGAGGCGTCCGCATCGAACGAGGAGGAAGCTACCTGAAATCATTTTCATTTCCAATAGGACGGATTTCCGGTAGCCTGCCGCTCACGAGACCGGAGCGACGGAAGCGAGTCACCGAGCCATGAGGGACCTGACGCAGAGGCAGGAGATCGGGCCGTACGTGGTTCGGCACGCCGGGCCCGGGGACGCACCCGGCGCGCGGAGCGTCATGCTCGACACGTTCTACCGGGAGTTCGACTACGGGTACGTACCTCAGTGGCACGACGACGTCGTCGACATCGACAGCACCTACCTCAAGCACCCACGCCACACCCTCGTCGTGGCGGTTCTGGGTTCAGAGGTGGTCGGCACCACCGCACTCAACTCCCGGGGTCCCACACACCCCCCGCACCCCCGCTGGCTCACCGAGCGCTACCCCTCGGGGCGCACGGCGCAGCTCCTGCGGGTGTACGTACGCCCGGACCACCGCAGGCACGGACTCGCCCATGCCATGGTCAGGACGGCCTGCGAGTTCGCCGCAGGCGTCCCCGGATACGACGCCATCTACCTGCACACGAACGTCGACATCCCCGGCGCGGAAGCCTTCTGGCGTAGCATGGCCGACGAAGTCTGCGACGCCCGCACGACCGGGGAGCACGGCGGCTACGGGACGGTTCACTTCGAGATCCCGATTCCTGTGGCGGCCACCGCCGGCCGACTCGGCAGCTAGGGCGAAGGAGCCGGGCACCGCCCCAGTGCTCGAAGAACTGCCCATGCCACGTGCAGACCCTCGGGCAGGTGACACCCCATCGGAACGACCGTCAAATGGGCATCGGCGCTACTTGATCACCTGCGCCAGGAGTAGCCATACTCTTCCGGGCCACGCGGACTCCAGCGCTTCAGGTACGGCTTCAGCTCCTCGGGATCGGGATCGCCGGTCGCCGGTATCCCGGGCAGTTCCCGCAGTGAGTCCAGGGATCTTACGTAGGCACGGGCCCACTCCAGCCACTGCCGCGTGGAGACTACCTGCGGGGCTGCCGAACCGTCTGACGCGGCCAGACGGTGCTCCATGGCGTCGCAGTACTGGCTCAGTGCCCTCGCCTGATGCCAGTCCTTCGCCTGCTCACTCAGGACAGTGGCGAGCTGGGCCTGGATCGCCTGCTCCCGCGCCGAGTCCATCGCCGCCTGCCACCGGACCTTCCGGCCCTCCTTGGCCCGCTCCTCGTCGATCCGGCGTTGAGCGTCTTCCCGCGAACGGACTTCCACCTCGCGCAGGACCGCGCCCAGGATGTCCTCCAGCCTCCACCGCTTTCGGTCGGCCCACTTGCCCTGGCGGCCCGACCGACCGTGCGGGAGCTCGACCATCAAACTCTGCGCCCGCTCCGGGTCCTCGGACAGCGGAAATTCCTGTTTGATGGTCACCGTGTACGCGAAGTCGCCGACGACCAAGTCTAGCTCGCCCTCGCGCCGGGGGGGGCCGAGAAGGGATGTACGTGCCGCCGTACCCATGGGCCCGGCTGCGGTAGTTCTCATCCACCGGGTGCTCGCGTATCGCGTAGCCACGTTTCACCGCTTCCGCGCACAGGCCCTGGAGCAGGCGCAGAGCCCTACTCCGAAGAGTCGCGGACACGGCGAGCTCTGGGATGACCACCCGCCGCTCGGCCACGAGCCGTTCGATCAGCTCCGCCGCCTTGGCGTGCCGCGCCCCGGCCACAGCCCGCTCTGAGTACGGCACAGACGCCTGCTCGGCTCCCTCCTGGGACGCGGCGGCATACCGTGGGTCCTCAGGATGGTGACCATGCTCCAGATAGAACTGCCCGGCCCCGGTGACCTCGGCCCGCACCGCCCCGCCACGGCGCACGACGGTCAGCAGCCCTCGGTCTCGCAGCGCATACGCGGAAAGCCGCTCAGCCGACACCGAGCCCAGCTCCTCGCTGGCATCCAGCCTCCGCAGGAGCGCTAGTTGGCGGTCGTTCAACGGGGACCAGCGGTACATGCGCCCACCTCGCGATCTCAGCCGGCAGTCACCTCCGCTCTACCGGGCATCGGCGAACCTCGGTCCGAGGACCAGCGAAACGATCCCAACTCGACTCGCCTCGGCTAGCCGACGTCGCTACACCGTGTGACCGACAGGGGCCCCGCGCATCGAGCTGGCGAAGTCGGCATTCAGCGCTGCAGCACACGGTAAGCCGCCTCCCCAACCGGACACGCGGCCCGGCCGGGGAGACGACCCTCACTGGCTGACGCTATGCCAGGTAACCCTGACACTCCATCAGGAAATGCCTCCGATGAGCGTCAAACGTGCGTCACGTGCGTCAGATCTGCGTCAAGATATCGCCCGTAACCCACACCGCACATAGCGCACACTGGCCTAAACCGCAGGTCAGAGGCCCTTTGCGGTCGGTTCAAGGATCGCGACGCACTCGACATGATGGGTCATCGGGAACAAGTGGAGGCATCCGGCGCATGGGGGCTCCGTCGTAGCTGACGCCCAGTGCCACCCAGTGACGCTCGTGGGGTCCAACATGAGGTGACAATGACGCGCAGTTCCCCCTCGCCGGGGAGGGTGTCGATGCGGTACGGCTGCCGGCCTGTGTTGCTGGAGTCCGCGCCACCCGCAGGTGGCGTGGTCCGGAAGCAGCGTCGTGGCGCTGGACGGCATCTCACGCGCAGGCCACCTGAGGCCCGGCTGAGCGCAGAAGACGCTTGCCTCGAGGCGAGCCGCGCCCGACCCGCCGGTTGTCAGGGTGAAGAGGTCGGCGTCGTCGCATACCCGCCGGCGGGCTGGCGCTTGGGCCGATCCGGTGCGTGTCGGCTACCGGTTCCCCGGGAGCCGAGCCGTCAGGAGGAGCTCGGCGGTCGCGCGGGCGGTCAGGGCGCTGTCCGGGGTGCGGTCGAGGTGCGCGGCGGTGACGGCCCCGTCGCAGAGCTGTACAAGGGCTGCGACGAGTCCGCTGTCCGTGTCAGCGCCGAGCGGCGCCAAGAGGCGTGTGAAAAGGGCGGGCAGTCAGGCACGGTCATCGGCGATGGCCACCCGGATTCCCTCGTGGAGGGGGTACTCCGCCGGGGCGTTGGTGAAGGGGCAGCTGCGGAAGCCGGGCTCCTTCACCCGACTATGCGGCCGATGCACGGTTCTGACCGCTGGTCCGTGATGCCTACGTCATCCGCGGGATGGTGCCAGCAGCGCGAGCGTGCCAGGTACCGCTGCTCTGCGGCGTCAGAGCGTGCTGAGATGCTGGCGTCACCGAGTTCGGATGGTGGGAGTAGTACATGGGAACGTGGGGGACCGGTCCGTTCGACAGCGATATGGCCGCAGATTTCGTCGACGGGCTTGCGGGGATGGCGACTGGGCAGGTCATCGAGGCAATGACGAGGGCCTTCCAGAGGGTGGTGGACTCCGGCTCGCGCGTGGACGGCGGGGATGGGGCCGAAGCCATTGCTGCTGCTGCCCTCATCGCGTGCCAGATTCCGGGCAGCCAGGTAGTGATCGATCCTGATGACGGTCCGGCTGAGCCGTTGCCCGTCTTGCCGATCTCGCTCCGGCCTGAGGCCGGCAGGGCGCTTCGTCGTGTTCTGGAGGACGGCTCAGAGATGGCCGAGGGCTGGGTCGATGGCACTGATGCGGAGGAGTGGCGAGCGATGGTCCAGACGATCACTCGCGCACTGGACGTAGCCCCCTGACGACAGGCGCTCGAAGGACCGGACTGCAGGATCGTTCCTCCAGGGGATGACGTCGTCATGGAGACGGAATCGCTTCGAGACGTCCTTTTCCCGGGTCTGAACGTCGTAGTTCGCCAGGTCACGGTCGCGGATGGCAACGTGATGGTCGACGCGGCGTGCTGCGGACCGCCGGGGCCATGTCCCCTGCGTCAGCATCCCGCGGCACGCGTGCACAGCCGCTACTGGCGTCATATCGCCGGGCTGCCTGCCAGCGGCCGGCAGATGGTCGTCCGTCTCCGGGTGCGTCGGTTCTTCTGTGACCAGAGCCAGTGCCGGCGCCGGACATACGTGGAACAGGTGGCCGGCCTGACCGAGCCGAGACGGCGTACGTCGACGGCGGCCCGGTCGGCGATGAGATCGATTGCTGTTGAGCTCGGTGGCCGCCCTGGCCAACGTCTGTGCGAGAAGCTTCGGATCCACGGCCGGCGGACGGCGCTCTTGGGGCAGTTGACCGCTCAGCCCGTGCCGACCCGGGCCCCGCGGATACTTGGAATCGACGAGTTCGCGTTCCGTAAAGGCCGGACTTACGGAACCGTCCTCGTCGACGTCGAGTCCTCCCGGCCGGTGGATGTGCTGCCGGACCGAGAGACCAGCACGGTCGCCACATGGCTCCAAGAGCACCCCGGCGCCGAGATCATCTGCCGGGACCGCCTGATGGCATTCACCAAGGCCATCAGACAGGCCGCCCCGGACGCCCTGGAGGTGGCAGATCGCTGGCACCTCCTCCAGAACCTCTCCACGGCGGTGGAGAAGACCTGCCGCCGACACCGGGACTGCCTCCGGCGGCCAGCCGGACCAGAGGCCAGCCCACCGTTGGCCACACCAGAAACTCCGCTCCTGAACCGGATCCGACAACGCCACGCGGAGGTCAACGAGCTCGCCGCCACCGGCATGTCGCTTAACGCCATCGGCCGCCGCCTACAACTCGACCGCAAGACGGTCCGGCGCTACCGGAACAAGGACCTGGCAGGGCTTCTCGCCTCGGCTCAGGACCGAGGGCACGGTGTCCTGGAGCCGTTCATGGAGCACGTGCAGCACCGGTTCCATGCTGGCTGCACCAGCTCCATGCAGCTCTACCGCGAGGTGCTCGCCCTCGGCTACACCGGCGGGTACCACGTCGTGCACCGCTACGTAGTGACCATCCGGCAAGGCATCGCGGTCCCTGCCCGGTCGGCGACTCCCCGCCCTCGCGACATCACCTCATGGATCATGCGTCCCCAGGAGTCACTCAACACCGCCGACGCTGCCCAGCTCGACGCCGTGCGGAGTGCCTGCCCGGAGATCGCTCTGGCCTGCGACCTCGCGCGGGAGTTCACCGACATGCTCCGCCAACGCTGCGGCCACCTGCTGCGGGACTGGATCCAGAAGGCCGAGCTGGGCGGCCCTGATGCCATCGGCATCTTCGCCGACTCCATCCGGCAAGACCTCCACGCCGTTACCGCCGGCCTCACCCTGCCCTACAGCTCCGGCATCGTCGAAGGCCACGTCAACAGGATCAAAACGATCAAGCGGCAGATGTACGGCAGGGCCTCATTCGCCCTACTCAGAGCCCGAATCCTCCTGCAGGCGTAGCCATCACGGAAGCGCGGTCAGAACCCGATGCACGGCGGAATATAGCTGGAAATCCCCGGTTTCCGAAACCGGGGATCGTGTAGATGATCGAAACTCCACCGCCGCTTCCCTGCACTCGAGTCGAAAGGTACCTGTCGTCCGATGGCACAGCTTCGATCCCATAATCCCTAGCGCCGCCCTGCTTTGGGAGCGCCACTGCGCCCAAGAGTCGTTCCGGAAGCCAACCATCGCCCCACAGCCCGAACGGGATGCCACGCGCCTACCACCTCGGGCGGAATCGTTTCGGGCTGGGCGCATTGATCACTCAGTGAGCCGCGGCCCCTCGAGAGCAAACCCGATGCCTCGGATGGACCCTCAGCCAGCCGCACCCGCCAGCGGAGTTGTTCTCCGTGTGCGAATCCGGCGGTCTTTCGCTGGACTTTTCAAACGTTCCCCCTATGGTCGTCGTCCCACCATTCCTCCACCCAGGGGAGCGTGACCGACCTGTCTCTTGCACCGACTCGCCCGATCGGCGTTCTGCGCCATCGCAAGGACCCCATGTCATCCCAAGAATCCGTGAAGAGCGGACGAAACGTTTCCCCCGATCTGGTCACAGGCAAATGGCTAACGACCGATGAACTCGCAGGCATCTTGAACGTCGATCCCTCCACGCTCCGTCGCTGGCGCACTGCCCGCCCCCTGCAAGGGCCGCCCTTCGTCCCTGTGTCCGATCGCGTCACCCTCTACAGCGCGATTGACGTCGAACACTGGCTGCGCAGTCGCCGTGTCGATCCCGAACAGGCGGCCTGACATGGCGATAGCGACACCCACCGCCGCTGTCGAAGCCGTTCCGATCGGGGTCCGTCTCACCGCTGATGTCGAGTACCGGCCCAATCGCCCTTCGCCCTACCGGGCACGCGTGCGCTGGTGGGACCCCGAGACCAAGTCCCGCAAGTCCGTCTCCGAGGCCAAGGAGACCGAGGACGAAGCTCAGGAGTGGATCTCGGCCCTGGTCGAGGCCGCCCAGGCCGGCATCAACCCGTCGCTTGCCACCATGCCGCTGGCCGACTACGGCACCGCGAACATGGACCTCGCACTTCGAGGGCTGGAACTCAAGACGCTCGACCCCTATATGGCCGGTTGGCGTCTGCGCGTAGTGCCCTCCCTCGGGCACCTGCCGGTTCGGATGATCACAAACGGTGCCGTGGACCGCACCGTCTACCGGTGGATCGCAGACGAGCTCAGCCGCTCCACCGTGAAGAACACCATCGCCGTCCTCGTGCGGGTCATGGAGCAGGCCGTTCGCGACGGGCTCATCAAAGTCAACCCCGCCCGGGTCAGCGGCTGGCAGCGCCAGTACCAGCAGGTCGAGGACGAATTGAACGACCCGCGTGCGCTCGCTCTGCCCGACTGGGAGACCCTCCAGGCCCTCGCCAAGGCTCTGGTCGCTCGCTCATACGGCCAATACCAGGGCTGGGGCGACGTGGTCACGTTCGCCGCATCCACAGCAGCCCGCATCGGCGAAGTCTCCGGAGTCCGCGTCAAGGACATCGACACCGACAACTGGATCTGGACCGTACGACGACAGACCACCCCCGCCCAAGGCGGTCTCGTCGACAAGGCCACCAAGGGAAAGCGCGCCCGCAAGGTACCCCTCATCGAAGAAGTACGGCCGATGGTTGCCCAGCGGCTGCTGGCCGTCGGCAATGACCCCGATGCCCGGATCTTCTTCGGACCGCGTGGCGGTCGCATCTCCACTGCGGTCCTGCGCGACGCCACCCACTGGGACGACGTTGTCACGGAACTCGGCTTCGAGCACCTTCGACGGCACGACCTGCGCCACACCGGACTGACCTGGTTCGCCGACGCCGGCGTGCCACTCCACGTCCTACGCAAGATCGCCGGACACGGCTCGCTGACCACCACTCAGCGCTACCTGCACCCCGACGCCGGCCAGATCACCGCAGCTGGTGCCGCGCTGTCTGCGCACCTCATGGTGCTCCGTGCACCTCGTTCGCTGCCACTCACGGCCGTCACCGCAATCTGACCCGCACTGACGCCCTGGTCCCCAACTGGTCCCCAAAAACGATCAAGGGGCCGTTTTGGATTGCTCCAAAACGGCCCCTGACCTGCGACTCTTTCGAGTCGGGACGACAGGATTTGAACCTGCGACCCCTTGACCCCCAGTCAAGTGCGCTACCAAGCTGCGCCACGTCCCGATGCGCGCTGACCTGGGGTTTCCCCTGGTTGAACGCGCAGGAGAACGATACCGCACTTCGCGGGGTGGTCGCGCGCACCTTTCGTTCCCCGGTTCGGGGCGGGCGGCTTCTTGACCTCGACCGCACTTGAGGTTGCACGATCCATGCATGACACAGGCAATCGCGGACACGGATTTCCGTTACAAGGATCTGGGCCGGCTCATCGGCCTCATGACCGGGGCCGAGAAGCACGGGCCCGCCGCCACCTCCACGCTCGACGTGCTGTGGGTGCTCTACGACCGGGTGCTCCGGGTGGCGCCCGGGACCGCCGAGGACGCCGCGCGGGACCGGTTCCTGCTGTCCAAGGGGCACGGGCCGATGGCGTACTACGCCGTCCTCGCCGCCAAGGGGTTCTTCCCGGTCGAGTGGCTGCCCGGCTTCGGCTCGTACGACTCGCCGCTCGGGCACCACCCGGACCGCACCCTCGTTCCCGGCGTGGAGATCGGCAGCGGGTCCCTCGGGCACGGACTGCCGCTCGCCGTGGGCAGCGCGCTCGGGCTGCGCGCCCAGGGGCTGGACGAGCCGGCGGTGTGGGTGCTGATCGGGGATGCCGAGCTGGACGAGGGCAGCAACCACGAGGCGCTCGCCTACGCGGGCTCCGCCGGGCTGGATCGGCTGCACACGGTGGTGATCGACAACGACTCCGCGACGCACGGCTGGCCCGGCGGAATCGCGGCCCGCTTCGAGGCGGCCGGCTGGTCCGCGGCCACCGTGGACGGGCGGGATCACGCCGCGCTGCACGCCGCGTTCACCGAGTCGCATCCCGGTCGGCCGCATGTCGTGGTCGCCCGTGTCGAGAAGAAGTTCTGAGGGCGGGGAGAGTCATGGACACCATGCGGGAACGCTTCATCTCGGTCACGTCGGACCTCCTCGACGAGGACCCCCGGCTGGCCCTGGTGCTCGCCGAGATCACCATGGACGGCTTCCGGCCCGCCCAGCAGCGGCACCCGGACCGGGTGATCAACGTCGGGATCAGGGAGCAGCTGCTCGTCGGCGTCGGCGGCGGCCTGGCCCTCACCGGCCTGCGGCCGGTCGTCCACACCTTCGCCAGCTTCCTCGTGGAGCGGCCGTTCGAGCAGGTCAAGCTGGACTTCGGGCACCAGGGGACGGGCGGCGTGCTCGTCAGCGCGAGCGCCAGCTACGACTGGCCGGCCGGCGGCTTCACCCACATGGCGCCGGGCGACGTGGCCCTGCTCGACACCCTCGACGGCTGGACCGTGCACGTCCCGGGCCACCCGGACGAGGCGGAGGCGCTGCTGCGCCACGCGTACGCCGCCGGAGACGACAAGGTGTACGTCCGGCTCTCCCAGCAGTCGAACGCCGCCCCGCGTCCGGTGGAGGGCCTGCGCTTCCAGACCGTACGGGAGGGGCGGGCGGGCGTGGTGGTCGCCGTCGGCCCGCTGCTGGACAACGTCCTGGCGGCGACCGAGGGCCTGGACCTGACGGTGCTGTACGCACCCACCGTGCGCCCCTTCGACGACGCCGCCCTGCGCGGAGCGGCCCTGCGCGGGACGACCGGCCGCGCCGCGGCCGACGTGGTCCTCGTCGAGCCCTACCTCGCGGGCACGTCCACGGCAGCGGCGAACGACGCCCTGGCCGACACCCCCCACCGGGTGCTGGGTCTGGGCGTGGCACGGGCCGAACTACGGCGCTACGGCACCATCGACGAGCACACGGCGGCGCACGGCCTGGACCCGCGGTCCCTGCGGGAGCGCATCACGGGATTCCGGACGCCGACGCCGAACTGAACACCGCCGTCCACCCGCCCCGCCCGCGGCGGCGGCACGGTCTCCCCGTGCCGCCGCGCGCGTTCAGCCCGCGCCGCCCTCGGACAGCTCCGGATGGGCCGCCGCCACCCGCTTCGGGGCGGCCTGGAGCCAGGAGTCGATCAGGATCGAGCGCAGTTCGCCCTCGTCCTCGACCGCCTCAAGGCGGACCCGCAGCCAGGCGTAGTTGTCGTCGTGGCCCTCGCGCACGAAGAACTTCCCCGGCTCCGCCGCGATCAGCTCGGCCCGGTCCTCCTTGGGGCATTTCACCCCTATCGAGGTGTCGTCGTCGCCCAGCGCGGCGAAGATCTTCCCGCCCACCCGGAAGGTCGGCATGCCCCAGGCCAGCTTCTCGCTGCTGTCCGGCAGCGACAGCGCGATCGTACGGACGTCCTGCGCGGTGGTGCCCATCCCGCGACTCCTCTCCGGCCACCGGTGAACCCTCGTCCACGACCGTAGACCCCACCACTGACATCGGCCGCCCTGCACCGCCGTACGCCGGCTTGCACCGCCCCACAACGCCCCACACCGGCGTGAGCCGCCCAAGGCCGCCTCAAGCTGTCCGCCGCCGGTCCTCCCGGGCGTGCACCAGCTCCACCAGCTCCGCCGCCAGCGCCTTCGCGGTGGCGAGCCCCTCCGTCCCCCACCGGCGCGGTACCACGTCCACCGCGCACACCGTCCCCAGCACGATCCCGCGCCGGTCCGTCAGCGGCGCGCCCACGTACGCACGCACCCCGCTCTCGTCCACCACCGCGTTGCCCGCGAAGCGCGCGAAGTCCCGTACGTCCTCCAGCACCAGCGCCCGCCTCCGTACCACCACATGCGGGCAGTAGCCGTGGTCACGGGCCAGTACCCGCGCCGGATAGCCGCTCGTCGGCGCCTCGGGCGTGTGGTGCAGCCCGGCGAAGAACTGCCGTTCCTCGCCGATGAAGTTGACCCCGGCGTAGGGCGCGGCGAGCGCGCCCGCGACGCGCCGCGCGAAGGCGTCCAGTTCGGCGTCCACCCGCTCGCCCAGGCCCAGTTCCCGCAGCCGGACGACGCGCGCGGGCGCGTCCCGGTCCACGGGCGTGAGCAGCAGGTGTCCGGTCGATTCGTAGTACGTCATGGCGGTTCCCCCGACTCCGAAGACGAAGAGCTGACTGGCGTAGAGCTGACTGGCGTAGAACTGACTGTGGACATGCACAGGAGATGGCGGACGAGGGCGGCCAGCGTCCCCGTTCCGGAACTGGTCAGGCGCGCGTCGCACCGTACGACGGGCACCTCGGGCCCGAGCCCCACCGCTTCGCGCACCTCGTCGGGCCCGTAGCGGTGGCCGCCGTCGAACTCGTTGACGGCGACGACGAATCCGATCCCGCGCCGCTCGAAGAAGTCCACGGCGGGGAAGCAGTCGGCGAGGCGGCGGGTGTCGGCGAGCACCACCGCCCCGAGCGCGCCCGCGCACAACTCCTCCCACAGGAACCAGAAGCGGTGCTGCCCGGGCGTGCCGAAGAGGTAGAGCACGTGGCGCTGGTCGAGCGTGATCCGGCCGAAGTCCAGCGCGACGGTGGTCGTGGTCTTGGCTTCGACCCCGTACAGCGGGTCGGCGGTCTGGCTGAGGTCGCTCAGCAGCTCCTCCGTGCTCAGCGGCTCGATCTCGCTCACCGCGCGCACGAAGGTCGTCTTGCCCGCCCCGAACCCGCCCGCGACCAGGATCTTCAGCGTCGTGGGCGGGGAGCCGGGGACGGGCGCGTCACAGCCGTTTGTGGAGACCATCGAGCACCGCCCGGAGCAGGGACTGGTCATCGGCGGCGAACGAGCGGCCGCCCGGGAACCGCGGCGCCTGCGCCATGACGGCCCCGTGTTCCATCAGATCGGACAGCAGCACCTTCACCACCACGGCGGGCAGCCGCAGTTGGCCGGCCACCTCGGCGACCGTGACCGCCGCGGCTCCCGCGCACAGCCGCAGGGCGAGGGTGTGCTCCGCCCCCAGCGGGACGCGCGGCCGCACCCCGGTCGCTGTCACCAGCGAGAGCAGGTCGAGTGCGACGCCCGGCCGGGTCCGCCCGCCGCTGGCGGTGTACGGGCGCATCACCCGGCCCGCCGAGTCGTCGAGCCAGGGTGTGTCACGCGTGATCCCCGCTGCCCCCCTCGCGCGGCCCCTCATCGCTCCGGGTCGGCGACGGGCCGGCGCGGCGGGGCGGCCAGGTAGGGACGCACGCTCTTGACCAGCATCGCCATCTCGTAGCCGAGCACCCCGGCGTCGGCCTCGCGGTCCGCGAGCACGGCCAGGCAGGTGCCGGAACCGGCTGCGGATACGAAGACGAGCGCGGTGTCGAGCTCGACGACGACCTGCCGCACCTCGGCTCCGTCCCCGAAGCGGGAGCCGGCGCTGCGCCCCAGCGAGTACAGGCCGGACGCGAGCGCCGCCAGATGGTCGGCGCTGTCCGCGTCGAGGCCGTGCACGCAGGTGACGAGGCCGTCGACGGTGAGGAGTACGGCGCTGCGCGTGTACGGCACGCGCTGCACCAGGCCGCTGAGCAGCCAGTCGAGGTCCGAGAGCCGGTTGCCGGTCTTCGTCGCCACTTCGCCGCCCATGGGGGTGCGCTCCTTGCTGAGGTGAGGGGTCGGGGTCATACCTGGTTCTCCGACTGCGCAAGGCCGAAGCCCCGTTGGAAGGCGGCCATCAGGCCGGGGTCGTGTACGGGCCGATCGGTGTCGCCGGCCCGCCGAGGCGCGGGCGCCTCGCGCAGCTGCGGCGCGAGATGCTCCTGAGCCCGCCGCCGGGGCAGCGGCGGCCTCTCGCCCGCCGCGGGCTGGGCCTCTCCCCCGGCCCGAGTCCCGGCACCGGCTGCGGGGACGAGCCCCGGCCCGGGCTCACCCCACGGCTCGGCCGCAGCCGGGGCCGCGAGCCCGGGCGCGGCCCACGACTCGGCCACGCCTGTGGGCCGGGACGGCACGGCCTGGGCTTCGGCCCCGGACCGGGCACCGCTCCGAACCGCGGTGCCGGCTCCCTGCCCGGGCTCGCCCCACGGCCGGGCTGCGCCTGCGCCTGCGCCTGCGCCTGCGCCTGCGCCTGCGCCTGCGGTGGCGGGCCTACCCGACACGGGGCCTTCTTCCCCGGCCCGAGCGCCGTCCCCGGCTGCGGATACGAGCCCAGCCGCAGGCTCACCCCACGGCCCGGCCGCGCCTGCGGACCCAGCCGACACGGGCCGAGCTTCAGCCCCGGCCCGCGTCCCGGCACCGCCGACGGGCCCGGGCCCGGGTGGCACGTCGCCTCCGGCCCAAGTCCCCTTCTCGGCCGCGGATACGGGCTCAGCACCGGGCTCGGCCCACGGCTCGGCGGCACCTGCATGCCCAGGCTGAGCCTCGCGCCCGGTCCGAGCACCGTTCCCGGCTGCGGATACGAGCCCAGCCCCGGGCTCGGCCCACGGCCCGGCCTCGCCGCCGGACCCAGCCGACACGGACCGAGCTTCAGCTCCGGCCCGAGCCCCGGCACCACCGACCGGCCCGGGCCCGGGCTCGCCCCACGGCTCAGCCGCAGCCGCGGGTCCGGGTGGCGCGTCGCCCCCGGCCCAAGTCCCCTTCTCGGCCGCGGATACGAGTTCGGCGCCAGGCTCGGCCCACGGCCCGGCGGCGGCTGCAGGCCCAGGCAGCACAGGCTGAGCCTCGCCCCCGATCCGAGCACCGTTCCCGGCTGCGGATACGAGCCCAGCCCCGGGCTCGGCCCACGGCTCAGCCGCGCCAGCGGACCCAGCCGACACGGACCGAGCTTCGGCCCCGGCCCGAGTCCCTGCACCGCCGACGGGCCCGGGCCCGCGCATGGACGCCGTCGGAGTCGTGGCTCCGTCCCCGACTCGGGGTGCGGGCACCGACACGGGCGCACTCCCGGGCCGCTGCCCGGCCTCGGCCTCCATGGCTCGGGCCCTGGCCCGGCGCACGGGCAGCGGCAGGGCCGTGGTCCCGGGCCGAGCACCGGTTGCGGGCCGGGGCCCGTCCACGGACGTGGCCGGAGCCGAGGACGCCTCCGTGGGCTGGGCGACGGCCGCGGCCCCGGGCTCCGGCTCGGACACGTTCCCGGGCCCAGCCCCGGCCATCGGCCCAGGCCCGGCCGCAGGCGTGGATCCGGTCCCCGGCCGATTCCTTGGCCCGGGCTGCGGTGCGGGGGCCGGCCCCGGCCCCGGCCCGGTCGCAGGCTCCGGCTCGGCCGCAGGCACGGGCGCGGACACGGGCGCAGGCACGGGCGCGGGCACAGGCGCGGGCACAGGCGCGGGCCGGTTCACGGCCCGGGCCGCGGCGGCCGGGCCGGGCCCAGACCCGGCCGGGTCCCAGGGCTGGGCCCCGGGCCTCGCTCCCCGCCCCGGCAGGGGCTCCGGCGGGGTCACCCGTACCGGCTCCAGTGGCGGCATCGCCGCCGACTCCCCGGTGCCCCACGAGGTGGCCCGGGAGCCGCCCGCCGCGTCGGCGGCGCTCGGCGCCTCCGCGCCCAGCAGCTCCTGCGGCAGCACCAGCACGGCGAGCACGCCGCCGTAGATGTTGGACTTGAGCTCCACGGCGATCCCGTGCCGGCGGGCCAGCGCGGAGACGACGAACAGGCCGATCCGCCCGTCGGCGAGGAGGTGCCGGACGCTGATCTGGTCGGGGTCGCCGAGCAGGGCGTTCATCCGGTGCTGTTCCTCGGTCGGCATGCCCAGCCCGCGGTCCTCCACCTCGACCGCGATCCCGGCGGTGACCCGTTCGGCCCGCAGCACCACATCGGTGTCGGGCGCGGAGAACACCGTGGCGTTCTCGACCAGTTCGGCCAGCAGGTGCACCACGTCCGCGACGGCGTGGCCGCGTACGCTGCCGCCCGCCGGCGGCACGACCTTGACCCGGGTGTACTGCTCGACCTCGGCGACCGAGGAACGCAGCACCTCGCTCAGGTCGATGGGCCGGGTCCACTGGCGGCGGGACGCGGCGCCGCCGAGCACGGCGAGGTTCTCGGCGTGGCGGCGGATGCGGGTGGCGAGGTGGTCGACGTGGAAGAGCTCCTTGAGCAGGTCCGGGTCCTCGACCGTGTCCTCCAGCTCGTCCAGCAGCGAGATCTCGCGGTGGACGAGGGACTGCAGCCGGCGCGCGAGGTTGACGAAGACCTCGACCTTGCGCTCGCTGTCGGACGGCGTGGCCGGACCGGCCAGCCGTACGAGGGTCGTGTGGGCCTGTTCGCGGGCGCCGCGCAGCTCCTGGGAGAGCAGCCAGAACTCGTCCACCCCGGCCGGGTCGGCGCCGAGCGGTGGTCCCGTCGGTCCGCCGCGCACGGGGCGGGGCGGGGTCTCGCCCCGCTCCAGCCGGTCGGCGGCCGTCCGCAGCTCCTGGCGGCCGCGCACGCTGGATCGGCGCAGCGCCTCGCACCGGTCCCGGACGGCCTTGGCCCCGCGCTGGGCCCCGAGCAGGGCGGCGGCGAGGGCTCCCAGGACGAGGAGGGCGCAGCCGGTGAGCACGGGCCAGAGCCGGGGGTCCCGCTCGCCGGCTCCCCCGCCGAGCTGGAGGGTGAAGATGACCGCGGCGGTGCCGCTGAGCCCGGCGGCGAGCGTGGGCAGGACGGCGGCGCGGACCAGCTGAGGGCGTATCTGCCTGCCGGGACCGGTGACGGCGTGTCTCGACGGGGCGTGGCGGGCGGCGCGGAGTCCGGACATCGGCGTCCTCGGTACGTGGGGCCCGGCCCCCAGCGATCCCGGGGCCCGGTGTTGATCACCGGATACCCACGCTAGACCGCACCGTCCCGCCCCGGACGGCCAGTTGGGGAAGTTCGCGGTGGTGCTTCCCGCTCCCGGTGGAGCGCTCGTACAGCCGCCCGAATCCGCCGGGTCGCCCCTGGCGAGGACCGGCGACGACCGCACGCCCCCGAGGGCCGGGGCGCCGCCCCCACCTCGGACGGCCGCCCCCATCTCAGGCCTGCGGACGCCCCCGCCCCGGTCGTGCTCCCGCGCAAGCGGGCCCGGTACCCGCAGGCCGGCCCGGTACCCGGAGGCGAGCCCGGCTCCCGGAGGCGGGCCCGCCCTGCGGCGGGCCCGGTACGTCAGGACCCGACGGCCTCGGGCTCCTCGCGGATCACGCCCGTCGCCCGGGCCGTGGTAACCGCGGCGACCGACACCTCCGGCGCGGCGTGGCTACCCGTCACGAACGGTCGCCACCAGGGCTGCGCCGGGGCCTCGGCGGAGCCGGGCTCGAAGGGCTGGCCCGGGATCGGCAGGGCGACCGCCGATCCGGTGGCTTCTGCCGCGGCCAGGGTGCCCTCGCCCGGTTCGTCCCACGGGTGGAGGGCCAGGTTGAAGGTGCCCCAGTGGATCGGCAGCATTGTGCCGCGCGGGGTGCCGCCCTGGAGGTCGAGGTGGGCGCGCATGCCTTCCTCGGGCGTCATGTGGATGTCGGGCCAGTACTCCGAATACGCGCCGATCTGGATCATCGTGGCGTCGAACGGCCCGTGCTCGGCGCCGATCTCCTCGAAGCCGGGGAAGTAGCCGGTGTCGCCGCTGTGGTAGATGCGGTGCTCGTCGCCCGCGACGACCCAGGACGCCCACAGGGTGTTCTGCTGGTTACGGAGCCCGCGGCCGCAGAAGTGCCGGGCGGGGGTCGCCGTCAGCGAGAGCCCGGCGACCTTGGTGCTCTCGTTCCAGTCCAGCTCGCGCAGCCGGTCGGCCGGAACGCCCCAGCGCTCCAGGTGCGCGCCGACTCCGAGCGGGACGGCGAAGACCGTGTCCGTACCGGCCAGCGCCTTGATCGTCGGCAGGTCGAGGTGGTCGTAGTGGTCGTGCGAGATGACCACCACGTCGGCCGTCCCCAGCGAGGCCAGCGGCACCGGCACGGGGTGCAGCCGCTTGGGGCCGGCGAAAGGGAAGGGGGAGCACCGCTCGCCCCAGACCGGGTCGAACAGCACGCGTCGGCCGTCGATCTCGGCGAGCACGCTGGAGTGCCCCATCCAGGTGAGCCGCAGGCCGCTCACGGGCGGCTTCGCCAGCTCCGCGAGGGTCGTCGGGTACACGGGGATCGGGGCACCGGGATTGCGCCGGAGCCGCTGCTCCTTGTGGAAGTAGATCTTGGCGAACTCCGCCATCGACCCCGAGGGTCTGGTCCGGGCCCCGACCGGATTCTGGAAGACGCCGTCTGCGAAGTTCGGCGAGCGGCGGATCCGCTCCAGCCGGGCACCGGACGGGTCCGCGCCGAAGGCTTCGGGCCGCAGGGCGCGCAGCCGGGGACGCAGGGGACGGGAGCCGGTCAAAGCGCCTCCTGGGAGGGTGGGGTCAGGACGGTCGTCGGTCTACGACCATCCCAACGCACACGTACCCCGAAGGATTCCGCTTGCGGCCCCCGGTCCGCGGCGCCTCCGCCTCCGCCTCCTAGAGCGGAAGCAGGTCGGGCCGCTTCGCCTCCACGTGGTCCCCCGAGGACTCCCCGCGCAGCCGGCGGCCGATCCACGGCACCAGGTGCTCGCGCGCCCACTGGATGTTGTCCCGGGTCACGTCCACCGAGCCGCGCGGCCGCTGCGGCGGCCACGGCTGGTCGGGGTCGGTGGGCACCTCCAGCCCCAGCACCTGGGCGGCGCGCAGCGCGACCCGTGTGTGCCCCTCGGGCGAGAGGTGCAGCCGGTCGGCGTCCCAGGCCCGCCGGTCCTGTACGGACTTCAGCGACCAGAGGTCGAGCACCGGGCAGTCGTAGCGGTCGGCGATGGCGCGGACGTGCGCGCTGTACGTCGCCACCTTGCCCCGGAGGTGCTTGAGGACCGGCACGCCCCGCGTGTCGAAGCCGGTGGTGATCATGACGTGGCCGACGGCCCCGGTGAGGTCGGCGACGGCGGCCTCGAACCGCTCCGCCACGTCGTCCGGGTCGCTGCCGGGCCGGATGATGTCGTTGCCGCCCGCGCAGAAGGTCACGAGGTCCGGCGCGAGCTCCTTGGCCCGCGGGACCTGTTCGGCCACGATCTGGTCGAGGAGCCGGCCGCGCACGGCCAGGTTCGCGTACCGGAAGTCGTGCTCGTCACGCCGGTCGGCCAGGAGCACGGCGAGCCGGTCCGCCCAGCCGAGAAAAGAATCCCCGGGTCCCGGGTCCCCCACGCCCTCGGTGAAGCTGTCCCCGATCGCCGCGTACGAGCCGATGGTCTTGAGTGTCGTCGTCGTCGCTGCCACAGGACGACATCCTTCACTCCCGTACACGACCTACGCCAACGTAAGCAGGGGTTGACGGACCGTGATCTTTACCACGCGGGGGATAAGGAATACGTACACGCGAGGCCGGGACCCCCCTCGGGCCCCGGCCTCACGCGTGTCGGTGTTCCGACGGCGGGTGCCGTCAGATGCTCACGCCCTTCGAGCGGAGGTAGGCGACCGGGTCGATGTCCGAGCCGTAGGACGGGCCCGTGCGGATCTCGAAGTGGAGGTGCGGGCCGGTCGAGTTGCCGGTGGAGCCGGAGAGGCCGATGCGCTGGCCGCCGGTGACGCTCTGGCCCGCCGAGACGGACAGCTGGGAGAGGTGGCCGTACTGCGAGTAGGTCCCGTCCTCGTGCTTGATGATGACCTCGTTGCCGTACGCGCCGGCCCAGCCGGCCGAGACCACGGTGCCCGCGCCGACGGCCTTGACGGTGGTGCCGGAGCTCGCGATGAAGTCGACGCCGGTGTGGTAGCCGGAGGACCACATGCTGCCCGCGACCTTGTACTGGGTGGAGATCCCGCCGCTCACCGGGGCGACGAAGCCGGCGGCCGACTGCTGCGAAGCCGGCGCCTCGGCGGCGGAGTCCTGCTGCGCCGGTGCGGCCTTCTCGGCGGGCTTCGGAGCCGACTTCGGAGCCAGCTTCGGAGCGGCCTTGGGGGCCGACTTCGGAGCGGCCTTGGGGGCCGGGGCGGGCGCGGTTTCGGCGACCGGGGCCGCCTCGCCCTTCGCGCCGAGGGTCAGCTTCAGGCCCGGGTGGATGAGGGAGGGGTTGGTGCCGACGGCCTCGCGGTTGTCGGCGTACAGCCGCTCCCAGCCGCCGGAGAGGTGGCGCTCGGCGGCGATCTTGGAGAGGTAGTCGCCCGGCACGACCGTGTAGACGGTCGGCGCGGTCTCCACGGCGGCGGCGGGCGCGGCCTGGAGCGAGAGGGGAAGCTGCGGCGCCACGGCGGGGGCCGCGGCCGGCGCGGCGGCCGGAGCGCCGGCCGCGTGGGCACCGGCGGCGCCCATCAGGGGCAGCGCGAGCGCCGCACCACCGGTGCCCGCGACGGCGAGGCCGCGGGCCATGGAACGGGACTTGGGACGGCGGTGCTTGCCCTTTGCAGACATGGCGAATTCCTCTCCGTCGCCTGCGAGGTGAGCTGTCGGGTTCGGACTGGAGATGTCCGGCCGTCCATGTGCGGGACATGTACGGCTTCACCCCGAGCCATCCCGGAATAAAGATCCGGAACAGCGGCTTACCTGGTTCCCCCGCTCCTGCCGCGCGCGTGAATAGTCGGGTGCGGTTTCCGGGCAGTGGCAGGATTCGGCGGTCCACCCGGATCGATCGCGAAGGTAATCCCATAAGGCGGCACGTAACAAGCCGTGAATTCCCTGACGGAATCACAGGGATGAGGGACCGACGGAATTCCGGTCACCCTGCGTCCATTCCCCACTGCCAACAACCGCCCCGGCCGGGCCATTCGCCTTTTGCGATCAGGCACGCACGGTCACCGTATGATCTGGCTCACGGGGACGTGTCCGATCTCGCCGCTGTTCATGGCAAGTTGGCGCCAAGTAGCGTAATTCGGACAGACGGACAGACGCCCCACGACGAAGCGGAGGAGTTCCCGTGACCCAGCAGATACAGGAGCCGGAGCTGTCCGGAGTGCGCAATTTCCGCGATGTGGGCGGATTGCCGACTTCTGACGGACGAAGGGTCAAGACGGGACGACTGTTCCGAAGCGGACATCTGGCGCATGCCACTGAAAACGATGCAGAATTCCTCTCCTCGCTCGGGCTCCACACCGTCTTCGACTTCCGCAACAACGCCGACCACGCCCTGGAGGGGCCGGACGTCGAACTGCCCGGCGTACGGAACGTCAACATCCCGCTCTCGGATCCGGCCGACGGCCGGGAGTTCTGGAAGATGGTCCGCGACGGCGACCTCGACCAGCTCCGCTCGATCCTGGGCGACGGGAAGGCCGCGGCCCGGATGTCGAACTCGTACCGCGGGATCATCAAGCACCGCACCGCCGAGCACGGCCGGGTGGTGCGCGCCCTCGCCGAGGACAGCGTGCCCGCCCTCCTGCACTGCGCGGCGGGCAAGGACCGGGCCGGCCTGTCGATCGCCGTCACCCTGCTCGCGCTGCGCGTCGAGCGGGAGGCGATCGTGGCGGACTACCTGGAGTCGAACGCCCCGCACCGCCGCTACCGGGTGCGCCGCAGCAGCGAGTCGGCCGAGGCCCGCTCCCCCGAGGTGATGGAGCTACTCGCCCCGCTCTTCGACGCCCGCGCCGAGTACCTGGAGGCGGCCTTCGAGACCATCGACGAGCACTGGGGCGGTGTGGACCGCTACCTGGCCGAGGGCCTCGGGCTCACGCCCGAGACCCTCGGCCGGCTGCGGGACCGGCTGCTCGACTGACGACGGCGGGGCAGGCCGTCACCGGTTGCCGACGGCCTGCTTCACCAGGGTCCTGCCGAAGTCCCACATCAGCCCGGACCCGCCGTGCGCCTCGTCCATGACGTCCCGGAAAGCGCCGACGAACCGGTCGACGTCCCGCTCGTCCACGATCAGCGGCGGGATGAGCTTGATCACTTCCAGGTGGTCCCCGGACACCTGCGTGAGGATCCGGTGCTTCTGCAGCAGCGGCACCACGACCATCTGCGCGAAGAGCCCCTTGCGGGCCGCCTGCAGCATGGCCCACCGGCTGCGCAGCCCCAGCGAGGACGGCCGGCCGAACTCGATGCCGATCATCAGGCCGCGCCCGCGCACCTCGTGCAGCAGCTCGTACTCGTCCACCAGGGCCGCGAGCCGTCCGCGCAGCAGGTCGCCCATGGCCCGGGCGTTGGCCACGACCTCCTCGTCCTCCATGACCGAGAGGACGGCCAGTCCGGCCGCCATCGCCTGCGCGTTGGAGCCGAAGCTCGCGGAGTGCACGAGGACCCGGTCCATGGACGAGTAGACCTTCTTGAAGATCCAGTCCTTGCCCAGGGTCGCGCCGACCGGCACGTAGCCGCCCGACAGCGCCTTGGCCACGCACACCAGGTCCGGTTCCACGCCCGGCTCGTGCTGGTACGCGTAGAAGTCGCCGGTACGCCCGAGGCCGGTCTGCACCTCGTCCGCGATCAGCAGCGCCTTGTGCCGGCGCAGCAGCTCCTGCGCGGCGAGCAGGAATCCGGGCGGGGCGGCGAGCACGCCCTTGCCCTGGATCGGCTCGACGACGAAGGCGGCCACGTCCCCGCGCTTCAGCTCCCGCTCCAGGGCGGCCAGGTCCCCCAGCGCGATCTTCGTGTCGGGGAGCAGCGGCGCGAAGCCGTCCCGGAAGCCGCCCTCGCCGTTCACCGAGAGCGACCCCGTCGTGAGCCCGTGGAAGGCGTGGTCGCAGTAGAGGATCCTGGGCCGTCCGGTGGCGTACCGGGCGAACTTCAGGGCCGTCTCCACCGCCTCGGTGCCGCTGTTGCCGAAGAAGACCCGGTCCAGGTGCGGGCTGTACGAGAGCAGCTTCTCCGCGAGCAGCCCGGGGAGCGGCTGGCAGTCGAAGCGGGTGAGGTCGGCGAGCTGGGCGTCCAGGACGTCGTGCAGGGCGCGGCGGACCACCGGGTGGTGCCGGCCCAGGCCCATCACCCCGAACCCGGCCAGCATGTCGAGGTAGTCGTTGCCCTCGGCGTCCCAGAAGTGGGCGCCCTCGGCCCGCTCGTAGACCTTGTCGAAGCCGATGGTGTGCAGCATCCGGGGCAGTTGGTGGTTGAGGTGCCGGGCGTGCAGCTCGTACCGCTCGCCGCCTCGCTCGGCCAGCAGGGCGCCGAGGTCGAAGCCCTTGCCCCGGCCGCGCTTCCCCTGTTCCTCCAGGCCCTGTCCGGCCGGCGTCATGCCGACCTGTCCCGGTTCCCGCCGATCGTCTCCCGGGCCGCCCGCAGGGACTCCTTCAGGGAGCCCATGGTGGCGAGGACGGCGGTGGGCTCGTAGCCGCAGTGCGCCATGCAGTTCGCGCAGCGCGGGTCCTTGCCGCGGCCGTACTTGCTCCAGTCGGTGTCGTTGATCAGTTCGCGGTACGTGGGCACATAGCCGTCGCTCATCAGATAGCAGGGGCGCTGCCAGCCGAAGAGGGAGTAATTCGGAATGGCCCAGGCCGTGCAGGGGAAATCGGCCTTTCCTTCCAGGAAGTCCAGGAAGAGCGGAGAGTGGTTGAGCCGCCAGCGCCTGCGGTTGCCGCCCGCGAAGGCCTTCCTGAAGAGTTCGCGGGTCTGTTCGACGCCGAGGAAGTGTTCCTGGTCGGGGGCCTTTTCGTAGGCGTAGGCGGGCGAGATCATCATCTCGTCCACCTGGAGGTCGTCATTGAGGTAGTTGAGCACCTCGATGATGGTCTGCGGAGTGTCCGTGTTGAAGAAGGTGGAGTTGGTGGTCACCCGGAACCCGCGCTTCTTCGCCTCCTTGATGGCCGCCACGGCCTCGTCGAAGACGCCTTCCTTGGCCACCGACTCGTCGTGCCGTTCGCGCAGGCCGTCGATGTGCACGGCGAAGGCGAAATACGGGGACGGGGTGAACTTCTCGATCTTCTTGCGCAGGAGCATCGCGTTGGTGCAGAGGAAAACGTACTTCCGCTTCGCCACCAACTGACGGACGATCTCGTGGATCTGCGGGTGCATCAAGGGCTCGCCGCCCGCGATGGACACCATGGGCGCGCCGGACTCCAGTACGGCGCCGACCGCCTGGGCGACCGGCATGCGCTGCTTGAGCACCCCGGCCGGGTGCTGGATCTTCCCGCACCCTTCACAGGCCAGGTTGCAGGCGTAGAGCGGTTCCAGCTCGACGATCAGCGGGAACTTCTCACGCTTGCGCAGCTTCTGTTCGAGAAGATAGGTCCCGACCCTGATGGTCTGGCGCAGCGGCATGGCCATCTGGCTCACCTCCTGGGGAGCAGCAAAGAACGGTGCCATTCGTAAAACGCGGGCAGTACGGCACGCAGTACGCGGAAGGCCGATATTCCACCGCGGACGGTGCCGATACGGACGAGCTCATGCTCCGGAGCGTCCACGATCACCCGGACGGCCGCAACCGGGCGGCCGCCGCCGCGGGTGGCGGTCCACAGGGTGGCCGCGGACTCCATGTCGACCGCGAGGGCGCCGGTGGCGCGCAGCTGCGCGCGCTCCTGGCCGCGGACGACGTGGTCGGATCCGGTCAGTACGCCGGTGTGCACGGTCCGGCCGGGGGCGGCCCGGGCCAGTGCCTCGGCGAGCAGGGTGGTCCCGGTGCACGGGACGGTGCCGTGCGGGTCCCGGGTCTCCGCGGCGACGACCAGGTCGCCGGGGTGCATGCCGGGGACGAGCCCGGCGCAGAATCCGGTCGCGAGGACGGCGGCCCCGTCCATTCCCGGCTGTTCCAGGGCACGGCCGACGGCCCGCCCGGCGGCGCGCGGGCCCATGCCGGTGCGCAGCAGGGCGTACGCCTCGGGCGCGCCGCGGCCCGTGCCGCGCAGCGCCGCCTGCTCGATGCGCAGCGCGCACGCGACGAGCAGCGGGGTGGTCACGGGGTCTCCGCCGCCGCCGTCCCGGCCGGGGCGAAGGGTTCCCCGTACAGGTAGCGGCCGAGCGCGGTGAGCGGGAACACCTGCCGGTACAGGTGGTAGTTGATGGAGAAGTCCCAGGGGAAGCCGGTGCCCGTGAAGTACGGCTCGTCCCAGGAGCCGTCCTCCCGCTGGGTCCCGACCAGGTGGGCGATGCCCCGCTCGACGGCCTTGCCGTCCCGCTCTCCCGCCGACAGCAGGGCCATCAGCGCCCACGCGGTCTGCGAGGCGGTGGAGGCGCCCTTCCCCGCCCAGGAGCGGTCCTTGTAGGAGCGCTGGTCCTCGCCCCACCCGCCGTCCTCGTTCTGTACGGATTCCAGCCAGCGCACGGCCCGCCGGATCGCGGGATGCGCCGGGGCGAGGCCGGCCGCGGCGAGGGCGGGGACCACCGACCCGGTCCCGTAGACGTAGTTGGTGCCCCAGCGGCCGAACCAGGCTCCGTCGGGCTCCTGTTCGGCGAGCAGCCAGGCGATGCCGCGCCGGGTCCGCGCGTCGCCCGCCCGGCCCTCGAAGGCGAGCATCTCCACCACGTGGGCGGTGACGTCGGCCGAGGGCGGGTCGATGACCTCGCCGAAGTCGCAGAAGGGCAGCCTGTTCGGGAAGGGGCTGGTGTTGTCGGCGTCGAAGGCGCCCCAGGCGCCGTTCCTCGACTGCATGCCGAGGTTCCAGGACACCCCGCGGGCGATGGCCGCCTCGACCCGGGCCGGGTCGGGATGCTTGACGCGGCGCAGCGCGAGGACGACCTCGGCGGTGTCGTCGATGTCGGGGTAGTTGTCGTTGTGGAACTCGAACGCCCATCCGCCGGGGGCGAGTCCGGGCCTTCGTACCGCCCAGTCCCCGCTGCGGACGATCTCCTCGCCGAGCATCCAGTCCGCGGCCTTGACCAGGGCCGGGTGGTCGGGGCGCACGCCCGCGTCGGCGAGTGCGATCGCGGCGAGGCAGGTGTCCCAGACCGGCGACTGGCAGGCCTCGATCATCCGGGCGCCGTCCTCGCGCCACACCGCGAACCGGTCCAGGGAGTCCAGTCCGGCGCGCATCACCGGGTGCCCGAGGTCGTAGCCGAGCAGGTGCAGGGCGATGACGGAGTACACGGCGGGTGGCTGGATACCGCCCCAGCAGCCGTCGTTCTCCTGGCGCTCGATGATCCAGCGGGCGGCGGCGGCCATCGCCGCCTTGCGCAGCCGGCGCGGGGCGAACCGCCGGTAGACGTGCAGGGCCTTGTCCATCCGCTGGAAGGCGCCGTCCCAACTGGCCAGCGGAGCGAGCCGCTTGGCGGGGTTCGGCACCCGTGCGTCGGCGTGCAGCTCGTCCAGGGCGAAGGGGGCGGGGCGGACGGGGCGCAGCGCGGAGACCACGGTGAGCGGGACGATGGTCTGGCGGGCCCAGCAGCCGAAGTCGTAGATGTTCAGCGGCACCCAGGGCGGCAGGAACACCAGCTCGGGCGGGAGTTCGGGCAGGTGGTCCCACTTCCACCAGCCGAAGAGCGCCAGCCAGATCCGGGTGAAGACACGGGCGGCGGCGATCCCCCCGTGGGCCCGGATCCAGGCCGACGCGCGGGCCATGTGCGGGGCGTCGGGCGCGTCTCCGGCGAGGCGCAGGGCCACGTACGCCTCGATGGTGGCGGAGAGTTCGGGCGGCCCGCCGTGGAAGGTGGCCCAGGTGCCGTCGTCCCGCTGCTCGCCGCGGATGAAGAGGGCGGCGGCGTGGGTGGTGGCCTCGTCCCGGATTCCGAGGAACTGCCGCAGCAGCAGGTCCTCGGCGTCCATGGTGACGTTGGTCTGCAGGGTCCCCTTCCACCACCCCGCGGGGTCCTGCCGGTCCAGCAGCTGCCGCGTGGCGCGCACGGCGGCCTCGTACGCGCCCTGCCCCCTGCCGTCAGGAGGCTCGGGCAGCTCCACGTCGGCCGGCTCCCCGGCCGGACCCGGCCGGAGGCCGGCTTCGCTCCTGCTGCCAGCGCCAGCGCTCTGCGCGCTGCCGTCGGTCGTCGCTGTCATGGCTTCCCCTTAGAACAGTGTCCTCTGCTGTGCTGGGGTCTGCCGTCGGCCGACGCTGTGCTGCGCCGGCCGGCGACTCGCGCGTCATATCAGCTGTCGGGTGGCGGTCACCGCTTGCGCACGACGACGAAGTCGGCGAGGGCCACGAGCTGGTCGCGGACCCGTTGCGGCATGTCGACGTCGTCCAGGGCCTTGATCGCCACCGCGTGCTGGCGGCGGGCCTCGTCCGCCGTCCACTGACGGCCGCCGGCCGCCTCGATGAGCGCCGCACGGGCCGCGAACTCCTCTTCCGAGAAGTTCTCGAAGTCGTTGCTCTTGGCGTCGGCGGCGAGGAGTTCGGCCAGCTCCTCGCAGGCCGGTCCGCCCGCCGCGAGGGCGGCGACGACCGGCAGGGACTTCTTGCGCTGGCGCAGGTCGCTCCAGGTCTGCTTGCCGGTGGCCTCCGGGTCGCCCCAGATGCCGAGCAGGTCGTCCACGGCCTGGAAGGCGAGGCCCAGGTGGTAGCCGTACTCCTCCAGCTTGTCGGCCGTACGGTCGTCCGCGCCGCCGAGCACGGCGCCGATGGAGACCGCGCAGGCGAGCAGGGCGCCCGTCTTGTTGCCCTCCATCTCCAGGCACTCCTCGACGCTGACGCGCTCGCGGTGCTCGTAGGAGATGTCCTGCGCCTGGCCGTCGATGAGCTTGCGGGACGCGGTGGTCAGCCGCCGGGCCGCGCGGCCCGCCTCGACGGTGCCGAGCTCCAGCAGCACCTCGTTGGCGAGGGCGAAGAGCGCGTCGCCGACCAGGATCGCCTGGGCGGGGCCGTGCACCTTCCACACCGTGTCACGGTGGCGGCGCTGCTCGTCGCCGTCCATCAGGTCGTCGTGCAGCAGCGAGAAGTTGTGCACGAGCTCGACGGCGACGGCGCCGGGGATGCCGACCTCGGCGGGTACGCCGGCGGCCTCGGCGGAGAGCAGCGCGAGGGCGGGCCGGACGGCCTTGCCGCCGTCGCCGTCCGCCGGGTTGCCCTGGGCGTCGATCCAGCCGAAGTGGTAGGCGGCGACGGTGTCCATGGGCGCCGCGAGCCGGTCGACTGCGGCGCGGAGCACGGGAGTCGACAGCGTGCGGCCGCGCTCCAGGAGGGCGATCGTGTCCGCCTTCTCCACGCCCCCTCCGGCCGTGCCCACACTGGCATCCGTGTTCTCGACGGCCGGATTCCCCGGGTTCACTGGCTCTCCTCTGGTTCCTGTACGTGCTGTGCCGGTAGTGCTGGTGGTGGTCATGCCGCCTCCTGCAGAGGGTGTTCGCGGGGGCGGCCGAGCGCGGCGAGCGCGGTGTGTGCCGCGCTCAGGCCGCTCCGGACGGCGCTCTCCATGGTCGCGGGCCAACCGGTGGCAGTCCACGCACCGGCCAGGTAAAGCCCCGGCGTGTCGGTCCGCGCCCCGGGGCGCAGCCGGCCGACGCCGGGTGTGGGGGCGAAGGTGGCCGTCCGCTCCCGGGTGACGAAGAAGTCCCGTACCTTGGCGCCGCGCGCGGCGGGCAGCAGCCGCTCCAGCTCGGGCAGGTACTTGGCGCGCAGCACCGAGACGGGTTCGTCGATGTCGTCCTGGGCGACGGACTGGGACAGCGCCAGGTACTGGCCGCCGTCGGGGAGTCCGGAAGCGTCGGTGCGGTCGAAGACCCACTGCACCGGGGAGCCGAGCGCCGCGAAGAACGGCTGCTTGAGCACCTTGCGGTCGTAGACGACGTGGACGTTGAGGATCGGCGCGGTGCCGATGTCGAGGAGCTTGTCGGGGTCGGCGAGCGCCCCGGGCGGGAGCAGCCCGTGGGCCTCGCGCTGCGGGACGGCGAGGACGACGGTGCCCGCGTCGAGGGACTCCTCCTCGGTGTCGACCCGCCAATTCCCTTCGGGCGTACGGGAGATGCAGGTGACCCGGGTGCGCAGTTCGGTCCGTACGCCGGCCGCGTCGAGCGCCTTGCGGGCGAGCGTGTCGTGCAGGTCGCCCAGCGGTACGCGGGCCCAGCCGATGTCGGCCGCGCCGTTCTCGGAGAGCAGGCCGGTCTTGAAGACCATCGCGGCCAGGCCCAGCGAGGACTGTTCGGCGGTGGCGTTGAGGGTGGCGATGCCGACGAGGTCCCACAGGGCTTCGATGGTCCGGGCGGACTGGCCGTAACGGCCGAGCCAGGTCGCGAAGTCCAGGCCGTCCAGCGCCGGGTCGGCGGGGTCGAGGCGGCGCAGTGCGAGGGCGGCGCGGCCGACGCTCGCGCGCTCGGCGAGGGACAGGTGCGGGTAGCGGGCCAGGGAGGCGGCCAGGTGCAGGGGCACGGGCAGGGCGCTGCGGCGCAGCCGCCCCAGGCGCGGGCCGCGCGGGTGGGCGACGTCGAGGACGGGTACGTCGAGCCGGTCCTGGAGCGGAGCGAGGTCCGCACCGTCCACGCGATCGAGGAACCACCGGTAGGCGGTGCAGCAGCGCAGGTAGACGTGCTGGCCGTTGTCGACGGTGAGTTCGCCGCGCTTGAAGGAGAAGGCGAGCCCGCCGAGCCGCGGGCGGCCCTCCAGCAGGGTGACCTCGATCCCGGCGTCGGCGAGTTCCAGCGCGGCGGTGACTCCGGCGAGCCCCCCTCCGACGACGACGGCGCGGGTGTCGCTGCCGCTCATGATCCCTCCCCGGTGGTGCGGTTGCCCGTCGGCCCGGCCTGCCGTTCCCGCGCGGGGCCGGAGCCCGCGGAGACAGACGCGGCCACGGCCCGACGGGTTGCCTGGACGGCGTGGTGCCCGGCGTCGCGCGGGCCCGCCGGGAGGGACCCGGAGGCGGCGGTGCCGGGTGTGGCAGGGCGGCGGAGCCGCGGCGTGCGGAAGACCTGCGGGGTCGGGGGCATCAGGGTCGCCTCCGGGTGGTCTGGCGGGAGACGGTGCGCGCGTCGAGGCCCGAGAGGCCGCGTACGGCGACGTACGCCTTCTCGTGGGTCGGCAGCGAGACCCGTCCCCGCAGCACCGCCTCCGGCTCGCGCTCGATGCGGTCGAGGAGGCGGCGGTAGATGCCGGCCATGGCGGCCACGCAGGCGCCGCTGCGGCGGTCCAGCATGGGCAGCAGCCGGTAGCCCTCGGCGAACAGCGTCCGGGCGCGGCGGACTTCGTGGTGGACCAGCCCGGCGAAGTCGGAGCCCGCGGGGGCCCGGTCGCCGTGGAAGCCCTCGGAGCAGCCGAACTTGGCGAGGTCCTCGGCGGGCAGGTAGGTGCGCCCGTTGCCGGCGTCCTCACGAACGTCCCGGAGGATGTTGGTGAGTTGGAGGGCGAGTCCGAGCGTGTCGGCGTACTCCGCGGCGCGCGCGGCGTCGGGCGCGCCCGGCGCCGTGCCGAACACGCCGAGCGAGAGCCGCCCGATGGCTCCGGCCACGCAGCGGCAGTAGGCCTTGAGGTCCTCCCAGGTCTCGTACGTCTCGCCGCGCACGTCCATCAGGACGCCGTCGATGAGTTCGTCGAGGCCGCCGAGCGGGATCGGGAAGCGGTGTGCGGCGTGCGCGAGGGCGACGGCGACCGGGTCGGTGTCGTCCTCGTCGATCTCCTCGGCGCGGATCCGTCCGAGCAGGGCGCGGGTCTCCTCCAGCCGGGCCAGCTTCGCGGCGGGCGCCAGCGTGCCGTCGCCGATGTCGTCTACCCGCCGGGAGAAGGCGTAGAGCGCGGACATCGCCTGCCGCTTGTCGGTGGGCAGCAGCCGGATGCCGTACGCGAAGTTGCGCGCCTGCGATCCGGTGACGGCCTCGCAGTAGCTGTACGCCGCCAGGACCGGTGCGGACGCGTGTGTGGGGCCCTCCACGGTCGGGCTCACCCCTTTCTCGGCGCTGTGCGCAGGACGGCGGCCACCTCGCGGAGCAGGCCGGTCTTGGTGGGCTTGGGCGGGCCGGGTGCCACGTCGAAACCGGCAGCCGCGATCGCGTTCAGGGCGGCGCGCCCTCCTCCCACGAAGCCCGCGAGCAGCAGCCGGAGTCTGCCGTGCACGCTACCCACGAGCGGGGTGCCTTCATTCAGCAGCTCGCGTGCGCGTTCAGTTTCGAACGCGACCAGGGAGCGTACGGACGCGCCGGCGGACGGCGCCTTGAGGTCGGCCTCGGCGACGTGGAAGCGGCGCATGTCCTCGGCGGGGAGGTAGATCCGGTCCCGGCCGAGGTCCTCGGTGACGTCCTGGAGGTGTTCGGCGATCTGCAGGGCGGTGCAGACGGCGTCGGAACGGCGGACCCGCTCGGGGGTGCTGGTGCCGGTGAGGGACAGCACGAGGCGGCCCACGGGGTTGGCGGAGAGCTCGCAGTAGCCGAGCAGGTCCGCGTACGTCTCGTAGCGCGCGACCCGCTGGTCCTGGCGGTTGGCCTCGATGAGCCCGAGGAAGGGCTCCGGGGTGAGGCCGTGGGCGCGGACGACGGGCTGGAGGGCCAGCATCAGCGGGTGGCGCGGCGGGCCGTCGTGGCCGCCGAACACGCGCCGCAGGTCGGCCTCGAAGGCGTCGAGCATGGCGAGCCGGTCGTCGACCGCGGCGGGTTCGAGACCCAGCAGTACGGCGTCGCGTCCGCCGGGGGCCAGGTCGCCGTCGCCGATGTCGTCGACGAGGCGGGCGTACCCGTAGACCGCCATCAGGCCGTCGCGCCAGGCGCGGGGCAGGAATGCGGGAGCGACGGGGAAGTTCTCCGCCGCGGCCTTGCCGAGGGTGGCGCGCGCGTGGACGGTGTCGGACAGGGGGCGGATGCCGTCCCCCGCGGTCACCGCCCGCCGCCCGCGGCGGGGACGGCCGTAGTGCCTGGGGGCCGGAGAATTCCCATAGCCATTGCCGTCACATCTCCCGTTCTACACTGCAGACCCAATACATCCCATTTCGGACACGCCGCCTGGGTTTTGCCCGGGCCGCCCCAGGCCGTTCACCTGCGGGGAATCGTCCCCTCTTGCCGCGATTCAGGACTGCTTCAGCTTACGCTGTACAACGCCGTCGAGGCCGCTCGGGTATTCGTCGCGCCACTGAATGTCGCCGGGGGAAATTCCGGGACATGCCGAGGCCCCCGCCGCGCTGAGCGGAGGGGGCCTCGGAAGTCCGGCCGGGGAGTGCGGAATCCCGTGATCAGCCGTTGGACGCCTTCTCGTATGCCGAGACGACTTCCTCCGTGGGTCCGTCCATCAGGAGCTCGCCCTTTTCCAGCCACAGCACCCGGTCGCAGGTGTCGCGGATGGACTTGTTGTTGTGGCTCACCAGGAAGACCGTGCCGGCCTTCTCCCGCAGTTCGCGGATGCGGTTCTCGGAACGCACCTGGAAGCTGCGGTCACCGGTGGCCAGCGCCTCGTCGATCATCAGGACGTCGTGGTCCTTGGCCGCCGCGATGGAGAAGCGCAGTCGCGCCGCCATACCGGAGGAGTAGGTGCGCATCGGCAGGGAGATGAAGTCGCCCTTCTCGTTGATGCCCGAGAAGTCGACGATGCCCTGGTAGCGCTCCTTGATCTGCTCGCGGCTCATGCCCATCGCGAGACCGCCGAGGACGATGTTGCGCTCGCCGGTGAGGTCGTTCATCAGCGCCGCGTTCACGCCCAGCAGCGAGGGCTGGCCGTCGGTGTAGACCTTGCCGGCCTCGCAGGGCAGCAGGCCCGCGATGGCGCGCAGCAGGGTCGACTTGCCGGAGCCGTTCGAACCGATCAGGCCGATCGCCTCGCCGCGGTACGCGGTGAAGGAGACCCCGCGTACGGCGTGGACCCGGCGGACGCCGGGGGCGTCGCCCTTCCTCCGTCGGACGATCTTGCTGAGCGCCGCGGTGGCGGCTCCCTTGCCGGCGCTGCCGGTGTTGACGCGGTAGACGATGTGGACATCGTCCGCGATCACGGTGGGGACGCGCCCCTGGGTACTGTCAGCCACGGCCGTAACGCTCCTCAGCCTTCCAGAAGTACACGAAGCCGCCGAGGCCTATCACCACTGCCCAGCCCACGGCGAAGAGCCAGACGTGCGGAGGCAGGTTGCTGCTGCCGTAGTCGTCGATCAGCGCGAACCGGATGAGGTCCATGTAGATCGCCACCGGATTCCACAGCAGCAGGTCGCTGATCCACGCGGGCTGCTCCTTGAGGTAGATCCCGATCGGGAACATGACCCCGGAGGCGTACATCCACGTGCGCATCACGAACGGCATCAGCTGCGCCAGGTCGGGGGTCTTGGAGCCCATCCGCGCGAAGATCATGGCGAGGCCGGTGTTGAAGACGAACTGCAGCGCCAGCGTCGGGACCACCAGCAGCCAGGAGAGGCGCGGGTAGTTGCCGAAGCTCACGGCGATGACGAAGACGACGATCATCGAGTAGAGCAGCTGCTGGAGCTGCTGGAGCGAGAAGGACACCGGGAGGGAGGCCCGCGGGAAGTGCAGCGCCCGCACCAGCCCGAGGTTCCCGGAGATCGCCCGGACACCCGCCATCACCGAGCTCTGGGTGAAGGTGAAGATGAAGATGCCCATCATCAGGAACGGGACGTAGACGCCCGGGGGCATCTCCTTGCCCGCGCCGAGGATCAGGCCGAAGATCAGCCAGTAGACGGCCGCGTTCAGCAGTGGGGTCGCCACCTGCCACACCTGGCCGAGCTTCGCCTGGCTGTACTGCGCGAGCAGCTTGGCCCGCGAGAAGGCCATGATGAAGTGGCGCCGGCCCCAGAGCTGCCGCACGTACTCGCCCAGACCGGGCCGTGCGCCGCTCACGGAGAGGCCGTACTTCCTGGCGAGCTCCGCGGAGCTCAGCCCCGCGTCTTGGGACGGCGGCCTGCTCGTGGCGAGGGCGCCGTCGTGGGTTGTGTCACTCACAAGTTGAAACTTTCGTCTTCAAGATGCGGCATGAGGGGCATCAGGCTGGTGGCGCGAAGCCCGTGATCGCGCCATGTTCCCAGACGCGGGCTTGTCAGATGACAGGTGGTCGGCCCAGCCGGGTCAACCGCCAGACCGTACGCCATTTCATCGGGCGGCGGGGACCGCAGGGAGTGGTCCATCCCTCCCTGAATCCGCCGAACCAGGCCTTGAGCGCGGGTACCGAGGGCCTGCGCAGGAGCGTCAGCAGGAGCCAGACGCCCAGGTAGACCGGGACCAGCGGGGCGGGCAGGTTGCGGCGGGCGAGCCACACCCGGTTACGGGCCACCATACGGTGGTAGACCGCGTGCCGGGAGGGGGCAGTGGTCGGGTGCAGCAGCACCATGTCCGCCCGGTAGTCGATCAGCCACCCTGCGTCGAGGGCCCGCCAGGCCAGGTCGGTCTCCTCGTGCGCGTAGAAGAACTCCCCCGGCAGCGCTCCGACCTGCCCGAACACCGTCGTGCGGACGGCGTTGGCGCCGCCCAGGAAGGTGGTCACCCGGGAGGAGCGCATCGGGTCCGAGGCGCGCAGCCGCGGCACGTGCCGGCGCTGGGTCTCGCCGGTCTCCGGATCGGCGATCCGGAAGCTGATGATCCCGAGCTTGGGGTCCTCCGCGAAGGCCTGGCGGCACAGCTCGGCGGTGTCGGTGCGCTCCAGCAGGCCGTCGTCGTCCAGGAAGAGCAGGACGTCGACGTCGCTGCCGCCGGGGCCGAAGGCCTCGATGCCGACGTTGCGCCCGCCGGGGATGCCCAGGTTCTCGGGCAGCTCGACGGTGCGGACGCCCTCGGGCAGGCCGTCGACCTTCACGCCCTGGCCCACGACGACGACCTCGACCGGGTCGCCCTGCTGGCGGGCGACCGAGTCGAGGAGCGCCTTGAGCTCGTCGGGCCGGTTGCCCATGGTGATGATCACGGCGCCCAGCCGCATCGCGGTGCTCACTTGAGCCTGCTGGAGGCCAGGATCGACACCAGGTGCAGCACCGTCTGCAGCACCGCGATGCCGGCCAGTACGGCCACGCCGACGCGGGAGTAGAACAGGTCGCCGCGGACCTGGTCCAGCACCGCCAGCACCAGGATGAGCAGCGAGGCCTCGATGCCGAGGACGAGCCGGTGGAACTTGAGCGCGGCGGCGGCCCGGCGGGCGAGCGCCATGCCGGACGAGCGCGGCTCGGCCGCCGCGTCCTTGACCACGGGCTTCCCGGCCTGGTGGCGGGCGACGCCGACCAGGTCGGTCTCGGCCTTGATCAGGATCGCGCCGAGCGCCGCGAGGGTGCCCAGGAAGGCCCACAGCCAGTCGATCCGCCCGCCGCCCCACAGGTCCGCGGCGCGCAGGCCGAAGCCGACCAGGACGGCCGCGTCGCACAGGTACGCGCCGACCCGGTCCAGGTAGACCCCGGAGAGCGAGAACTGCTTCTTCCAGCGGGCGACCTCGCCGTCGACGCAGTCGAGCAGCAGGTACAGCTGGACCGCCACCACGCCGAGGACGGCGCCCAGGACGCCCGGCACCAGCAGGGCGGGCAGGGCGAGGACCCCGGCCAGGGTCATCACGTAGGTCAGCTGGTTCGGCGTGACCTTGGTGGTGACCAGGAGGCGGGTGATGCGCAGGGAGATCTCGCGCATGTAGAGGCGCCCGCCCCAGTGCTCGCCGCTGACCCGGTCCTTGACGCCCGCCGGGTGCACGACGGGCCGGAGTTCAGCTACGGATGGTCTTGGCATAGTCGGCGTAAGCGTCCCTGATCTCGGCGGCGGACAGGTTGAGGTGCTCCAGGACCGTGAAGCGTCCCGGGCGGGTCTGGGGTGCGTACTCGACGGCCGCGACGAACTCGTCGACCGTGAAACCGATCTCCTCCGGGGTCACCGGCAGCCCGTGCCGGCGCAGCACCTCGACGAAGAGGCCGGACTGCTCGTCGGCGCCGCGCAGGTGCATCGCGAAGGCGGCGCCCAGGCCGACCTGCTCGCCGTGGAGCGCGGAGCGCCCCGGGTGGAGCAGGTCGAAGGCGTGGCTGATCTCGTGGCAGGCGCCGGAGGCGGGGCGGGTGTCCCCGCTGATCGACATGGCGATGCCGGTCAGCACCAGGGCCTCGGAGAGCACGGTGAGGAACTCGTCGTCGCCGCATCCGCCCGGGTGGCGCAGCACGGACTGGCCGGCGGTACGGGCCATGGCGGCGGCCAGGCCGTCGACGGGCTCGCCGGTGATCTCGTGCGAGAGCTCCCAGTCGGCGATGGCCGAGATGTTAGAGATCGCGTCCCCGACGCCGGCACGGATGAACCGAACCGGCGCCTCCTTGATCACGTCGAGGTCGATCACCATGGCGATCGGCGTGGGCACGCCGTAGGAGCCGCGGCCGTTGTCGTTGTCCAGGATGGACACCGGCGAGCAGATGCCGTCGTGCGAGAGGTTCGTGGCGACGGCCACCATGGGCAGCCCGACCCGCGCCGCGGCGTACTTCGCCACGTCGATGATCTTGCCGCCGCCCAGGCCCACGACGGCGTCGTAGCGGCGGCCCTTTATGTCGTCGGCCAGCTTGACCGCGGAGTCGATGGTGCCGTCGACGACGGCGTACCAGTCGGCGTGCGGCAGTACGGGCTCCAGCTTGGCGCGCAGCGCGACACCGGAGCCGCCGCTGATCGCGATCGCCAGCTTGCCGGACGCGGAGATCCGCTGGTCGGCCAGGAGGCCGGCCAGGTCGTCCATGGCGCCGCGACTGATGTCGACGACGACGGGCGAGGGGATGAGCCGCGTCAGTACTGGCATGCGATCGTCCGGCCCTTGGCGAGGTCGTCGTGGTTGTCGATCTCGACCCACTTGACGTCGCCGATGGGGGCCACGTCGATGGTGAAGCCGTCGTTGACCAGCTGCTGGTAGCCGTCCTCGTAGTAGAGGTCGGGGTCGCGCTCGAAGGTGGTCTTCAGCGCGTCGGCCAGCTGCTCGGCGGCCTCGGCCTCGATGAGGGTGACACCGATGTACTCGCCCGTCGCGTCCGCGGGGTCCATGAGCTTGGTGATCTTCTGCACGCCCTTGCCGTCGGCGGTGACGACCTTCATCTCCTCGTCGGCCAGGTTCTTGACCGTGTCGAGGGCAAGGATGATCTTCTGGCCGTTGCCGCGGGCGGCGAGCAGGGTCTTCTCGACGGAGACCGGGTGGACGGTGTCGCCGTTGGCGAGGATCACGCCCTGCTTGAGGACGTCACGCGCGCACCACAGGGAGTAGGCGTTGTTCCACTCCTCGGCCTTGTCGTTGTCGATCAGCGTGATCTTGACGCCGTACTTGGCCTCCAGCGCCTCGCGGCGCTCGTAGACGGCCTCCTTGCGGTAGCCGACGACGATGGCGACCTCGGTGAGACCGACCTCGGCGAAGTTGCCCAGGGTCAGGTCGAGAACGGTGAGGCTCTCCTCCTGGCCCTCGGGGCCGACGGGCACGAGGGCCTTGGGCAGGGTGTCGGTGTAGGGACGCAGACGGCGTCCGGCACCGGCAGCGAGTACAAGGCCGATCATGCTGGTTCTCCTTCGTCATGTACGGCGGGTGCCCCGGAGGAGACCCAGAAGCGGATGCTCTCCACGAGCACCACGAGTGCCACGAACACGGCCATGGCCGTGAGCGCGACGGGGAACAGGTCACGGGCGAGGACGACGGACAGGACCACGGTCAGCAGGACCCGGCCCTCGTGACCGCCGGTCGTCCGCACCAGCCAGTGCGGAGGCGCGCCCGAACCACCACGGATGCGGTAGACCGTGTCGTAGTGATGGTAGGCGACCGCCGCGACCAGTCCGAATGCGGCCGGAAGGGCTCCCGGGACGTCCGCCTTCGCGGCCAGTGCGAGGACGGTCACGTACTCGGCGAACCGGAAGAGCGGCGGGATGAGCCAGTCGAGGGGGCCCTTGAGGGGGCTGGCGAGTGCCACGCTCGCGGCGATGACGTAGACCACGGCGGACCCGATCAGCCAGGGGGTGCCGAAGTCGCGGGTCACGGCCGCGCCCACCATCAGTACGGATCCGAGCGCGGCCAGTCCCAGCGAGGCGGGGCTCGGACGGCCCTTCACGAGGCGCCCGCCGGTCCAGGCGAGCACGCCGGAGTCGGCAAGGTCCGCCAGGGCCTGGGCGGCGCGGTCGGTGCGCGTCGCCTTGCGGGTCAGGGAGCGCAGGACCCGGCCGGCGGTGGTGTAGAGCGCGCCGAAGGCGCAGCCGATGAGGAGCGCGTAGAAGACGATCCGGGGGGTGGTGACGGCGGTCAGGACCGCGATCATCGCCCAGCGCTCACCGATCGGAAGGATGATCATCCGGCGGACCCAGACCGTCCAGCCCACGCTGTCGAGCTTGTCGGACAGGGCCGCCGTGGGACTCGTATTGGCGGTCGCGTCGTGGTTGGCCTCGTTGAAGGAGAAGTCCACGACGTGGCGGCAGGTCATGAGGATCATCGAGCCGAGTGCGAGGGCCCACACGTCGTCGCCGTTCCTGGCGGCGCCGAGCGCGAGGCCCGCGTAGAAGGCGTACTCCTTGGCGCGGTCGAAGGTCGCGTCGAGCCAGGCGCCCATCGTCGAGTACTGGAGCGAGTAGCGGGCCAGCTGCCCGTCGGTGCAGTCCAGGACGAAGGAGACGAGGAGCAGCACACCGGCCGCGACGTAGCCCCAGCGCTCGCCGGTGGCGGCGCAGCCGGCCGCGATCAGCGCGGTGATCAGCGAAGCGGTGGTGACCTGGTTCGGGGTCAGGCCGCGGCGCGCGCACCAGCGGGCGATGTAGCGCGAGTACGGGCTGATGAAGAAGGTGGTGAAGAAGCCGTCGCGGGACTTCACGGCGGTCCGCAGGCGGACGGCCTCGTCGTCGACGGCGGCGACGGCGGCGGTCGCCGCGTCCCGGTCCGCCGCGGTGGCGGGGACGGCGGCGACGAGGGTGCCGAGCTCGGGGCGCTGGACGGCGGTCCCGGAGTCCTCGACCGCGGCGGCGAGCCGGTCGGCGTACGGGCCGGTGCCCGCGGGGGCGTCGGCCGCGGCCTTGTCGAGGGCGTCGCGGGCGCCGGGCTGGACGGCGAGGGCGCCGGTGACCGCGCAGGCGTCGAAGCGCGGGTCGGTCAGCGCGAGGCGCAGCGCGTGGACGTGCCCGACGAAGGCGCTGTCCACGACGGCCACCCGCTGGTCGGCGGGTACGGCGGCCAGCGCGGCGGCGGTGTCTTCGGGACCGGCGGCGGGGCGGACGTCGAAGCCGAGGGAGCGCAGCTCGTCAGCGAGCGGTGATCCGGGGACCGGCAGGCCGGTGAGGATGACGGTCGGCAGACGAACTCACTCCTTGTAACGGATTCCGAACGGGCGCCTCTGGGGGCGGCGACACGTCGGCAGAGGCTATCGGATGAATGGAAGCAGGGGTTCACCACCCGTTTACGCCCCGATAAGCCGAATATTCCCGGCCCGGGCCGGGCGTGATCATCATTGACGATCACGGCGCGGTACCACAAACGGCGTCGATGTTACGGTGGACACGCCCCTGATCGTGTCGAGTGGGAAGAGGTGGGTTGATGACCGTCGTAGTGGTCGCGGCCATGCGCAGCGAACTCCGGTGCATCCCCCATTCCTTCCGGGCATCCGGCCAGGCCTGATCACGCGCTTCACACGCTGAGCGGCCTCGTCGGCCGGAGCCCCCGTTCAAGGGTTCACGTTGACCGACACCACCTTCATTGAGGCTTTCTTCACCCTGCACCGCGGCCTGCCCCGGCAGGCTCCCGGTTCCGACGCGTCCACCCGGCACCTGCTGTCCCTGTGCGGACCGCTGCCCGAGCGGCCCCGCGTCCTCGACCTGGGCTGCGGCCCGGGCCGCAGCGCCCTGCTGCTCGCGGCCGAGGCCGGGCGTCCCGGTTCCGGTGGCGCCGAGGTGACCGCCGTCGACCTGTACGGGCCGTTCCTCGAAGAGCTCCGTACGGCCGCGACGGCCCGCGGGCTCGCCGGTCGTGTCCGCACCGTCGAGGCGGACATGGGCGCACTCCCCCGCGAGGACTTCGAGGACGGCTCGTTCGACCTCATCTGGGCGGAGGGCTCCGCCTATGTCATCGGCTTCGCCGCCGCGCTCGCGCGGTGGCGGCGGCTGCTCGCCCCCGGCGGCACGATCGTGCTGACCGAGTGCGAGTGGACCGTCGGGGAGCCGTCCGCCGGCGCCCGCGCCTTCTGGGACAAGGAGTGCCCGCTGCGCTCCACCGCGGGCAACATCGCGGCCGCCCAGGCCGCCGGGTACCGGGTGCTCGGCGTGCACCACCTGCCCGACTCCGACTGGGCCGAGTACTACGGCCCGCTCGCCGAGCGGGTCCGCGACCACCCCGGGGCGGGGAACCCCGCGACGGAGGCCGCACTGGCCGCCACCCGCGAGGAACTCGACGTACGGGCCCGCCACGGCCACGAGTACGGGTACACCGGCTACGTCCTGCGCCCGGTGACCGCGGGCGGTGGAGATGCCTGGCCCGCCCGCCCGGAGACGGCGGCCGACGTGGCCGCCGTACGGAACGTCAACCTGGCGGCGTTCGAGACCCCGCTGGAGGCGGATCTCGTGGACGCGCTGCGCGACGACGACGCCTGGGTGCCCGGGCTGTCGTACGTGGCCGAGGGCCCGGACGGGTCGGTGGCCGCGCACGCCCTGCTCACCGTGTGCAAGGTCGACGGGGTACGGGCGCTCGCGCTCGCCCCGGTGGCCGCCGATCCGGCGCTCCAGCGCTCGGGCGCGGGCAGCTCGGTCGTGCGGGCGCTGCTCGCGGCGGCCAAGGAGCGCGGGGAGTCCCTCGTCCTGGTGCTGGGACACCCGGAGTACTACCCGCGCTTCGGTTTCGTGCCGGCGTCGCGCTTCGGGATCCGGGCCCCGTTCGAGGTTCCCGACGAGGCGATGATGGCGCTGGTTCTGGACGATTCCGTCCCGGTGCCCGCGGGCACGATCAGGTATCCGGCCCCGTTCGGAGTCTGACGCGGGCGGCCCGACAGGCACGTACCTGAAGTGATCTCCCCCCGCCGCTTATCACGCGGCGGGGGGAGACATGCGCAGATCTCCGAAGTGGGGACAAGCCTCTTTTGTACGGCAGACTGAAGGCCGAGTCCGAAGCGAAGGATGGGTATGCCGACCACACCAGCCACCGCCGCGAACAGCGCGACCAACGGCACCGGGACCCAAGAGCCGATCATGCTCGAACTGGTCGACGAGTCCGGGAACACCATCGGCACGGCGGAGAAGCTCTCCGCCCATCAGGCCCCCGGGCAGTTGCACCGGGCGTTCTCCGTGTTCCTCTTCGACGAGCAGGGCCGTCTGCTGATCCAGCAGCGGGCTCTCGGGAAGTACCACTCCCCCGGCGTCTGGTCGAACACCTGTTGCGGTCACCCTTACCCCGGGGAGTCTCCGTTCGCGGCCGCGGCCCGGCGGACCCACGAGGAGCTGGGGCTGTCGCCCTCGCTGCTCGCGGAGGCGGGGACGGTGCGCTACAACCACCCGGACCCCGCGTCGGGTCTGGTGGAGCAGGAGTTCAACCACCTTTTCGTGGGACTCGCGCAGGCGGCTCTGCGGCCGGATCCGGAGGAGGTCGGGGACACCGCCTTCGTCACCGCCGAGGAGTTGGCCAAGCGGCACGCCGAAGCGCCGTTCTCGGCCTGGTTCATGACCGTGCTGGACGCGGCGCGGCCCGCGATCCGCGAGCTGACCGGCGAGGCCGCGGGCTGGTAGCCCGTACGACGCCCGGCTCCGGTCAGCCGGCCGGGGTCGCGGAGGCAGTGGCGGCGGCCGGTGCGGTGAGTGGCAGGGCCGCCCAGATGACCTTGCCGCCGGTCGAGGTGTGCTCGACGTCGCAGACCCCGCCCGCCTCCAGGGTGATCTCCCGTACCAGGAGCAGGCCCCGGCCGCCGGTCTGGCCGAAATCGGCCTCCAGCGCCTTGGGCCGGTACGGGTGGTTGTCCTCGACGGCCACCCGTACCCACTCCCGGCCGATCGCGACCTCGACCGCGACCTCCGGGGAGAGCAGGGCGGCGTGCCGGACCGAGTTCGTCACCAGCTCGGAGACGATCAGGAGCAGGGAGTACACGAGGTCCTGCTGGGCGGGCACCCCCTGGCGCGCGAGGAGGTCCCGGACCGCGCGGCGGGCCTGGGGAACGGATTCTTCTACGGCGGGAGCGGTGAACCTCCACACGCCCTCGTACGCGAGGGGGTCGGCCGGAGCCTCCGGCTCCCCCTCCCTGGCTGGCGGGACGTTCCCGCTGACATCCATCTTCCGTCCCCCGTCTTCGCGCTCGATCGTCTCCACGCGTCCAGAGTGGGGAACGGGCTGGTCCGGACCGAACCGCTGACCATAAGTCAGCGTGATTCGGACACATTCTGACCGTTGGCGTATGACAGAGTCAGTTGTTCGACTGTTCCTGATCTTCTGTGGGGCGTCTCCCGGCCGCCTCGCGCGCCACGTCCGCAACGCCCGCCTCCGCCGGCGACTCGTCTTCGCTGACCAACCCCAGGATGCGCCGGGCACCCATGCCCGTGGCCACCAGGCTCAGGCCGTCGAACAGGAGGGCGAGGGAGAAGAACGTTCCGATCACGTAGAGGCTGTTGCCGGGCCAGTTCGAGAGGATCAGGATGCCCAGCAGGACCCCGAAGGCGCCCTGGACCAGCGAGAGCCCGAAGTTCGCCCCCCGCACCACCAGGGAGCCGACCAGCCGGAACAGCCCGCCGGTGAGGAAGAGCAGCGCGGCGAACATGGTCAGCGCCTCGGCGCTCGCCTCGGGCCGGCGCAGGACCACGAAACCGGCGGCGATGTTGATCGCGGCGACGATGACGGCGAGCCAGAAGTAGTTGCTCCTGCGGGACTGGACGGCTTGCAGCAGTCCGACCACACCGCCGATCAGCAGCAGCCAGCCGAAGAGGAACATCGAGGTCAGGGTGGCCAGACCGGTGTAGACGAGACCGACCAGACCGGCCAGCACGAGAATCACCCCGAGCACGGCCAGCAGTCCGTAACCACGGCTGACCTTCGTCTTCTCCCGCTGCGGTTCCCGGCCCTTCGCCTCGGTACGGTCCGCACGGTCTGCGCCCATGGACGTGCCACCTCCTCGCGCCCCCGGACCGACTCCCTTGATCATAGGATCGGCGGCCCGGGATAGCATCCGGCCCATGGACGCAGCCCGGGACGCAGCCCTCCTGCACACGGTCGCCGACGGGGTCGCCACCGTCGTCATCTCCCACCCCGCCAAGCGGAACGCCATGACGGCCGCGATGTGGCGGGCCCTGCCGGAGCTGCTGGCGGAACTGGCGGCCGACCCGGCCGTACGGGTGCTCGTCCTGACCGGCGCGGGGCCGACCTTCTGCGCGGGCGCGGACATCTCCTCGCTCACCGGGGACGACGAGCCGCAGGCACTCGCCATCGCGGCGGAGGAGGCCCTGGCCGCCTTCCCGAAACCCACGCTGGCGGCGATCCGCGGGTTCTGCGTGGGCGGCGGCGGCCAGCTGGCCGCCGCCTGCGATCTGCGGTTCGCGGAGGAGGGGTCGTCGTACGGGGTGACCCCGGCGAAGCTGGGCATCGTCTACGCGGCCTCCTCCACCCGGCGGCTGACGGCCCTGGTCGGCCCGGCCACCGCCAAGTACCTGCTCTTCTCGGCGGAGTTGATCGACGCGGACCGCGCGCTGCGGACCGGCTTCCTGGACGAGCTGCTGCCGGCCGGCCAACTGGACAAGCGGGTGGCCGAGTTCACCCGCGTGCTGGTCTCCCGCTCACAGCTCACCCAGGCGGCGGCCAAGGAGTTCGCGGACGGGCGGACGGACCGGGACGGGTACTGGGCCGAGCAGGCGGCCGGAAGCGGCGACACCGCGGAGGGCGTCGCCGCGTTCCTGGAGCGCCGGGCGCCCGCCTTCCGCTGGCCCGCGGAGGACCGGCCCGCGGAGGACCGGCCGACGCGGAGCCGGCCTACAGAGGACTGACCGCCCGCAGCCGCGCGACGATCTCGGCCGGGGCCTTGGCCGGGGAGCCGGCGTCGTAGGGCGGCTGGGGGTCGTACTCGGTCATCAGCTGGACGGTCTGGGCGTACTCGTCCCCGGCGATCCTGCCGAGCAGGGTGAGGCCCATGTCGATCCCCGAGGAGACGCCGGCGGCGGTGACGTACTTCCCGTCGAACACCACCCGCTCCTCGGTGGGCTCGGCCCCGAACCGCGGCAGCTGGTCCAGGAACAGCCAGTGGCTCGCGGCCCGCCGCCCGTCGAGCAGCCCCGCGGCGGCCAGCAGCAGGGAGCCGGTGCAGACGGAGGTCGTCCAGGTGGTGGTGGCGTCGACGGCCCGCAGCCACTCGAGGACGGCGGGATTCTTCATCTCCACCTCGGGGTGCGGCCCGCCGGGCACGATGACGATGTCGGGCCGGGTGACCTCGTGGAGCGCCTTGTCGGCGACGAGGGCGAGCGATCCGTTGTCGGTCCGCACGGGCCCGGGACGCTCGGACACGAATACGATCTCGGCGTCCTGGAGGCGGCCGAGCGTGTCGAAGGGCCCGATGGCGTCGAGGGCGGTGAAGCGGTCGTAGAGCAGTACGGCGATCTGCATGGCTCCTCCGGAGCGGTTGCGTGGTGCCGGCCCCCGGCCGGGGGCGGCAGGTCTGTCCGGCGCGGCCCGGCTACGGGGCCCGAGGGGGGCAGGGGCCGAAGCGGCGGCGGTATTCGGCCGGCGACTGGCCGAGGGCCTTCACGAAGGCCCTGCGCAGCGCCTCCGGCGTGCCGTAGCCGCACGCCCGGGAGATCTGCGCGACGCCCTCGCCGCTGTCCTCCAGCAGCCGCCGCGCGTGCTCCACCCGCACCCGTTCGACGTACCGCCCCGGCGTCACCCCCGTCTCCGCCTGGAAGGCGCGCGCGAAGTGCCGCGGCGACAGCCTGGCCCGGGCCGCCAGTGCCTCGACGCTCAGGTCCCCGCCCGGGTGCTCGGTGATGAACTGCTGTACGTCCCGCAGCGGCTCCCGCCGCGCCGTCTGTGCCTCCAGCTGCGCGCTGAACTGGGCCTGGTTGCCGGGCCTGCGCAGGAACACCACCAGGTGCCGGGCGATCGTGAGCGCCACGTCCCGCCCGTGGTCCTCCTCCACCAGCGCGAGCGCGAGGTCGATGCCCGCCGTGACCCCGGCCGAGGTGGCCACGGGCCCGTCCCGTACGTAGATGGGATCGGGCTCCACCACGACGGCCGGGTAGTCCCGCGCCATCTGCTCGCACGCGTACCAGTGCGTGGTCGCCCGGCGTCCGTCCAGCAGCCCTGCCTCGGCCAGCAGCAGCCCGCCCGTGCACACGGACACCAGCCGCTCCGCGCCACCCCCGTGAGCGCGCAGCCAGTCGGTGAGCCGGGGCTCGAAGTCGGCCGTGTACCGGCCGCCGGGCACGAGCAGCGTGGTCCCCTTCCCCGGCCGGGCGCTCTCCAGCTCCCCGTCCGGCATCAGCGTCAGCCCACTGCTCGTACGGACCGGCGCGCCGCCCGGCGACACCGTCCGGATCTCGTACCCCACCCGTCCCGGGAACCGGGCGGCGGCGGCGAACACCTCCACCGGCCCGGTCACGTCAAGGCTCTGCACCCCGTCGTAGAGGACGACGAGCACGTTTCGCAACGACATGGCCTCATGGTGTGACGCGTGGCCGGGTGTCCGCAATGACATGCATCCCACCTATCCGGCCATGCCCCGGGGGCCGCGCGTGCCCGGATAGGATCGGCGAATCATGACTGCAACCCTCGTCGCCAAGAAGCTCACCGCCGCGCACGGTGAGCGCACGCTCTTCGCCGATCTCGACCTCGTCGTCGCGCCCGGCGACGTCATCGGCCTGGTGGGCGTCAACGGCGCCGGGAAGTCCACCCTGCTGCGCCTGCTCGCCGGGCTGGACACCCCCGAGACCGGTGAGCTGCGGCTGTCCCCGCCCACCGCCGCCGTCGGGCACCTCCCGCAGGAGCCGGAGCGCCGGCCCGACGAGTCGGTACGCGATTTCCTGGCGCGGCGTACGGGTGTGGCGGCCGCGCAGGCGGAGCTCGACACGGCGACGCAGGGTCTGGTGGACGGGACGCCGGGCGCGGACGACGCGTACGCGACCGCGCTGGACAAGTGGCTGGACCTGGGCGGCGCCGACCTCGACGAGCGGGCGGAGGAGGTCGCCGCGGAGCTCGGCCTCACGGTGGGTCTGGACCTGCCCATGACGGCGCTCTCCGGTGGCCAGGCGGCCCGCGCGGGACTCGCCTCGCTGCTGCTGTCCCGCTACGACGTCTTCCTGCTCGACGAGCCCACCAACGACCTGGACCTGGACGGTCTGGAGCGGCTGGAGCGGTTCGTCACGGGGCTGCGCGCGGGCACGGTCGTGATCAGCCACGACCGCGAGTTCCTCGCGCGGACGGTCACCAAGGTCCTCGAACTCGACCTGGCCCAGCAGCAGATCAACCTCTACGGCGGCGGCTACGACGCCTACCTGGAGGAGCGGGAGCGGGCCCGCGACCACGCCCGCGAGGAGTTCGAGGAGTACGCGGGCAAGAAGTCCGCCCTCGAGGGCCGGGCCCAGATGCAGCGCAACTGGATGGACAAGGGCGTGCGCAACGCCCGCCGCAAGGCGAGCGACAACGACAAGATCGGCAAGAACCTGCGCGGCGAGTCCAGCGAGAAGCAGGCCGCCAAGGCCCGCCAGACGCAGCGCGCGATCGAGCGGCTGGAGGTGGTCGACGAGCCGCGCAAGGAGTGGGAGCTGCGCATGGAGATCGCGGCGGCCCCGCGCTCCGGCTCGGTGGTCGCGACCCTGCGCGAAGCGGCCGTCAAGCGGGGGGACTTCACCTTCGGCCCGGCCAGCCTGCAGATCGACTGGGCGGACCGGGTGGCGATCACCGGGGCGAACGGCGCGGGCAAGTCCACCCTGCTCGCCGTCCTGCTCGGCCGGCTGGCGCCGGACTCCGGCTCCGCCACCCTCGGCTCCGGCGTCCTGATCGGCGAGGTGGACCAGGCCCGCGGCCTGTTCCTCGGGGACGAACCGCTGCTGGAGGCCTTCTGCGCGGCCGTCCCGGACACCGAGCCGGCCGAAGTCCGCACCCTGCTGGCCAAGTTCGGCCTCAAGGCGGCCCACGTCCTGCGCCCGGCGGCCACCCTCTCCCCGGGCGAGCGCACCCGCGCCGCCCTGGCCCTGCTCCAGGGACGCGGGGTGAACCTGCTGGTCCTGGACGAGCCCACCAACCACCTGGACCTCCCGGCGATCGAGCAGCTGGAGTCCGCCCTGGAGGCCTACGAGGGCACGCTCCTCCTGGTCACCCACGACCGCCGCATGCTGGACGCCGTCTCGGTGACCCGCCGCCTCCGCGTCGTGGGCGGCAAGGTCACCGAGCTGTAGCCGACGGGGGAGGGCAGTTGGCGGCGCCGGGTGCGGGAGCGGCCCCGGCGTCTCAAGGTGCCGACCGGCTCGTGCGCGACTAGCCTTTGTGGGTGAGAGCCGCAACCGCGGAGCACGCCTCCATGGCCGGAGTGCCGCGTCGGCAGGGGTAGTACCTCGGACGCGTGCCTGCTTCGGGACCCATATGGCGCCTGAGCCCTTGTGGCCGGGACTGTGCTTCCGCATTTCCGGCGGCCCTGCATCCGATCCGCGCTGCGCATTCTGTTTCTGCGGCCGCGGTTCCGCCCCCTCATGCCTCGCAGAGGTGCGAGAGGGTGGAAGGAAAGGGAATACCCATGCATGCACAGAGAGCGAAGCGCCTCTTCGTGGCCTCCGCCGCCGGTCTCCTGATGGCCGGTGGGGCCGCGCTCGGCACGGCGGGCACCGCCTCGGCGGCAGCCCCGACCCAACCGGTCAGTTACGTCAACGGCGGCGGCTGCGACGACGATGACGACGACGACTACGGCGGTCACTACAGCGGCTGGCGCCACGGTGGCTGGGACCACGATGACGACGACAACGGTTATGGAGGAAACGGCCACGGCCGAGGACACGGCCACTGGTGATCCCACACAGCACGCCCCTGCGCGGACCCGTCACCGGGCCGCGCATCGGGCTGCCGCGGCGGCTTCAGCGCTCGGCCGGCCGGTCTGCCGGGGCGCGCCGGGTGCGGGCCATCCTGCGGGCCACGAAGGCGCGCGGAAGGTGGCGGGCCGCCAGTGCGTACACCTGGTAGCGGCGGCCCGTGATGCTGAGCGGGCGGCGCAGGGCGAGGTCGCGCAGGGCCTGGTCGACCACGGCCCGCGGCTCCAGCCAGACCGCCTCGCGCAGTGCGCTGACGTCCATCCCGGCGCGTTCCTGGAACTCGGTGCGCGTGAAGCCCGGGACCACCGCCAGCACCCGGACCCCGTACGGTGCCATGTCCACCCGCAGCGACTCGCTGAACGCGGTGATCCACGCCTTGGCGGCCCCGTAGGTGCCGGTCGGCAGTAGTCCGGCCACCGAGGAGACGTTGACCACCGCGCCCCGGCGGCGCTCGCGCAGGCCCGGCAGCACGGCGTGGGTGAGCCGGAGCGGGACCTTGACCAGCAGGTCGAGCATCCGCTCCTCGTCCTCGACCGGGCTGTACGGGAAGGGCGCGGGCAGCCCGAAGCCCGCGTTGTTGACCAGGATGTCCACGGGCCGGGCCCGGTCGGCCAGCCGCTCGGCGACCACCGCGCAGTCCGCCGCGTCCAGCAGGTCGGCGGGCAGCACCTCGGCCGCCGTGCCGAACTCCCGGCCGAGGTCCCGCGCGACGGCCCGCAGCCGCTCCTTGTCGCGGGCGACGAGGACCAGGTCGCAGCCCTTGGCGGCGAAGCCCCGGGCGAAGGCCGCGCCCAGTCCGGCACTGGCCCCGGTGATCAGTACGGTGGTCAAGACGGCTTCACTTCCCGACGGTCCGAGACGTCACGGCGTGCGGTGTACTCCTGGGCGACGTCGACGAGGAACCGGGCCTCGTCCGCCAGGTCCCCGCTCTCGTCGGAGGTCTGGATCGCGGCGGTCAGCTCCAGGCCGACCGCCTCGCCCGGCTGTCCGGGCAGTCCGTCGAGTTTCGTCCGCCGCGCCTCCTTCAGTACGGAGGCCAGCGCGGCCGCGGTGCGCCGCTGCTCGGGGACCCCGCGGCCGGCGACCTGGCCGCGGGCGAGTTCCAGGGCGCCCGGGGAGACGTACTCCCCGAGGATCAGGATCGCGTCGCGCGTCTCGATGACCTTGCGGTACACGAGCAGGTTGCGCGGGACCGGGGGCCACAGCAGCTCGACCACCCGCCCGGCCCGCGGCTTGTTCAGAGCCACGTGCGGGACGGCCTGGACCAGGTCGCGCCACAGCGGCCACAGCCGCCACGCGGTGGCGATGTCGGCGGCGGTGCGGCGGAAGGTGAACAGGGTCGGCACGAGGATCCCGGCGGCGCGCAGCAGGCCGTGCACGTTCATCATCAGCGGCAGCGCGGGCATCGCCCAGGTGCTGCCGAACAGGGCCTTGAGCAGGTACGCGAGCCAGAACAGGCCGGCGAGCGCGGTTCCGAGGCCGAAGAGCCGCAGACCGGCGGCCAGCCCCCGGCTCTCGGTGCGGCGGCTGTAGCGCCAGCACAGGGAGACGCAGATGGTGTTGGCGGCCAGGTGCGCGGAGATCAGCACCAGCCAGTACGCGAGGGAGGGCACCGGATCGCCGACCGGCGGCATGGTGTGCGTGCCGTGCCCGGGCGCGGCCATGTCCAGCGCGACGAGCGCGGTGAGCCAGCCCGCCGTGGCGGTCCAGGAGGCGAGCTGGAGCCGGCGGCGGCCGGTGGCGGCGGCCACGAAGTAGAGGACGGCGCCGGCGGAGAGGACGCCGATGAGGTTGCGTACGAGGCCGATGGTGTGGGCGTACGCGGCCTCGCGGCTCATCGCGTAGGCGACGACGTCGGGGAGGTTCAGGGTCATCGCGGCGGCGGCCGTGGCGACGGCCAGCCACAGGCCGCGCTGCTGCCGGGAGCGCAGGGCGCCGGGGGCGCGGAGGAGGACCGCGATCCACAGGATCACCACGCTGGGAACCGACAGCCAGTTGCCGAAGGCGGTCAGGTCAGCAGCCATCGTTGCCCCACTCGTAGCCCATGGCGGACTCCAGCCGGGCCAGGGTGCCCCGGGCCCGGGTGACCGGCTGCGGGCCCGCGTTCGCCGTGCGGATGCGGATCATGCTGGCGAGCATCTCCGCCTCCTGCTCCTGGCGGGTGGTGTAGTTGGTGCGCCCGAGCACGGTGGGGGCACCTCCGTCGGCCTCCTCGCCCTCCAGCGAGTGGTGGCCGAAGAGGATGTGGCCGAGCTCGTGGAGCACGATGTGCTCCCGGTGGAGCGGGGTGGTCTGCGCCTCGTAGAAGACGTAGTCGACGCTGGCCGTGCCGACCCACAGTCCGCAGACGCCGGTCTCCGCCGCCTCCTTGGGGAGCGGATGGAGCCGGATGGGGCGGCCGCGCTGCTCGGCTATTCGGCTGCACAGCGCGTCGAGTGAAAAGGGGTGGGTCAATTCCAGATGGCCGAGAATGTTCTCGCACCGTTTACGCAAGCTGAGTTGCCGATGGGGCATGTGATCCCTCTTCGGACCCTTTCTCGGGCAGCGTCGGTAGGCGTGTGCGGGCATGGGCATGGTGTCCTGTGCCTTCAAGGCGGCCTCGGGGAATGCGGTCCTGAGGGGAAATGCGGATGCCCGTCCGCCGGGTGACGAACGGGCGTTCCACCATGCCTACAGATCTTGTACGGGAATTGGCAAGGCAGGTCCCCCGGTGGGGAACCTATTCGGCCAACGTGCACGGAGACCCCACACGCCGGGGTGGCCGCATGCCGCCGGTCAGCGCTTGCGGCGCTCCTCGGGTCCGGTGAGACCGGCGCGGCGCAGGGCGTCGGCCATCGCGCTGTTGGCGGGCGCGGGGGCGGGTGCGCCCCCGCCCTGCCGCTGGCCCTGGCCGCCGCCCTGACCGCGCTGGCTCTGGTTCCTGCCGCCGCCCTCGCGGGCGCCCGCGGCGCCGCGCTGCTGCGGCGGACGGCCGCCGCCCCGCCGCTCCTGCCGCTCCTCGCGCTGCCCGGGCGCCCCGGCGGAACGGTCCGCCTCGTCCTCCAGCCGCAGGGTCAGCGAGATCCGCTTGCGCGGGATGTCCACGTCCATGACCTTCACGCGGACGATGTCGCCCGGCTTGACCACGTCCCGGGGGTCCTTGACGAAGGTCTTCGACAGCGCCGAGACGTGCGCCAGCCCGTCCTGGTGGACGCCGATGTCGATGAAGGCGCCGAAGGCGGCCACGTTGGTGACCACGCCTTCCAGGATCATCCCGGGGGCCAGGTCGCCGATCTTCTCCACGCCCTCCTTGAAGGTCGCCGTCTTGAAGGCGGGCCGCGGGTCGCGGCCCGGCTTCTCCAGCTCGCGCAGGATGTCGGTGACCGTGGGCAGGCCGAAGGCCTCGGTGACGAACTGCTCCGGGCGCAGGGAGCGCAGGACGCCGGTGTTGCCGATCAGGGCCGCCACCTCGCCGCCGGCCGTCTTGCCCATCGCCCGGACCACCGGGTACGCCTCGGGGTGTACCGCGGAGGCGTCCAGCGGGTCGTCCCCGCCGCGGATCCGCAGGAAGCCCGCGCACTGCTCGTACGCCTTGGGGCCGAGGCGGGCCACGTCCTTGAGCCCCTTGCGGCTGCGGAAGGGGCCGTTGGCGTCGCGGTGGGAGACGATGTTCTCGGCGAGTCCGCCGCTGATGCCCGACACGCGCGAGAGCAGCGGCGCGGAGGCGGTGTTGACGTCCACGCCGACGCCGTTCACGCAGTCCTCGACCACCGCGTCGAGCGAGCGGGAGAGCTTCACCTCGGACAGGTCGTGCTGGTACTGGCCGACGCCGATCGACTTCGGGTCGATCTTGACCAGCTCGGCGAGCGGGTCCTGCAGGCGCCGGGCGATGGAGACCGCCCCGCGCAACGACACGTCCATGCCGGGGAGTTCCTGCGAGGCGAAGGCGGACGCCGAGTACACGGAGGCGCCGGCCTCCGAGACCATCACCTTGGTGAGCCCCAGCTCGGGGTGGCGGGTGATGAGGTCCCCGGCGAGCTTGTCGGTCTCCCGGGAGGCCGTGCCGTTGCCGATCGCGATCAGCTCGACCGCGTGCTCCTTCGCGAGGCGGGCGAGCTTGGCGAGGGACTCGTCCCACTTGTTGGCGGGCACGTGCGGGTAGATGACGTCCGTGGCCACGACCTTGCCGGTGGCGTCCACGACGGCGACCTTCACGCCGGTACGGAAGCCCGGGTCCAGGCCGAGCGTCGAGCGGGTGCCCGCGGGGGCCGCGAGCAGCAGGTCGCGCAGGTTCGCGGCGAAGACCCGTACGGCCTCGTCCTCGGCGGCGGCGCGCAGCCGCGTCCGCAGGTCGATGCCGAGGTGCACCTGGATCTTCGTACGCCAGGCCCAGCGGACGGTGTCGGCCAGCCACTTGTCGCCGGGGCGCGCGCGGTCCGCGATGCCGAAGCGGCGGGCGACCATGCCCTCGTACGTGGACGGGCCGGGCGTTTCGCTCGGTTCCTCCGGCTCCAGGGTGAGGTCGAGGACGTCCTCCTTCTCGCCGCGCAGCATGGCGAGGACGCGGTGCGAGGGCAGCGCGGTGAACGGCTCGGCGAAGTCGAAGTAGTCGGCGAACTTGGCGCCCGCCTCCTCCTTGCCCTCGCGGACCTTCGCCGCGAGCCGGCCGCGGCTCCACATGCGCTCGCGCAGTTCGCCGATCAGGTCGGCGTCCTCGGCGAACCGCTCGGTGAGGATGGCGCGGGCGCCCTCCAGGGCCGCGGCCGGATCGGCGACGCCCTTGCCGGCGTCGACGAACGCGGCGGCCGCGGCGGCCGGTTCCACCGAGGGGTCGGCGAGCAGGCCCTCGGCGAGCGGCTCCAGACCGGCCTCGCGGGCGATCTGCGCCTTGGTGCGCCGCTTGGGCTTGAAGGGCAGGTAGATGTCCTCCAGCCGGGCCTTGGTGTCGGCCGCGTTGATCCGCGCCTCCAGCTCGGCGTCGAGCTTGCCCTGCTCCCGCACGGAGTCCAGGATCGCGGAGCGCCGGTCCTCCAGCTCGCGCAGATACCTCAGCCGCTCCTCGAGGGTGCGCAGCTGGGCATCGTCGAGCATCTCGGTCGCTTCCTTGCGGTAGCGCGCGATGAACGGCACGGTGGAGCCGCCGTCGAGCAGCTCGACGGCGGCCTTGACCTGCCGCTCCCGTACGCCGAGCTCCTCGGCGATCCTGCCTTCGATGGACGTCGTCACGATCGGGTCCCGCCTGCCTTCGTTTGCACTGGAAGGCTGCCAATTGTGGCAGGTGGCCGTGGCAAGGGGCGGTAAGCCCGCCAGAGCGCGGCCGCGGGGCCCGGGGGCGGGGCCGGTTCAGGCGCGGTCAGGCCGTGCCGGTCAGGCCTTGCCGCGCAGATCCGCCGGGAAGGCTCCGGCCATGACCGCCTTCATCACGAAGCCGCCGCCGAGTTCCGCCAGGCGGGCCAGGCCGGCTGCGCCCAGGTGCTCGTAGGGGGCGGCGTCGAGGCGGTCGGTCTCGGTCTCCAGCCGCTCGCGCAGGGCCGCGCCCTGTTCGGTCAGCTCGCCGCCGGCGTCGAGCACGCCGCGCTCGCGCAGCCGGGCGGCCGCGGCGTCCAGGTCGGACTGCTCCCAGCCGCGGATGGACTTGAGCCACTTCGGGGTCATGCCCTTGCCGGTGGCGGTGTGGCTGACCAGGGCTTCGAGCGGGTCCAGGTCCGCGAGGAGCAGGGCGGCGAGGTGGCCGTCGCCGCGGTGCTCGCGCAGCAGGGTGGTGGCGTGCCACAGGCGCAGGTGCGGTTCCTCGGGTACGGGGAGGTCGGCGTGGGCCGCGTAGAGGGGGCGGGCGTGCCGGGTACAGCCCTCGGTGGCGCGTATCGCCAGGTCGGCGGCCTCGGCGAGCTCGGGCGACTCGATGGTCTCGGTGCCGAGCAGCCGGCGCAGGGTGGCGTCGGCGGCGCGCAGCCGGGCGGCGAGGGCCTGTTCGGGCGTGGCGGTCTCCCAGACGGCCGGGAGGTGCCGGGCGACGAGGTCGTGGCGGTAGTTGTAGAACGTGGCGGTCACCGTGCCCGCTCCGACGGCGCCCATGGCCGCGGACCGGTGGGCGAGGTTGACGGCGACGGGGTCGGTGATCCCGAGGCCGGCGAACTCCTTGGTGGTGTCCCGCGAGAAGTAGACGGTGGAGTGCAGCGGATTGATCGCGGCGTGCCAGCAGTGCCGTGCGGCGAGCGGGGGAAGAGTCATGGACGGCAGGTTACCGACTGCTCAGTATGTCGGCCAGGTCCGGCTGTGGATCCGGCCACCGGCGCCCGGGAACGCGGACCAGGCGCGGGAGAGGCGGGCCACGAGCTCCGCCAGGCGGGGCGGCGGGAGCGTGAAGGGGAGTCGGACGCGGTCGTCGTGGGCGCCCGAGGGGTCGGTCGTCGAGCCGGGGATCAGCTCGACCCCGTACCGCAGCGCGACCTGCGCGAAGACGGCCGCGTCCGTTCCCGCCGGGAGCCGGATCCACAAGGCCGCGCCGCCGGCCGGGCGTTGCCAGGACCAGCCGGGCAGTTCCCGTACGAGCAGCCCCTCCAGCCCGGTCAGGGCGGCCCGCAGGGTCACCGCCCGGGCCGCCCGGATGGCCTCCACGCGCGGCAGCAGGCGGACGGCGAGGGCCTGGTCCAGCAGCGGACTGCCCAGGTCGGCCAGGGCCTTGAGCCGGGCGAGGCGCTCCACCACCGGCGCAGGCCCGCGCAGCCAGCCGATGCGCAGGCCGCCCCACACGGCCTTGGCGAGGGAGCCGACGCTCAGCACCTCCGCGTCCGGCGGGGCGAACGCGGCCACCGGGCCCGGCTCCGGGGTGTCCCACAGCCGGGTGTCGTAGGCGAGGTCCTCCACGACCGGAACCCGCGCCCGCGCGGCCAGCGCCGCGACGCGCTCCCGCCGGGCGGCGGACATCAGTGCCCCGGTCGGGTTGTGGAAGGTGGGCGTGACCTGGGCCAGCACCGCCCCGGGCAGGGCGGCCCGGAAGCCGGGCAGCTCGATGCCGTCCGCGTCCAGCGGCACCCGCCGCGGCCGCGCCCCGGCGGCCAGCAGGGCGTCCAGGCATCCCGGCCAGCTCGGTGTCTCCACCACCACCGCCGAACCGCGCCGTACGTACAGCTGCGCCACGAGGGTGAGCGCCTGGGTGGCGCCGGTCGTGACGAGGATCTGTCCGGGCTCCGTCCGCAGCCCGTCGGCCGTGTACCGGTCCGCCATCGCGGCCCGCAGCTCCGGAAGGCCGCCCGGGTGGTAGCCGGTCTCCGCCAGCAGCGGATCCAGCCCGTCGGCCAGGAGCGCGGCGAGGGCCTCCCGTACCTCGGGAACCGCGCCCTGTGCGGCGGCCGACAGGGAGATCACCTCGGCCGGGCCGTCCACCAGCCGCTGGACCACGGCCGTGCCGGTGCCGCCGTGGACCCGCCCGTCGGCCGGCCGCAGCGAGGCTCCCGGCAGCCGGGCGATCCGGGTCCCGCTCCCCCGCAGGCTGTCCACCGCGCCGGAGCCGCGCAGTGCGTCGTAGGCGGAGACCACGGTGGCCCGGCTGAGGCCCAGGGCCGCGGCGAGGGTCCGCTCGGCGGGCAGCCGGTCGCCGGGGGCGAGTTCGCCCGTGCGGACGGCGCGGTGCAGGGCGGTGGCGAGGCGCCGGTACAGCGGGCCGGGGCCGCTCGTCCAGCCGCCCAGTACGGCGTCCAGTTCGGCCGGCGACCACACGCGCGGCGCGGAACGGTCCACTTGCCCCTCCATTGGCCCGGGTGCCCTCCCCCGGGCTCCACCAGGCTCAATCTATGACCACCGCCACCCTCCTCGCCTTCGTCGCCGCAGCCGTGGTGCTCATCCTCGTCCCCGGCCCGAACATGGTCCTGATCGTCACGCGCGCCGCCGCCCAGGGCCGGCGGGCGGGGCTGGCCACGGCGGCGGGGGTGGAGAGCGCCACCGTGGTGCACATCGCCGTCGCCGTGTCGGGCGCCCGGGAACTGGTGGCCCGCTCCCCCGCCGCCTTCCTCGTCCTCTCCTACGCCGGCGCGGGCTATCTGCTGTTCCTGGGCGTACGGGCCCTGCGCGCCGGGCCGTTCCTCCCCGACGCCGAGGAGACCCCGCCCGCGCCCCTGGGCCGTGCCTTCGCCGACGGCGCCCTGGCCAATCTCCTCAACCCCAAGGTGACCCTCTTCTTCCTGGCCTTCCTCCCGCAGTTCATCCGGCCGGATTCAGCCGATCCGAAGGCACAGATGTGGCTCCTCGGAGGGGTGTTCCTCGTCCTCGGCGCGCTCCTCGACATCGGCTACGCGTGCGCCGGCGGGGCCTTGAGCCGCTGGCTGCGCCGCAGGCCACGGGCCCTGGCCCGGCAGCACTGGGCGGTCGCCGGGGTGTATCTGACGCTCGGTGCCCTGGGCGCCCTCGCGGCGCTGTCCGCCGGCCCGTGACGGCCGGATGGCGATCGTGTGACAGCGGGGGCCATGGACATGACGTGGGGCGCCACGGGTGAATACGGTCGAGCGACAAGGCCTTGAACCGATCTGTCTCCCCTACCACTTGGAGCCATTCGTGCACCGCAAAGTCATCGCCCCGAGCGTGCTCGCCGCTTCCCTGCTGCTGGTGATCCCGGCGTCGGCGGCGAGTTCCGGTCCGGGCGCCCCGGGTATCGGCGATCCCTACTACCCGGCCAGCGGCAACGGCGGATACGACGTGTCGCACTACGACCTGCGCCTGCAGTACCAGCCGAAGACGGACCTGCTCGAAGGCACCGCCACCCTCCTCGCCACGGCCAAGCAGGACCTGTCCCGCTTCAACCTCGACTTCGGCCTCCAGGTCAGCGAGGTCCGGGTCAACGGGGCCAAGGCGAAGTTCGCCACCTCCGGGACCCACGAGCTGGAGGTCACCCCGGCGAAGCCGCTGGCGCGCAACACCCCGCTGACCGTCGTCGTCAAGTACGCAGGGAAGCCCTCCGAGCTGAAGGTCGACGGCTGGACGGCCTGGCAGCGCACGCCCGACGGCGGCGTGGCGGCGCAGGAGCCCGACTCGGCGGTCTGGTGGTTCCCGAGCAACGACCACCCGCTCGACAAGGCCACCTTCGACGTCTCGGTCAACGTCCCGGACGGCACCCAGGCGATCAGCAACGGCGTGCTCCAGTCGCAGACCTCGCGGCTCGGCTGGACCCGCTACAACTGGCGGTCCAACAAGCCGCAGGCCACGTACCTCGCCACCCTCGCGGTCGGCAAGTTCGACATCACCACCGACAAGACGGCGAGCGGCCTGCCGGTCCTGAACGCCTACAGCAAGGACCTCGGCGACAACGCGGGCGCGGCGCGCGCGAGCGTGGAGCGGACCGCCGAGGTCGCCGAGTGGCTGGAGGGGGTCTTCGGTCCGTACCCCTTCAACGCGCTGGGCGGCTACGTGCCGAACGTGACCGCCGGCTTCGCGCTGGAGACCCAGACGCGGCCGTTCTACGGTCCGCGCCAGTTCCAGAACGGCGCCAACGTCTCGGTGGTCGTGCACGAGCTGGCCCACCAGTGGTACGGCGACAGCGTGTCCGTCGAGGGCTGGAAGGACATCTGGATCAACGAGGGCTTCGCCCGCTACAGCCAGTGGCTGTGGTCGGAGAAGGAGGGCGAGGGCACCGCGCGGGAGCTCGCCGACTGGGCCTACTCCACGCGTCCGGCGGAGGACCCGTTCTGGCAGGTCAAGCCGGGTGACCCGGGTCCGGAGAACCAGTTCCACGGTGCCGTGTACGACCGCGGCGGAATCGCCCTGCAGGCGCTGCGCAACCACATCGGCGACGAGAAGTTCTTCCAGATCCTCAAGGGCTGGCCGGCCGAGCGCTCCTACGGCAACGCCAAGGTCGCGGACTTCGTCGCCTACGCGGAGAAGGTGTCCGGGCGGCCGCTGGCCCAGCTGTTCGACACCTGGCTGTACACCCCGGGCAAGCCGGACGCCTCGGCGCTGAACCCCACGGCGCCGGCCGCCACGGCCCGTTCCTTCTCGGCCCCGGTGACGAAGACGGAGCCGAAGTCCTGGAAGAAGATCGCGGAGACGAACACGATCCACGACCACGACCACGGGACCGAGCACGGGACCGAGCACGGGAACGACGGGCACTGACCCCCGTCAGCGGGCGGCGGCGCGCCGGCGGGCCCGCGCCGCCCGCGCGATGGGCAGGTACCGCAGCCGTTCGGGGAGCAGCGGTACGAGGAGCCGTGCGGCCGTGCTGAACCGCCGGAGCCTGCGCTCCTGGGCCGGGCTCCACTCCAGCCCGACGGCCGCGCGCGCCTCGGGCGGCATGTAGCCGACGGTGACGAAGGCCCGGAAGCGCAGGTAGGCCACGCTCAGCACGGGCCAGGTGAGCCGCAGCAGCAGCCGCACCGGCAGCGGGCCGCCCTCGGGGCGGGGCAGCGGCACGTCGGTGGCGACCAGCTCGCGGGCGACCGCGGTCGGCTCGATCTCCTCGGCCAGCATCCGGTGGTAGTACGGCCAGAACTCCTCGACGGTCTGCGGCATGTCCCGGTCGCGCAGGCCGAGGATCCGGCCGACCTGGAGCCACTCCCGGTAGAGCTGCCGTTCGTCGGCGGGGCTGATGCGGCGGAACAGGTAGCGCCCGGAGTACAGGGCGATGGGGAACCCGGTGGCGTGCACCCAGGCGTAGCAGGCCGGGTCGAGGGAGTGGTAGCGGCGCCCCCGGGTGTCGGTGCCCTGGATCTCCCGGTGCAGGCGGCGGACCCTGCGGCCCTCGGCGGCGGCCTCGTCCCCGCCGTACACCCACAGCTGGACGGAGCGCAGCGAGCGCTCGCCGCGCCCCCAGGGGTCGGTGCGGAAGACCGAGTACTGGTCGACCCCGGCCCCGACCGCGGGGTGGGCGACCTGGAGGGTGAAGGCGGCGGGCAGCGTCAGCAAGGACCGGATGTCCCCGGCCGTGGTCCACAGCACCCCTCCGGGCGGGGGTGGCTCGGGGTCGGTGCGGGCCCCCGGGGGGCGGCTTTCCGATGTGTTCGCTGCCGTTGTGCTCATGTGACCAGTATGCGAGAGCCAGATGTCCCCGGGCCGGACAGAAAGTCTTGTCACGGGTGTTACCCAGAGGTAACCGTGGCTGCTTGGATGGCGGAGCCGATCTTCCCTTCCCCCGCAGGAATGATGGAGACCTCCATGCAGCACACCTCGCACCGCCGTCACCGGGCCGCCGCCGCTGCCGTCGCCGCGGTCGCCGCCGGCGCGCTGGCCGCCACCACCGCGCCGGCCGCCACGGCCGCGCCCTCCGCCACGGCCGGGGTCGCCTCCACCCCTCGGCTGAGCGTCCTGTCGTACAACGTCTTCCTGATGAGCAAGAACCTGTACCCGAACTGGGGTCAGGACCACCGGGCGGCGGAGATCCCCAAGGCCGGCTTCTACCAGGGCCACGACGTGGTCGTGCTCCAGGAGGCCTTCGACAACGGCGCCTCCGACGCGCTGAAGGCCAACTCGGCGGCCCAGTACCCGTACCAGACCCCGGTCGTCGGCCGTAGCAAGACCGGCTGGGACGCCACGGGCGGCGCCTACTCCTCCACCACCCCGGAGGACGGCGGCGTCACGGTCCTGAGCAAGTGGCCGATCGTCCGCAAGGAGCAGGTGGTCTACAAGGACGCCTGCGGCGCCGACTGGTGGTCCAACAAGGGCTTCGCCTATGTCGTGCTGAACGTGAACGGCACCAAGGTGCACGTGGTCGGCACGCACGCCCAGTCCACCGACCCGGGCTGCGGCGCGGGCGAGGCGGCGGACATGCGCGCCCGCCAGTTCCGCGCGATCGACGCCTTCCTGGACGGGAAGAACATCCCGGCGAACGAGCAGGTCATCGTGGCCGGCGACCTGAACGTCGACTCGCGCACCCCCGAGTACGCCGCCCTGCTCGCCAACGCCGACCTGGCCGGCTCCGACACGCGCACGGGCCACCCGTACTCCTTCGACACCGCGCTGAACTCGATAGCGAACTACCGCTACCCGACCGACCCGCGCGAGGACCTGGACTACGTCCTCTACCGCAAGGGCAACGCCCGTCCGGCGGGCTGGGAGAACAACGTCGTCAAGGAGGAGTCGGCACCCTGGACGGTCTCCAGCTGGGGCTCCTCTTACACGTACACCAACCTCTCCGACCACTACCCGCTGATCGGCCGCTAGACCTCGGCCCTGGTCCGGTGAGCGGCGTGCCGCCCACCGGACCAGGGCCGTTCGCGTCAGGGGGCCTCGTAGAGGCCCTCGATCAGCGCCCCGTACTTCTCCCGGACCACGCGGCGGCGCAGCTTCAGCGAGGGCGTGAGCTCGCCCGACTCCGGGCCCCACTCCTCGGTCAGCACCCGGTACCGCTTGATCTGCTCGGTCCGGTTGAGCCGCGCGTTGGCCGCCTCGACGGCCCGGGCGATCTCCTCCCGGACGGCGGGGTGTTCGGCGAGCTCGCCGAGGGAGGCGGCCTCGATGCCCCGGGCCGCGGCCCAGGCCGGGGCCAGCTCCTGGTCGAGGACCAGCAGGGCGACGAGGTAGGACCGGGCGTCTCCGTGGACCAGCGCCTGGCCGATCAGCGGGTGCTCCTTGACGGTGTTCTCCACCAGCGCCGGGGAGACGTTCTTGCCCGTGGAGGTGATGATCAGTTCCTTCTTGCGGTCGGTCAGCCAGAGGAACCCGTCCTCGTCGAGCCGGCCGATGTCCCCGGTCGGGAACCAGCCCTCGGCGTCGGCGGCGCTCTCGACCGAGCCGTCGGGCCGCAGGTAGCCGCCGAAGACGGTCTCGCCGCGGGTGAGGATCTCCCCGTCGTCGGCGAGCCTCAGCTCCAGCCCCTCGATCGGCCGGCCCACCGATCCGAGCCGGAAGGCATCCGGGCTGTTGACCGTGCACACGCCGGCGGTCTCGGTGAGCCCCCAGGCATCCATGATGGTGATCCCCCAGCCCGCCCAGAAGCGGACCACGTCGATCGGCATCGGCGCGGTGGCACTCGCCGTCCAGACGAGGCGGTCCAGGCCCGCCAGGCCCAGCAGCGGGTCCAGCGCCCGCTCCTTCGCGGTGGCGTACGAGGCTTCGAGCGCGGCCGGTATCGCCTCCCCGCGCTCGCGGTGGCCGGCCCGGGCGCGGGCCAGCTCGTTGGCCGCCTCGATGGCGGCGCGCTGCTCCCCTGGCAGCTGGGCGAGGACGGCCCGGACGGACGCGGCGAGCTTCTCCCACACGCGGGGCACGCCGAAGAACTGCACCGGGCGCAGCTCGCGGACCGCGCCGGACACGGCGGCGGGGTCCGCGCACAGCCGTACGTGGGCGGCGCGCAGCAGCGGCAGGTAGATGCCGAGGACCCGCTCGGCGATGTGCGCGAAGGGCAGGTAGCAGATGTGCTCGGCGTGCTCGGGCAGTTCCACGTGCCGGTCGAGGCGGACCGCCTGGAGCATGAGGTTGCGGTGGCTGAGGCGGACGCCCTTGGGATCGCCGGTGGTGCCGGAGGTGTAGACGACGGTGAGCGGGTCCTCGGGGCGGGTGTCCCGCCAGGCCTTCTCGAAGGCGTCGGCGCGGTGCAGCCGGGCACCGCTCGCGTACAGGGAGCCGTACGTGCGGTGCGGGCCCGCCTCGGCGGCGTTCGCCACGACCAGCCGCTCCAGGGGCACGCCGGCGTCGGTCAGCAGCGGCTCCCACCGGGCGAGCTCGCGGGCGCCCTCGACGACGGCGACCTTGGCCCGGCTGTGGCGGGCGATGTGGGCGATCTGCCCGGGCGCGGAGGTCCCGTACACGGTGACGGGGACGGCGCCGAGGTGGACGATGGCGAGGTCGCTGAGCCAGTGCTCGGGGCGGTTGCCCATCATCAGCAGGACGTGGTCGCCGCGCTCGACGCCGAGGGCGGCGTAGCCGGAGGCGAGGACGGCGGTCTGGCGGCGCACCTCGCTCCAGCTGAGGGTCGTCCACTGGGCGGCTCCGGGGCCGGCGCGCCAGGAGAGGGCGGGCAGGTCCCCGTACTCGGCGGCGTTGCGGGCCAGCAGGGCGGGGAGGGTGAGCTCCTCGGGTCGTCCGGGCAGTCGCAGGTTCGTGGTCATGGGCAGCTCCTGGCCGTTTCACATCGTTGGTGCGACAGCAATACTGTTGAACCCAAGCTGTGGAGCATGTGGAGCAGAGAGCGAGGCGCAGACGATGGCCGACCAGGCACCCGAGCCGATGCTCACCGTCGACGAGCTGGCGGCCAGGGCGGGCGTCACCGTCCGTACCGTACGGTTCTACAGCACGCGCGGGCTTTTGCCCCCTCCCGTGATCGGTCCTCGTCGGGTGGGCCACTACGGCCCGGAGCACCTCTCCCGGCTGGCCCTGATCGAGGAGTTGCAGCACCAGGGCATGACGCTGTCGGCTTGTCAGCGCTACCTGGACGCGCTGCCCGACGATCTGAGTGCGCACGATCTGGCGATACACCGGGCGCTGGTGGCCAGTTGGGCACCGGACTCGGCGCAGGAGGTCTCGCGGGCCGAGCTGGAGAAGCGGGCGGGGCGGAGCCTGTCGGACACCGACGTACGGCGGCTGACGGCGATGAACGTGCTCGCCGTGTCGGGGGACGGGTTCCGGGTGGACGTGGGCCTGTTGCGGCTGGGGGTCGCGCTGCTGGACGTGCCGATCGCGCACGAGACGATCCTGGCGGCGCGCAAGGTGCTGGTGGAGCACACCAGGTCGGCGGCGCACGAGCTGACGGCGCTGTTCCGGGACGAGGTGTGGGGGCCGTTCACGGAGGGCGAGAGCGATCCGGAGCGGGTGGAGTCGATGAAGGCGCTGTCGGCGCACATGCAGCCGATGGTGGTGCAGGCGCTGGTGACGGCCTTCCAGCGGTCGCTCCGGGAGGAACTGCGGGCGGCTTTCGTCTCCGGCGGCGAGATGTCCGACGCGGCCTCCGGCGAGGACTCCTGACCGAGCGGGCCGGACCCGTTCTGGGTACGCTGAAAATACATCTCCGCGCCGGGCCGGCCTCCCTCGAGCAGTTCACGAGTGCCTTCGTGAGGGAGATCAATTCCCATGGACCTCAACACCATCACCGAAGTCGTGCGGCGGCCGGCCGACCGGCCGGGCGCGGACTGGCGCGACGGCGACGCCTGGCTCGCGGGCGGCACCTGGCTGTTCTCCGCCGAGCAGCCGAGCCTGCGCCGCCTGGTGGACCTGACGGCGCTGCCGTGGGACCCCCTCGTCCCGGGCGACGCCGGCCTTGAGATCGGTGCCACCTGCACGATCCGCGACCTGTACGGCTTCACGCCGCCGGACGACTGGATCGCGGGCACCCTCATCCCGACGTCCTGCGAGGCGTTCCTCTCCTCGTTCAAGGTCTGGAACGCGGCGACCGTCGGCGGAAACATCTGCATGTCCCTGCCCGCCGGACCGATGATCACGCTCACGGTCGCACTGGAGGCACGCTACGAACTGTGGGCCCCCGACGGGTCCGTGCGCACCGTCGACGCCCTCGACTTCGTCACCGGGAACAACCGCAACGTCCTCGCGCCCGGGGAGCTGCTGCGCCGCGTCGACATTCCGGCGCACGCCCTGCGCAAACGCGCCGCGCACCGCCGCTTCACGCTGACCCACCTGGGCCGGTCGACCGTGTTCCTCATCGGTACGCACACGCCCGGGACGAGCAATCTGCTGCTCACCGTCACCGCCGGCACCACGCGGCCGGTACGGTTCGCCTTCGACTCCATGCCCGATGCCCACACCCTGCGGCAGAGCATCGACGCCATCCCCGCCGACGTCTGGTTCGCCGACCCCAACGGGACCCCCGACCACCGTCGCCACCTGACACAGCACTTCGCCGAAGAGATCCGCGGCGAACTCATCGCTGGGGGCCCTCGATGACCTACCTCGTGAACGGACGGAGCTTCGACGAAGAACCGGCCCCCGGCCAGTGCTTGCGCACCTTCCTGCGCACCCTCGGTCACTTCGGCGTCAAGAAGGGGTGCGACGCGGGCGACTGCGGTGCGTGCACGGTGTGGCTGGACGGCGCACCGGTGCACAGCTGCATCACCCCCGCCTTCCGCGCGGACGGCCGCGAGGTGACCACGATCGAGGGTCTCGGCACGCCCGGCGACCTGCATCCGGTGCAGCGGCGGTTCCGCGATGCCCCGGGGTTCCAGTGCGGTTTCTGCACCGCAGGGATGATCATGACGTCGGCGGCCTTCACCGAGGCCCAGAAGGCGGACCTGCCACGGGCGTTGAAGGGAAATCTCTGCCGTTGCACCGGTTACCGGTCGATCGAGGACGCGGTGAAGGGCGTCACCGGCGTGCAGAGCGCCGCGCCCGGAAAGGCCGTCGGGACGAGCGTCGGCGCGCCGGCGGCCGAGGACGTGGTGACCGGTCGGGCCGAGTTCACGATGGACACGCGCATGGAAGGCATGCTGCACCTCAAAGTGCTGCACTCGCCCCACGCGCACGCCCGGATCGTCTCGATCGACAAGTCCGCGGCGCTCGCGGTCCCCGGTGTGCACCGCGTCTACACCTGGGAGGACGTGCCGCGCAGGCGGTTCACCACGGCGATCCACACCGACCACCTCGTCGATCCGGACGACACCTACATCCTCGACGACACGGTCCGCTTCGTCGGCCAGCGCGTCGCCGTCGTCCTCGCCGACACGGTCGGGGCGGCCGAGGAGGGCTGCCGCAGGCTCGGCGTGGAGTACGAGGTGCTGCCCGCGGTCTTCGACCCGGAAGAGGCCATGGCCGATGGAGCGCCCCAACTGCACGGCTCGGAGGACCCGTTCGTCCGGGACTCCGTCCACAACCTCCTGCTGGAGACCCACTCGCACATCGGCGATGTCGACGCGGGGTTCGCCGCGGCCGACGTGATCCACGAGGGCACGTACTTCTCACCGCGCGTGCAGCACGCGCACCTCGAGACCCACGGCTCGATCGCCTGGATGGAGGACGGCAGGCTGAACGTCCGCACCAGTTCGCAGTCTCCGTCGATCGCGAAGGTCAAACTGGCCTACCTGTTCGCGCTGCGCCCGGACCAGCTCCGCGTGTTCTGCAAGCGCGTCGGCGGCGGTTTCGGCGGCAAGCAGGAGGTCATCTCGGAGGACCTGGTGGCGCTCGCCACCCTGGACACGGGGCGGCCGGTCTGCTTCGAGTACACGCGCGAGGAGGAGTTCACCACGGCCTCGCCCCGGCACCCGATGAAGCTGACGGTCACGCTCGGCGCGAAGGCGGACGGCACGCTCACGGCCTTCCAGGTCCGCAACGTGTCCAACACCGGCGCCTACGGCAACCACGGCGGCGAGACGCTCTACGCGGGCGGCGCCGCCGTCATGATCTACCGCTGCCCCAACAAGAAGTACGACGCCTACTCCGTCTACACGAACACCGTTCCCAGCGGCGCGCTGCGCGGCTACGGAATGACCCAGCCGGCCTTCGCCGTCGAGTGCGCGATGGACGAGCTGGCCCTGGCCCTGCACATGGATCCGCTCGAGCTGCGCCGCCGCAACATCGTGCGCCCCGGCGATCCGCTCGTCGCCATGCACGACGGCCCCGACGACGTGATGTTCAACGAGGACGGGCTCGCCAAGTGCATCGACCTCGTGGCCGGCGCACTGGCCCGTACGGCCGATCAGCCCTCCCCCGGCCCCGGGTGGCTCGTCGGGATCGGCGTGGCCAGCTCCCTGCACGAGACCGCGCCGCCGACCGAGCACATCTCCGAGGCCTGGCTCACGCTCGGCGACGACCTCGTGTACGAACTGGCCGTCGGCACGGTCGAGTTCGGGGAGGGTACCTCGACCGCGCACGTCCAGATCGCCGCCAACCAGCTGGGGACGACGCCGCCGCGGATCCGCCTCGTGCAGTCCGACACCGACCGCACGGGATTCGACACGGGGGCCTTCGCGAGCGCCGGACTCTTCGTGGCGGGCAACGCGGTATACCGGGCCGCGGGCGCGGTGCGCGACCGCATCCTGGAGTTCGCCGCCGCGCACACGGGCGTCCACCTCGTGATGTGCTCGATGGACGACGACCACGTCGTCTGCGGGGACGAGCGCGTCCCGCTGGCCGAGCTCGTCGCCCTGGCCCGGGCCCGCGGGATCCGTTTCACCGCCGCCCGCAAGGCCTACGGCTCGCCCCGCAGCGTCACCTCCAACACCCAGGGCTTCCGCATCGCCGTCCACCGGATGACGGGTGAGATCCGTATCCTGCACAGCGTCCATGCGGCCGACGCCGGTGTGATCATCAACCCCGAGCAGGTCCGGGGGCAGGTGGAAGGCGGCGTCGCCCAGGGCATCGGATTCGCGCTGACCGAGAACTTCCAGGTCGACGCGGACGGTGCCATGGCCAACCCGAACCTCCGCAACTACCGGATCCCCACCTACGCCGATGTCCCCCGCACCGAGCTTCTCCTGGTGGGCTCGTCGGACTCGGTCGGGCCCCTGCGGGCGAAGGGGATGGCGGAATGCTGCATCAACCCGGTGGCCCCGGCGCTGGCGAACGCGCTCCGCGATGCCACCGGCGTCCGCTACCGCGAGCTGCCCCTGACCCCGGAACGGATCTACAGCCGGCTGGGTGAGAGCCAGTCGGCGCGGACGGGCCCGAGACGATGACCACCGAACGGCAGGCGGACGCCGCGGCGACGGTCATCATCGGCCGGAAGGTCCGCCCCGGCATGGAGCGGGAGTACGAGAAGTGGCAGGAAGAAGTCAATGCCGCTGCCGCCGAATACCCCGGGCACCTCGGCGCCGAGGTGTCTCCGCCGACCGCCGTGCAACCGGACTGGGTGATCGTCTACCGGTTCGACTCGGTGGCCCATCTGCAGGCCTGGATGAACGGCGCGACCAGGCAGAGACTCCTCGACGTCGGCGCGCAGTACTTCGACGGTCCCGCGACCCAGCAGGTGATCAGCGGCGGCACGCAGCCGACGGACCCGCTCGTGACCGTCGTGGTGACCCACCGCGTCCACCCGGACCTGGTCGACGACTTCCTCGACTGGCAGCGCCGCATGAGCGAGGAGGAGAGCAGGTTCGAAGGGTTCCGCGGCACCGAGATCTTCCGCCCCGTCGAGGGCCTTCAGGACGAGTGGACCACCCTGTACCGCTACGACAACGCCGAACACCTCGACGCCTGGCTGACGTCGGAGAAGCGTCGGCAGGTCCTGGCCGAGGGGGAGAAGTTCAACGACTTCAAACTGCGCACGATCGACAACTCGTTCGGCAGCTGGTTCGCCTTCGAGGAGAACGGCAGGGAAGTGCCGCCGCCCTCGGAGACGAAGACCTCCATCGCGGTCTGGGTCGGCCTGTACCCGACCGTCGTGCTGCTGACGCTCGTCCTGCATCCGCTGGGCATGCCGCTCTGGCTCGGGCTGCTCGTGGGCAACCTGCTGTCGAGCTTCATCATGAGCTTCTTCACGATGCCCTACTACGTGAACCGCCTGCTCAAGCGGTGGCTGTGGCCCGCGCCGGACGATCCGCCGGCCAGGACCAACCTGGTCGGCCTGGGCATCGTCACCGGGCTGACCGTGTTCTGGGTCGTCGTCTTCTACCTCGTGACACAGCAGTTCTGGACACTGCCCTGACCCGGCGCCGTGGCGAGGGAAGGCGGGCCGGGAGCAGCCCGGCCCGCCTTCCCCGTCACCGCACTAGTCGCCGTACGTCTCGCCGCGCTCGGCCTTCCCGACCAGCGAGGCGGGCGGCGTGAAGCGCTCGCCGTACGCGGTGGCGAGTTCGCGGGCCCGGGCGACGAAGCCCGGCAGGCCGCCCTCGTAGCCGTTGATGTACTGGATCACGCCGCCGGTCCAGGCCGGGAAGCCGATGCCCATGACGGAGCCGATGTTGGCGTCGGCGATGGAGGTGAGGACGCCCTCGTCGAGGCAGCGGACGGTGTCCAGGGCCTCGGAGAAGAGCATCCGCTCCTTCATGTCCTCGAAGGGGATCTCGGCGTCCGGCTTGGCGAAGTGCTCGCGCAGGCCCGGCCAGATGCGGACGCGCTTGCCCGCCTCGTCGTACTCGTAGAAGCCGGCCCCGCCGCTGCGGCCCGGGCGGCCGAAGTCGTCGACCATCCGGTCGATGACGGTGTCGGCGGGGTGCTCGGCCCACGCCCGGCCCTCGGCCTCGACTGCCTTGCGGGTCTCGTTGCGGATCTTGCGCGGGAGGGTGAGGGTGAGCTCGTCCATCAGCGAGAGCACCTTGGCCGGGTACCCGGCCTGGGCGGCGGCCTGCTCGATCGAGGCGGGCTCGATGCCCTCGCCGACCATGGCCACGCCCTCGTTGATGAACTGGCCGATGACGCGCGAGGTGAAGAAGCCGCGCGAGTCGTTGACCACGATCGGGGTCTTGTTGATCTGCCGGACCAGGTCGAAGGCGCGGGCGATGGCCTCGTCGCCGGTCCGCTCGCCCTTGATGATCTCCACCAGCGGCATCTTGTCGACGGGCGAGAAGAAGTGCAGCCCGATGAAGTCGACGGGCCGCTTCACGCCCTCCGCGAGCCCGGTGATGGGCAGCGTGGAGGTGTTGGAGCACAGCAGCGCGTCGGGCTCGATGACGTCCTGGATCTCCTGGAACACCTTGTGCTTGAGGGCGGTGTCCTCGAAGACGGCCTCGATGACGGCGTCGCAGCCGGCCAGGTCGGCCGCCTCGGCGGTCGGGGTGATCCGGGCGAGCAGCTCGGCGCGCTGGGCCTCGGTCGTACGGCCGCGGGAGACGGCCTTGTCGAGCAGCTTCTCGGAGTACGCCTTGCCCTTGGCCGCGGCCTCGGCGCTGACGTCCTTGAGCACCACCTCGATGCCCGCGCGGGCGCAGGAGTACGCGATGCCTGCGCCCATCATGCCCGCGCCGAGGACGGCGACCTTGCGGACCTTGCGCGGTTCGACGCCCTGCGGGCGGCTGCGGCCGGCGTTGACGGCCTGGAGGTCGAAGAAGAACGCCTGGATCATGTTCTTGGCGGTCTGCCCGGTGACCAGCTCGGTGAAGTAGCGGGCCTCGATGGTCAGCGCGGTCTCGAAGTCCACCTGGGAGCCCTCGACGGCGCAGGCCAGGATGTTGCGCGGGGCCGGGTACGGGGCCCCGTTCAGCTGCTTCTTCAAGTTGGCCGGGAAGGCCGGGAGGTTGGCGGCGAACTTCGGGTTCGACGGCGTGCCGCCGGGAATCCGGTAGCCGGGTACGTCCCAGGGCTGCTTCGACTCCGGGTTCGCGTCGATGAAGGCGCGGGCCTTGGCCAGCATCTCCTCGGGGGTGGCGGCCAGTTCGTGGACCAGACCGTTCTCCAGGGCGCGCTGCGGGCTGTACTGGGTGCCCTGGAGCAGCACCTTGAGCAGCGCGTCGGCGATGCCCATGAGGCGCACGGTACGGGTGACGCCGCCGCCTGCCGGGAGCAGGCCGAGGGTGACCTCGGGCAGGCCGATCTTGGAGCCGGGGGCGTCGAGGGCGATCCGGTGGTGGGAGGCCAGGCAGATCTCGTAACCGCCGCCCAGGGCCGCCCCGTTGATGGCGGCGACGACGGGCTTGCCGAGGGTCTCGATCCGGCGCAGCGAGCTCTTGATCGCGGTGCCGGTGTCGAAGGCCAGCTGCGCGTGCTCGGGGCGCAGCCGGATCATGTCCTTGAGGTCGCCGCCCGCGAAGAAGGTCTTCTTGGCGGAGGTGAAGATGATGCCGCGGATGGAGTCCTTCTCGGCCTCGGCGCGGTCGGCAATCGCCGCGATGGAGTCCTTGAAGGCCTGGTTCATCGTGTTGGCGGACTGGTCGGGGTCGTCGAGGACCAGGGTGACGACGCCGGTCTCGTCCTGTTCCCAGCGGATCGTGGTGGACTCGCTCATGTTCGCTACTTCCGTGTCAGAGGTGGGATCAGGGATCAGGACGGATCAGATGCGTTCGACGATGGTTGCGACGCCCATGCCGCCGCCGACGCAGAGGGTGACGAGCCCGTAGCGCTTGTCCTGGCGCTCCAGTTCGTCGACGACGGTGCCGAGCAGCATCGCGCCGGTGGCGCCGAGCGGGTGGCCGAGCGCGATGGCGCCGCCGTTGACGTTGACCTTGTCGAGCGAGACGCCCATGTCCTTGACGAAACGCAGCACGACGCCGGCGAAGGCCTCGTTCATCTCGATCAGGTCGATGTCGTCGATGGTCAGCCCGGCCTTGGCGAGGGCCTTGCGGGTGGCCGGGGCCGGGCCGGTGAGCATGATGGTGGGCTCGGAGCCGGAGACGGCCGCCGAGACGATCCGGGCGCGCGGGGTCAGGCCGTTGCGGTCTCCGGCCTCGCGGGAGCCGATGGCGACGAGCGAGGCGCCGTCGACGATGCCGGAGGAGTTGCCCGCGTGGTGGACGTGGTCGATCTTCTCGACCCAGTGGTACTTCTGCAGCGCGACGGCGTCGAAGCCGCCGAGCTCGCCGATGTCCGCGAAGGACGGCTTCAGCTTGGCCAGGGTGTCGGCGGTGGTCCCCGGGCGGATGAACTCCTCCTGGTCCAGGACGACCAGGCCGTTGCGGTCGGTGACCGGGACGACGGACTTCGCGAAGCGCCCCTCCTTCACGGCGGCGGCGGCCCGCTCCTGGGAGAGGGCGGCGTACTCGTCCACGTCGCGCCGGGAGAATCCCTCGATGGTGGCGATCAGGTCGGCGCCGATGCCCTGCGGGACGAAGCCGGTGTCCCAGTTGGTCATCGGGTCGGCGAACCAGGCGCCGCCGTCGGAGGCCATCGGGACGCGGGACATGGACTCGACGCCGCCCGCGAGGACCAGGTCCTCCCAGCCGGAGCGGACCTTGGCGGCGGCCATGTTGACGGCTTCCAGGCCGGAGGCGCAGAAGCGGTTCTCCTGCACACCGGCGACGGTGTCCGGGAGCCCGGCCGCGATGGCCGCGATCCGGGCGATGTCGGAGCCCTGGTCGCCGACGGGGCCGACGACGCCGAGCACGATGTCGTCGATGGTGGCGGGGTCCAGCCCCGGGTTGCGCTCGCGCAGGGCGTGGATGAGGCCGACGACCAGGTCGATCGGCTTGGTGCCGTGCAGGGCGCCGTTGGCCTTGCCGCGGCCGCGCGGGGTGCGGATCGCGTCGTATACGTAAGCTTCGGTGCTCACTGGTCAAGCCTTTCGAGGAGGTCTGAGCGTTAGCCGAGGAGGGAGCGGCCGATGATCTCTTTCATGATCTCGGTCGTACCGCCGTAGATGGTCTGGATGCGGCCGTCGGTGAAGGCCCGCGCGACCCGGTATTCGGTCATATATCCGTATCCGCCGTGGAGTTGCAGGCAGCGGTCGGCGACGCGCTTCTGCAGTTCGGTGGCCCACCACTTGGCCATCGAGGCGTGTACGTGGTCCAGCTCGCCGTTCGCGTGGTCGGTGATGCAGCGGTCGAGGAACGTACGGGTGACCGCGCACTCGGTGGCCATCTCCGCGATCTCGAACCGGATGTGCTGGAGCTTGGACAGCGGCCGGCCGAAGGCCTCGCGCTCCTTGACGTACCGGGTGGTGATCTCCAGCAGGTACTCGGCGGCGGCGATGCCGGCCATCGCTATGCCCATCCGCTCCTGCGCGAGATTGGTCATCAGGTGGACGAAGGCGCCGTTCAGCTCGCCGAGCAGGTTCTCCTTGGGAACGCGGACGTCGTGGAAGAACAGCTCGGCGGTGTCCTGCGCCTTCTGCCCGATCTTGTCGAGGTTGCGGCCGCGCTCGAAGCCCTCCGCGCCGCGCTCGACGACCAGCAGCGACAGGCCGTGCGCCCCGCCCTCGGGCGTGGTCTTGGCGACCACGATCACCAGGTCGGCGAGGATCCCGTTGGAGATGAAGGTCTTGGAACCGTTGAGCACCCAGTGGTCGCCGCGGTCCTCGGCGCTGGTGCGGATCCCCTGGAGGTCGGAGCCCGCGCCCGGCTCGGTCATCGCGATGGCGGTGATGGTCTCGCCGGAACAGAACCCCGGCAGCCAGCGGCGCTTCTGCTCCTCGGTGGCCAGCGAGGTCAGGTAGGGCCCGATGATGTCGTTGTGCAGGCCGATCGCGAGCCCGGGGGCGCCGGCCCGGGTGAACTCCTCGGCGATCACGGCCGCGTACCGGAAGTCGGTGTTCCCGCCGCCCCCGTACTCCTCCGGGACGGCCAGGCCCAGGAGCCCCTGCCGACCGGCGGCCCGCCAGGCCTCGCGGCTGACGATGCCGTCCTTCTCCCACTGTTCGTAGTGCGGCAGCACCTCCTTGGTGAGGAAGGTGCGGACGGTCTCGCGGAACGCCTCGTGGTCGGCGTCGAAGATCCGGCGTTGCATCGGGGGCTCCTTAAAGCCAGTTCCTGACGGTTTCGATCAGCCGGGCCGGCTCGGGGCCGACGGGCGTGACGTTGAGCATCGTGACGCCCGCCTCGCGGAAGGCCTCGACACGCTCGCGTACGTAGCCCTCTGGCCCGCACAGCGTCATCAGCTCGCAGAACTCGTCCGGGACGGCGGCCGCGGCGTCGCGCTTGCGCCCGGAGAGGTACAGCTCCTGGATCGTGCGGGCCTCCTCCTCGTAGCCGTAGGCCACGGCGAGGTCGTTGTAGAAGTTCTTGCCGACCGCGCCCATCCCGCCGACGTACAGGGCGATCTGCGGGCGCGCGAGGTCCCGTACGGCGGCCGCGTCCTCGCCGATGGCGAGCAGACCGCCCGCGACGGTCCGCAGCGGCCCGAGCCCGGGCGCGCGCTTCGCCGCACCCTCGGCGAGGGCGTTCCCCCACACCGCGTGGGCCTTCTCGGGGATGAAGAGGGTCGGCAGCCAGCCGTCGGCGATCTCGGCGGTCAGGCGCACGTTCGCCGGGCCGAGCGAGGCGATGTAGACGGGGACGGCGTCGCGCACCGGCCGGGTGAGGATCTTCAGCGGCTTCCCGTGCCGGCCGCCCTTCTCGGGCGGCAGCGGCATGTCGGTGATGCCGTGGTGGTCGATCGTCTCGCGGCGCCAGATGCGGCGGCACAGCTCGACCGTCTCGCGGGTCCGGCCGAGCGGCTTGTCGTACGGCTTCCCGTGCCAGCCCTCCACGACCTGCGGGCCGGAGGCCCCGAGGCCGAGCAGCGCCCGGCCACCGGAGACGGCGTCCAGGCCTGCGGCCGTCTGGGCGATGAGGCCGGGCGTGCGCGAGTAGACGTTGAGGATCGCCGAGCCGATCTTCATCCGCTCGGTGCGGGCGGCGAGGTAGCCCATGATCGTCGGGGAGTCGAAGCCCCACGCCTCGGCGACCCACACGGCGTCGAGCCCGGCTGACTCCAGCGCCGCCGCCTCGTCGGCGGCCCGGCGCGGATCGCCCGCGTAGTCGAGCATCATCGACAGTTCCATCAGACGTCCTCCCCGGCGGGCTTCCCGGTCAGGCCCGGTACGTCCCAGTCACGGGCCACGGATTCAGTGTCCGCCCCCGGCTGGGCGGGGCCGCCGGTGACGGCGGCCGGGGTCGCCGAGAAGCGCGGCGCGGGGGCGGGCTGGGTGATCCCGCCGAAGTCGGTGAAGGTGGAGCGGGCCGCGAGGTGCGGGTGGTGCGGGGCCTCGCGCAGCGAGAGCACCGGCGCCACGCAGGCGTCGGTGCCGTCGAAGACCGCCGTCCACTCCTCGCGCGTACGGGACTTGAAGCGTGCGGCGACGGCCTCGCGCAGCTCGCCCCAGCGGGCGAGGTCCTTGCGGGCCGGGGCCTGCTCCTTGATGCCGAGGAGCTCGGTGAAGGTGTCGTAGAACTGCTGCTCCAGGGCGCCGACCGCCATGTACTGGCCGTCGGAGGTCTCGTAGGTGCCGTAGAACGGGCAGCCGCCGTCGAGGAGGTTGGCCCCGCGCCGGTCCTGCCAGCCGCCGGCCGCCATCATGCCGTGGATCATGGCGGTGAGGTGGGCGGTGCCGTCGACGATGGCGGCGTCGACGACCTGGCCCGCGCCGCCGGGGGTACGGGCGTGCTGGAGCGCGGCGAGGACGCCGATCACGAGGTAGAGCGAGCCGCCCGCGTAGTCGCCGACCAGGTTGGCGGGTACGGCCGGGGGCTCGCCCGGGTCGCCGATCATGCCGAGCGCGCCGGTGACCGCGATGTACGCGATGTCGTGCCCGGCGGTGTGGGCGAGGGGGCCCTCCTGGCCCCAGCCGGTCATCCGGCCGTAGACCAGCTTCGGGTTGCGGGCGTGGCAGTCGGCCGGGCCGACGCCGAGCCGCTCGGCCACGCCGGGACGGAAGCCCTCGATGAGGATGTCGGCCCGCTCGACGAGGTCCAGGACGCGGGCGGGGCCCTCGGCGGACTTGAGGTCGAGCAGGACGGAGCGCTTGCCCCGGTTGGTGAGGTCGTAGGCCGGGTCGACCGCGAGTCCGCCGCCGCCGGGCCGGTCCACGCGTACGACGTCCGCGCCCAGGTCGGCGAGGAGCATGGCGGCGAACGGGCCGGGGCCGATGCCCGCCAGTTCGACGACGCGCACTCCTGCGAGCGGGCCGTTCCCTGTCACTGCCATCGAGCCCCCAGCATCCGTAAGCGCAAGGTGTGACACAACTGATGTAACACCAGTGATGCTAGGAACGTGTTCCACTCAGCACAAGAGCAAGCGCTTAGCCATTTGCCTGGATCCGGGCGTCCAGCTCCTCCACGTGCCGCTTGAGGGCCACGGTGCGGTAGCTCTCCTCCACCCACTCGCACAGCACCTGCACGGACGGCGCCCCTTTCTCCCCCAGCGGGACGGACACCCAGCCGGACCGGCCCAGGCCGTATCCGGACGGCTCCGCCCCGGGCGCGGCCATGGCGTGTCCGTGCAGCGCCTCGTCCTTGAGCTTGACGGACAGGCCGGGCTGCTGCGGCCCGTCGGTGTTCCCCAGGAAGACGAAGATCTTCTTGTTCACCTTCATCACGCAGTCCTCGGGACCCCACGGATGGTCCTCCACGGCCTCCGGAAGCCGCAGGGCGAACTCCCGCACCGCCTCCCACTTGCGCACTCCGGACTTCATCAGCGCCTCCCGTCGGTCGTGACCTCACGCTAGCGGAGCCCGGCGGGACATTCGGGGCAAGACCGCACCAGGCGGGCGGGGTGCCGCCCGCGCCGTGAAAGTGCCGCGATCAGGCACGGAAACCCCCTGATCAACCGCCCGGTGTCTGTGTACTCTGAGCGAGCTTTCGAACCTGTTCAAGCGTTAACAGAAAATGGGGGGGCCGGTGCGCAATCGCCGACTCATGTTTTCCGCCGCCGTCATCGCGGCCGGCGTAGGTCTCGTACCGGGGGTAGCGCAGGCCGATCCGGCGGCGCCGGGCTCGCACGGGGTGTCCGTGCCCGACGTGGACCTGAAGAAGGCCACACTGGAGGACGCCAAGACGTTCAACAGCTCCGCCGACCGCTCGGTCCGCAAGGCCACCGCGGGCGCCGAGGGCAAGGCGGCCGCTGCCCCGCAGTCCGCGGTCGGCAACCCCGACCTCTCGGTGGGCCTGGCGGCCTACACCGTGACCGCGCACTCGCTGGAGCTGGACACCACCATCACCAGCGTGCCGGACGCCTGGCTCAACGTCGCCATTTCCTGGGGCGACGGCACCACGAGCCAGGAGAGCTTCACCGGCGGCAAGACGATCACCACCCCGCACAACTACGCGGAGCTCGGCACCTACACGATCACGGTCACCGTGACGGACGCCGCCAACAACACCTCGGCCACCAACAGCGTCGCGGTGGCCACCCTGGGCAACGAGTTCACCCCGTACAGCCCCACCCGCCTCCTGGACACCCGCAACGGGACGGGCGCGGCGCGGGGCAAGATCGCCCCGTACACCTCGGCCAAGGTGAAGATCAGCGGCAACGGCGCGATCCCGGCGGGCGTCACCGCCGCGGTCCTCAACCTGACCGTCACCAACGCCACCAGCGGCGGCCACGTCACGGCCTTCCCCGCGGGCGCGGAACGACCGATCACCTCGAACGTCAACTTCGCCCCCGGTCAGACCGTCCCGAACCTGGCGGTCGTGCCGGTCAGCCAGGACGGCTACGTGGAGCTGTACAACGGCGGCTGGGAGTCGATCGACCTGATCGCCGACATCAGCGGCTACTTCACCAAGGCCTCCTCCAGCGGCTACACCCCGATGACTCCGACCCGCTTCGCCGACACCCGCGAGGGTCTCGGCACCGCCAGGGGCCAGGTCGCCGGCCAGTCGTCGTTCGGCCTGCAGATCGGCGGGAGCCGCGGCGTGCCGGCCGGCGTCACCGCCGTGGCGCTCAACGTGACCGTCACGAACCCGCGGGAGGCCGGTCACCTGACCGCCTACCCGAGCGGGCAGCAGGCACCGAGCGCCTCCAACCTGAACTTCACTGCCGGGCAGACCGTCGCCAACTCGGTGATCGTCCCGGTCGGCGCCGACGGCAGGATCAACATCCGCAACGGCGCCTGGGCCGGAACCGACGTCATCGTCGACGTCGTCGGCTACTACAGCGCGGACGGCGAGGGCTCGTACATGCGCGTCAAGCCGAAGCGCGTGTTCGACACCCGCGACCCCCAGGGCGGCATCTTCGGGCCGCTGTGGGGCCGCAGCTACATCTGGGTGGACTTCTCCTCGAAGTGGCCCGACATCAGCGGCTACGTGCTGAACACCACGGCCACCAACACGGGCGGCCCCGGCTTCGTCGCGGTCGCGCCCGACCCGAACGCTCGCTGGATGTACGACAACGGCTCGGCGTCCTGGCCCGCCGCGCCCATCTCCTCCACGCTCAACTTCACCGCGGGCAAGACCGTCCCGAACCTGGTGCAGGCGAGCACGGGATACAACGGCATCGTCGACTTCTGGAACCAGTCCGACGACGACATCGACATGATCGTTGACATGTTCGGCTACTACGACAAGAACTGATCCGCCGGCAGGCGTGAACGACAGCGCCCCGGGGTACGGCCGTCCGAGCCGTCCCCGGGGCGCTGCCCGTTCCGCCCGCACGCTAGCCTCGGCCACCGACACCAGCTGGGAGGAGCGGTTTCATGAACGCACAGGTTCGGCAGGACCATCCGGAACGCGCGGACCATCCGGAACGGGCCTACGACGTCGTGCTCTTCGGCGCGACCGGGTTCGTGGGCGCGCTGACCGCCGAGTACCTCGCCGCGCACGCGCCCGCCGGCTGCCGGTGGGCCCTCGCGGGCCGGGACCTCGCGAAGCTGGAACGGCTGCGCGAGCGGCTGACCGCGATCGACCCGGCCTGCGCGGTGCTCCCGCTGCTGCGGGCGGACGCCTCGGACACCGGCGCGGTACGCGCACTGGCCGCGTCCACCCGGGTGCTGGCCACCACCGTGGGCCCGTACGTCTGGTACGGCGCGGAGCTGGTCGCCGCCTGCGCCGAGGCGGGCACGGACTACGTGGACCTCACCGGGGAGCCGGAGTTCGTGGACCGGATGTACGTCGAGCACGACGCGCGGGCCCGGGAGACCGGGGCGCGGCTCGTGCACGCCTGCGGCTTCGACTCGATCCCGGCCGACCTCGGGGCGTACTTCACGGTTGGCCGGCTGCCCGAGGGCGTCCCGCTGCGGGTCGACGGGTTCGTGCGGTCCAACGCGCTGTTCTCGGGCGGGACCCTGGCCTCCGCCCTGACCGCGGTGAGCCGCGGTCCGCAGACCCTGGCGGCCGCGCACGCCCGCCGGCTGTACGAGCCCCGGCTGCTGGGGAGGCGGGCGCGGGGGCCGGTGGGGCCGCCGCGGTTCAGCCGGGAGACCGGCACCTGGGCGCTGCCGCTGCCCACGCTGGACCCGACGATCGTGGCCCGGTCGGCGGCCGCCCTGGAGCGGTACGGCCCGGACTTCCGCTACCGGCACTACGCGTCGGTCAAGCACCTCCCCGTCGCGGTGGGCGGGACGGCGGCGGTGGGCGCGACGGTGGCCCTGGCCCAGGTCCCTCCCGTCCGGCGGTGGCTGATGAACCGCTGGGAGCCGGGCCGGGGGCCGGACGCGGAGCGGCGGGCGCGCAGCTGGTTCACGGTGCGGTTCGTGGGCGAGGGCGGCGGCCGGCGGGTGCTCACCGAGGTGTCGGGCGGCGACCCGGGGTACGGGGAGACGGCGAAGATGCTGGCGGAGTCGGCGCTCTGCCTGGCCCACGACGCCCTGCCGGAGGCCGCCGGACAGCTGACGACGGCCGTGGCGATGGGCGACGCGCTGATCACCCGCCTGCAGAAGGCCGGGATCACCTTCCGGGTGGCGGACGCCCGCTGACCCCCGGTGGGTTACCCGGTGGCCTCGCGCAGGGCGCGGCGGCACAGGGCGTCGGCGTGCCGGGTGGTCTCGGGGATCCGGAAGCGGGGGCTGAGGGCGAGGACGTGGGCGCAGGCGTTGTCCAGCGAGACGCGGTGCCCGACGGAGACGAACACCGGTTTGATGCCGTCCTGGGTCCGCAGCGCCCGGCCGACCTCGGCGCCGTCGGCGGCGACCAGCGGGGCGAAGTCGCCCCGCCGGTCGCCCGGTTCCTCGTACGTGAAGGTGAACGGGTTCTTCGCGACCCCGATGGCCGGGAGCCCGGTGACCACACCGAGGTGGCAGGCGAGGCCGAAGCCGCGGGGGTGGGCGAGCCCGTAGCCGTCGCAGACGACGAGGCCGGGCACGGCGGTCAGCGAGTCGAGGGCGGCCAATACGGTCGGCAGCTCGCGGAAGGCGAGCAGCCCGGGCACGTAGGGGAAGCTGACGTGCCCGACGGCGGTGGCCTCCTCGACGACCTCCAGGGTCGCGGCGTCGAGCACCACGGCCGCGGCGGCCACGAGGTCGCGCGCGTCGTCGTAGGCGACGTCCACTCCCGCGACCAGCCCGCGGCCGGGCGGCGGGCCGGGCTCGGTGAGCACGACCTGATGGCGTAGTTCGTCCTGTATCGCCCGGGCCTCGGCCTCGTCGGCGGGGGTCTTCGTACTCGTCATGATGGAGCGAGAGTAGCCTGGCGATCATGTTCGTCATGGAGCTCACCTACACCGCGCCCATCGAAGCCGTCGAAGACGAGATGGACGCCCACGTCGCCTGGCTGGACGGCTACTACGCCTCCGGTGTCTTCCTCGCGTCGGGCCGCAAGGTCCCGCGCGACGGGGGCGTGATCCTGGCCGGCGGGGTCTCCCGCGCGGAGATCGAGAAGATCGCGTCCGAGGACCCGTTCACGGTGGCGGGCGTCTGCTCCTACCGCATCACGGAGTTCATCGCGACGAAGACGTCGGCGGACCTCGCGACCGTACGGGAGAACCCGGTGGCGTAGGGCCCCGGCCCCCGAAGACGTCGTCCCACCGTCACCAACGGAGAACCGATGCCCGCCCCCGCCCACCCCCGGCTCGCCGCCCCCGGTGACATACCCGAGCTGATCCGGCTGCGCGCCGTCGCCCTCGCCTCCCTGGGGGTGGACCCTGGGCCGGCCGACGCCGCCTGGCGTCACACCGCGTACGACTGGTTCGCCGAGCGCGTCGGCGAACGCCCCGACATGCGCTGCCTGGTCGTCGGCGGCGCACCCGGCGAGCCGCTGCTGGCCACCGGGATGGCCTGGGTGACGTACCACCTGCCGAGCCCCCGGTGGACCGACGGCCGGCGCGGTTACCTCGACGGCATCGTCACCGACGGGCCCGCCCGGGGGCGCGGCCACGGGCGGGCGGTCGTCGACGGACTGGTCGGCTGGCTGGAGAGCATCGGCATCGGCTACGTCCAGCTGCACGCCAGCGCGGACGGCGAACCGGTCTACCGGGCGGCGGGCTTCGCCCCGGGCCGCTACCCGGGCATGGACCGGTTCACCGCGGCTCCCTAGTGCTGTGGCCGGAAAGGTTTGCCGGGGCGCGGCTCCCCCAGCTACCGCTGGGAGGTGCCCCCAGGTGCGGTGCATCGCAAGGCGGAGGACCGCGGCTCGTACTGGACGTACCTGCGCGGTCCGACAACGCGGCGAGGTGCCGTGCCTGGGGGTACCTCCCTGGGGGTCCCCCCGGACGGAGTCTGGGGGAGGTAGCCGGGGGAGCGCCGCGACCCGGTGAACCTTGCCGGTCACAGCACTAGTCAGCGGCGCTCCAGCCGGGCCACCCGCCCCTTCTCACCCGACGCCCAGCAGCCGGTGTCCGCGGCGCAGTCGACCGTGTCGAACGAGCCCGCGTCCAGCGACCGCCAGCTGCGGCCCCCGTCCACCGTCACGTCCGTGCCCGTCGGCCCCACCGCCAGCGCCGTGCCGCCGCTGTACGGGTACCAGGCCGCGCCGGAGCGGTAGGCCGGCGGCGGGGCCGCCGCCTGGCGCCAGGTGCGGCCCCCGTCGGAGGAGATGGCCGCGGCCTGCGGGGAGGCCTGCCCGGCGCGGTAGTCGCCGCCGACCGCGAGGCCCCTCGTACGGTCCCGGAAGGCGAGGGCGAACACGCCCCGCGCCGGGTCGCCCGCCGGGACCGTGGACTCGGCGGCCCGCCAGGTGAGGCCGCGGTCCGCGGAGTGCAGCACCCGCGCGGTGGGCCCGCCGCCCGTGGCCAGCCAGACGTCGCGCGGACCGGCACTGACCAGGCACTGGCCGCTGGCCGCGAAGCCCGCCTCCCCCGCCAGCGCCGCCGGCATCCCCTCGCCGGGCAGCACCCGCCAGCTCCGCCCGCCGTCGTCCGTCGACAGGATGCGGAACCGTCCGTCCACCGGGTCGCTCATCGCCAGCCCGTGACGGGCGTCGAAGAAGGTGAGGCAGTCGTAGAAGGCGCGCGGGTCGGGATTGCGGAAGGTCTCGGTCCAGGTGGCGCCGCCGTCCTCGGTGCGCAGCACCCTGGACGCCTCGCCCTCCCCGATCGACAGGGCGACCGCGCGCCGCGCGTCGAAGGCCTCGATGTCACGCAGTTCCAGTCCCTCCGCGACCGCACCCGGCGGCGAGACGTCGCCCCAGGTGCGCCCGCCGTCCACCGTGCGCAGCACGGTCCCCTTGGAACCGGCCACCCAGGCCGTGGTCCGGCTGACCGCCGCCAGCCCCCGGAACCGGACGTCCTTCCCGGTGTCCTTCAACGCCCAGCCCGCGCTGCGCAGTTCCGCGTCCGCCGGCTCTCCGCCCGCGGACGCCTGAGCGGGCGCCGCCAGCAGCCCCACCGCCAAAACCGCCCCGCACATGCCAACTCCCAGAAGTCTCATGGCGCCGGAAGCTAGCGCACGCCCGATTCGCCGTCCAGGGTGCGTCACGGCCCCCGCCTTCCTAGATTGGGGCCATGCCCTCCACAGAGCCCAAGGCCTACGACGGCAAGCTCATCACCGTCACCTACGAGACCGGGCGGTGCCTGCACGCCGCCGAGTGCGTGCGCGGCCTGCCCCAGGTGTTCGACTCGGGGCAGCGCCCTTGGGTGCAACCGGACGGTGCCGGTCCCGAGCAGGTCGCCGAGGTGATCCGGCGCTGCCCCTCGGGGGCGCTCCAGTACCGGCTCGCGGACGGCCCGGGCGAGGAGCCGGACCGGCCGACCACCGTCGTACGCGACGCCGCCGGCCGGCTCGTGCTGCGCGGCGACCTGAGCGTGACGGCCGCGGACGGGACCGTCCGCAGGGAGACCCGGGCCATGCTTTGCGCCTGTGGAGTGAGCGGTAACAAGCCCTTCTGCGACCTCTCCGGAACCTGCCGGTCAGACTGATCTTCCCGCCGTCACGCCTCCCCGACGGTCACTCTGTGCGATCACACAGACGGGTTCCGGCCAATCGGTGACACAGCTCACGTCACCTTCCATGCACGGATTTGCCGATTCCGGCGTCTATCGGGTTGCCGGGTTCCACCCCACAGCCCGGCAGCAGATCCGCCGCAAGGGAGTGAGCCGTGATCACTGTCATCGAGCAGGCCGTACAGGCCCGTCTGGTCGCCACCGCGCCGAAGGTCGAGACCGTTCCCGTCACCCTCTGCTACGACCGGGCGGATCCGTTCGCCGTGCGCATGGCCTTCCCCGCCCCGGCCACCCTGGAGGGCGTCGAGGTCTCCTGGACCTTCGCGCGCGAGCTGCTGGAGTCCGGGCTGGACCGCCCGTCGGGCTGCGGCGACGTGCGCGTGCGGCCGTACGACGCCGACCGGACCACGATCGAGTTCCACGCGCCCGAGGGCGTGGCGATCGTGCTGATGGTGACGGCCGAGCTGCACCGGTTCCTGAAGCGGGCCTCGACCGTGGTTCCGCCCGGTCTGGAGCACCTCTACCTCGACATGGACCACAGCCTGGCCGAGCTGATGCGCGACACCCGCTGAGACACCGATCCCTTAATTCGTTTGCGGGCGGATCCGGCCGCCCGTAGCTTCGTAAGCGCCACATCGCCGTCGAAACGGAGCAGGACATTGCTCGTCTGAGGTTCGAGACACCGACACACCAGCGCACCAGCGCACCTGACCGTCGGCTGTCTCCCCGCGTTGCACGCACCACTCACGCAACCTGGAGGCCTCTATGAGTCACGCCCCTGCTTATCTCACCTGCTCCGCGCTCTCCTTCGACTGGCCCGACGGCACGCCCGTCTTCGACGGGTTCCAACTCGCCGTCGGCCCCGGCCGCACCGGCCTGATCGGGCTCAACGGCTGTGGGAAGTCCACCCTGCTGAAGCTCTTCGCCGGTGAACTGACGCCCACCGAAGGCCAGTTGTCCGTCGCCGGCAGCGTCGGCCACCTCCCGCAGAACGTCACCCTCGACACCGCGCTGCGCGTGGACGAGGCCCTCGGCATCCGGACCGCCCGGGCCGCCCTGCACGCCATCGAGGCGGGCGAGGCCACGGAGGCGAACTTCGCCGCCGTCGGCGACGACTGGGACGTGGAGGAGCGGGCCCTGGCCACGCTCGACCAGCTCGGCCTCGCCCGGATCGGCCTGGACCGCACCGTCGGCGAACTCTCGGGCGGTGAGTGCGTACTGCTGCGGCTGGCCGCCCTGCTGCTCGCGCGCCCCGACGTACTGCTGCTGGACGAGCCCACCAACAACCTGGACCTGCGGGCCCGGCGCCGCCTGTACGCGGCGGTCGAGTCGTGGACCGGGGTGATGGTCCTGGTCAGCCACGACCGGGAGCTGCTGGAGCGGGTCGACCAGATCGCCGATCTGCGCGACGGCGAAGTCCGCTGGTACGGCGGCAACTTCACGGACTACGAGGAGATGCTCGCCGCCGAGCAGGAGGCTGCCGAGCGGATGGTCCGGGTCGCGGAGGCCGACGTACAGCGGCAGAAGCGCGAACTGGCCGACGCCCAGGTCAAATTGGCGCGGCGCAAGCGGTACGGCCAGAAGATGTACGACACCAAGCGCGAGCCGAAGATCGTGATGAACGCCCGGAAACGGGCCGCGCAGGAGTCGGCGGGCAAGCACCGCGTCATGCACACCGAGAAGCTGGCCCAGGCGAAGGAACGGCTGGACCACGCGGTGGAGGCGGTACGCGACGACGACGCGATCCGGATCGAGCTGCCTGCCACCCAGGTCCCGCCGGGCCGCCAGGTCCTGACCCTGAGCGATCTGCGCCTGGTGCACGGGGCGGCCGTACCGGGCGAGTGGGAGCTGCGCGGTCCCGAGCGGATCGCGCTGGTGGGCCGCAACGGCTCGGGCAAGACCACCCTGCTCCGCACGGTCGCGGGGCTGCTCGCGCCGGAGTCCGGCACGGCGGTCACCCATGTGACCACGCGGTTCCTGCCGCAGCGGCTGGACGTGCTCGACGAGAGCCGTTCGGTGGTGGAGAACGTGGCGCGGTTCGCCCCGCAGGCCACGAACAACCTGATCCGGGCGCGGCTGGCGCACTTCCTGTTCCGCGGCGCCCGGGCGGACCGGCCGGCCGGCACCCTGTCCGGCGGGGAGCGTTTCCGCGCGGCGCTGGCGGCGCTGCTACTGGCGGAGCCCGCTCCGCAGCTGCTCATGCTGGACGAGCCGACGAACAATCTGGACCTGGCGAGCGTGGGGCAGTTGACGGACGCGCTGGAGTCGTACGAGGGAGCGCTCGTGGTGGCCAGCCATGACGTGCCGTTCCTGGAGTCGATCGGCATCACGCGGTGGCTGCTGCTGGACGGCGAGCTACGGCCGACGACGGCCGAGGAGGTCCGGGAGGCGCTCTGGCACTGACGACCCGCGCGGCCGCGCATCGGCAGCGCGTCGAATTGCCGGCGGGGCTACGGGGTAACCCCTTGCGAGGCTTGCGCTACCGACCGTAGCGCAAGCCGGCACGGTCGGAGCGGGCGTACGCCGGTGGTGGTCATCCTTCACCGCTGGCGGCTTCCCGGGCGCCGGGCAGTCCTGCACGTACGCCGCGGCCGCTGGAGCGTCTGCGCCCGCCGGCGCGAACCGCATCCGCTCGGCCGGGACGCCGAGGGGAAGGCGTACATCGGGACGACGGACCCCGCCGCGTACGTCACCGACTCGATCGACGCCCTCCGCGCGCTGATCTCGGCCGTCAAGGCGGGAGCCGCGGACCACCTCCTGGCGTGACTTTGGCCCCTGGATTCCCGCTCAGACGCCGCTCAAACTGCACAGATAACTGGATGTAACCGGACATAGGCATGCCTGGGGCTTGGCTGCGTCTTAATGTCGCGCTTAACCTACGACTCCGTAGGCTACGGAACCGTAGGTAATTCGCTTTGCACCCAGGAGTACCCGTGACGATCACCTCTCCCCACCTCGGCAGCTCGGAGGCGTGGACGGACGCCAAGCTGCTGTTCGCGCTGGAAGAGGTGGTCGAGAAGGAACTCAACCGCCATCTGAAGGTCACCAAGGACTGGATGCCCCACGAGTACGTCCCGTGGAGCGACGGCCGGAACTTCCCGGGCTTCTTCGAGGACGGCGAGGCCTGGGACCCGGAGCAGTCCAAGGTCACCGAGATCGGCAAGATCGCGCTGGTCGTGAACCTGCTGACCGAGGACAACCTCCCCAGCTACCACCACGAGATCGCCTCGCTCTTCGGCCGCAACGGCGCCTGGGGCACCTGGGTGCACCGCTGGACGGCCGAGGAGGGCCGCCACGGCATCGTGATGCGCGACTACCTGCTGGCCTCCCGCGCCGTGGACCCGGACAAGCTGGAAGCGTTCCGGATGCAGCACATGTCGGAGGGTTTCGAGTCCGACAACCGCCACTCCATGCTCCACTCGGTGGCGTACGTCGCGTTCCAGGAGCTCGCCACCCGCATCTCGCACCGCAACACCGGCCACCAGTCCGGTGACCCGGTCTGCGACCGGATGCTGGCGCGCATCGCGCAGGACGAGAACCTGCACATGGTCTTCTACCGCAACCTGCTGGGCGCGGCCTTCGAGCTGGCTCCGGACCTGACCATGCAGGCCGTACGGGACGTCGTGGTCAACTTCCGGATGCCCGGACACGGCATGCCCGGCTTCGAGCGGATGGCCGCGCAGATGGCGATCGGCGGGGTCTACAACCTGCGGATCCACCACGACGACGTGCTGAGCCCCGTGATCCGCTTCCTGAAGATCATGGACATCGACGGCCTGGGCCCCGACGGCCAGAAGGCCCAGGAGGAGCTCGGTCTGTTCATGAACGGCCTGGACGGAGAGGCCCGCAAGTTCGACGAGCGCCTGGCCGCCCGCGCGGCGCGCATCGCGGCCCGCAAGGCCTGACCGATTCCCGCTCGCTCGGGCGAGTGATGCCGATTGCCCTGGCAGAGCCGTGCTCTGCCAGGGTTTCGCGTCATGACCTCGCTCCGGGTGGACATCGACCAGCTGACCCGTTTGACCCGTGCTCTGGACTCCTCGCTGGCCGCCCTGCGCGACGCCCGGCGCGCGCTGGACCACGTGCGGGCCGACGAGCTGGGCACGGCCGACCTGGACGCGGCGTGTGACGGCTTCCAGAAGAGATGGGCCTTCGGGACGCGGGAGCTGACCAAGCGCGTCAAGACGGTACGGGAGGGCGTGGACCGCAGCGCCGCGGAGTTCGCGGAGCTGGAGGAGGCCATCCGCGCGGCCTTCCGCCAGGCGGCGGCCACGCATGACTGAGCACGCCACGCTGGGCTTCGACCCGGCCCCCGGGAATCCGACGGCGGTCCTGGCCCTGACCAGGAAACTCTCCGCGTCGGCGGCCTCCCTCGGCGAGGCCTCGCGCGTCATGAAGGCGCTGGTCTCGCACAGCTCGGCCTGGCAGGGCGAGGCCGCCACCGCCTTCCGCGCCTCCCTCTCGCAGGAACTCCCCCGCTACCTGGCCTCGGCCCACACCTCCCTCGCGGAGGCCGCGCGGCGGCTCACGGGGTGGCACGAGACGCTGGTGGCCCATCGCGCGCTGGCGGCCCAGTACGAGTCCCGGGCTGCCACGGCCAAGACCCCCGAGGCCCTGGCCGACGCCCGCCGCCTCGCCCGGGAGCTCGCCTCCGAGCACGCGGCGGCGGCCCGCCGGGTGGCGGCCACGCTGGACACGGCGTCGGCCCGCCTGACCCCGAAGGAACCGGGCCTCCTGTCCTCGATCTGGCACAAGATCGTCGACGACCCGGGCGACGGCCTGTCGAACGCGTCGGCGATCCTGGGTCTTCTGGGAGCCGGCATCGCCTTGGCCTGCCCACCGGCGGGCCTGGCCGTGATGCTCGTGGCCGGAGGCCTCTCATTGGCAGCACTCACGACACACCTGGCAGACCCGAAGTTCCGAAAGCCACTGGTGGACGGTGCCACGAAGGGCGAGTTCGATGCGGACTTCTGGAAGAGCTCGGTGACCCTCTTGGGCGACACGGCAGGCTCGGTCCCGGGCCTCGCAGCGGTCGCCTCGGGCGCGAAGGCGGGCGCGGCAGCGGCCCGCGCCGCAATGGTCGCCGCCCCCGAGGCCAGTGCCCCCTCGGGCCTGGGCGCGGGAGCCACCGCGTTCCGGAGCACGACATGGTCGACCGCCAACACGCTGCGTGAGGTAGAGAGCCCGCTCACCGCATGGGCCCTGCGGGAATCGCCTCAACATGTGAGGGACCGAGTGGGTGTAGCCGTGGCAGGAGCGGGCGCGGCAACAGCAGTCGCTGACTACGTCAGCGACAGCGATGCGGTCGAGCACGGTTCGACCGCTGCCGACGGCGTGCGGGGTGTCCTGGACGATACCCCGTCGACGGTGGCGAAATCACGCCAATTCTGGACGGTGATGAGGCCGTGATGCACGAGACCGCCCTGCCGCCCGTGTGGTTTCGGCTGCCCCCGGGTTTCCACGACATCGGTCCCGAGGATCGGACAATCCTAGACTCTGTCGCTCAGGCGCTGGGCAGCCCGGATGCCCAACGGGAACTTGCTCAACTGGTGGACGGCCTCGACGAACTGGCCGGGCACGGCGTCGTACACACGGCGATTGGCTTGCATCCGGACGAACCAGTCGGCGTCTGCACATCGCTCTTCTCTCTGAGCGTTCGGCCCGCTATCGATCCCAACCCGCGGGCATCCGTTGCACGAACCGCCCTTGGTATCGCTCGTTCCACCGTGTGGGAGACCTCGACCCGCCGCTTCATCGACCTGCCGTCATCGCTCCCGTGTTATCTCGTAGCGGGGACCATCGACGTACCGCGCGTACAGCAGCAGGTATTCCAGGCACGGATCGCCACAAGCCACCCGGGCGGCCTGCATGTGCTCATTCTGGACCTCACCAGCGCGGCAACCCAGCACCACGGTGCATACACCGACATCCTCGAAGCGATCGCGCTCACCCTCACCTTCACCGATCCCAACCCCAGCCCTCCTCTCGCGCCCCCGACCTCGCGCATCCTGGAGGTGCTCCTGTGACGCTCGCACTCACCAAGGTGGCTTGGGATCACGCTCCGACCGTTCTCGGCTACAGGCGTTTGGCGGTTCGCCGTGCCATCTGGGTGCTGAGCCTTGGCGTCCCTCCCGTAGTCGCCCTCGGCGGCGTCGGCCATGTTCCTCATGCCGCAGCTGCGTTCGCATTGATCATCGTGCTCGTCGCACCCTTCCTGCCCTGGGTAGTGGTCACCTATTTCCGGCGACACCGCGTCGCCGCAATTCTTCAGGCCTATCCATGGCGAGAGGTGCCTTGCTGGTTGCCGCCGAGGGCAACAGGAAGCCCCGCGACCATCGCCGTCACATTCGGGGATGACCTCACGGGCACGTTCCGCACCATCCCGTTCCCCGTAGCGGAACTGGAGAACAACCAGCCCGACCGGATCTGGTTCGCCGGGGACCCCCGCTTCGGTGGGGTCGTGTCGCCCGTCGGGGGGCATTACCCCGTGCGGGTCGTGCCCCACGCGCCGCGCCGGGAGGAGGTCGGCGGGGAGGGGTTCGAGCTCGCGCTGCGGGTGGGACTGGTCCGGCGCAGCGGCAAGGGCACGCGGACCTGATCAGCGGCGGCGCGGGCGCAGGGCGAGGCGTTCGGACTCGGAGAGGCCGCCCCAGACGCCGAAGCGTTCGTCATTGGCCAGGGCGTACTCCAGGCACGCCGCCCGGCCCTCGCACGCCCCGCACAGCCGCTTCGCGTCGCGCAGCGAAGAGCCGGGCTCGGGGAAGAAGAAGCCCGGACCCGTCTGGGCGCACAGGGCGAGGTCGTACCAAGCGGGGGCGGTGGCAGTGGTGGTGGTGGTGGTGGTGGTGTTCATCGACATGCCGGTGATACTGACCGCCGCCGATGGACGTCCGATCAACGCGCGATCAACACCCTGTCATGACCCCACCGGCGGCACGCTGGCTATGACCGCGAACCGCGCCCCGAAGGGATCCGCCAGCTTGGCGAAGCGGCCGACTCCCTCCATGGACACCGGGGTGAGACGGACCTTGCCGCCCGACTCCTCCGCCTTCGCCGCCGTCGCATCACAGTCGGCGACCTCGAAGTAGGGCGTCCAGTAAGGCCGTTCGGCGTCTTCCACCGGGTCCGACGAGATCGGGACCAGACCGCCGAAGGAGGCCTGTTCCGTCGTGCCGGCCGGCTTGGCCATCGTGTACGTACCGCCCTCGAACGGCATCTCGCCGATCTCCCAGCCGAACACCGCGCGGTAGAACTCGGCCGCCCCGGCCACATCGCCCGTGTAGAGCTCAGTCCAGCACAGGGACCCCACCTCCGTCACCGCGCCCAGGCCCCTGGTCTGCCTCGGCTGCCACACCCCGAAGCCGACTCCCTCCGGATCGGCGAATATCGCCATCCGGCCGAAGTCCATGACATCCATCGGTTCGAACGTCACCGAGCCGCCCGCCTTGGTCACGGCCGCCGCCGTCGCGTCCACGTCGGAGGTCTGGAAGTACACCTGCCAGGCACACGAGCCCTGGTCCGCCGGGACGGCCATGCCGCCCGCGACCGTCTTGTCGCCGAGGTGGAACATCCCGTACCCGCCGACCTCCTCGCCGCCCGCCTGGAAGTCCCAGCCGAACAGTCCCGCATAGAAGTCGGCGGCTGCACCCATGTCCGACGTGCCGAGGTCCACCCAGTTCGGGGAGCCGTCCTTGTAGTCCGTGGTGAGCATGGTCCGCACCCCTTCCACTGTCCTGTCTGTCCTGTCCTCTCCTCTTCGAGCATGGCACCCGCCACTGACAGTGGCCCGGCGCCCGCCCTACAGAGTGAACGACCGTGCGTTCGGTAAGATGGGGGGATGGCAGACGGACGCGTGGAACGCGGCAACCAGACGCGACGGACCGTTCTCGACCGGACGATGGGCATCGCCTCCGTGGACGGCCTGGAAGGCCTGTCCCTGGGGAAGATCGCCGCGGACCTCGGCCTGAGCAAGAGCGGCGTGTTCGCCCTGTTCGGCTCCAAGGAGGACCTCCAGCTCGCCACCGTCCGCGCCGCCGTGGACGTGTTCGTCGAGCAGGTCGTCCGGCCCATGCGCGAGGACCCCGCCGGCCTCGCCAAGGTGTGGCGGGTGTGCGAGCTGTGGCTCGACTACTCCGGGCGCCGCGTGTTCCCCGGCGGATGCTTCTTCTACGGCGTCTCGGCGGAGTTCGACGCGCGCCCCGGCCCCGTACGCGACGAGATCGCCAAGGCGCGCTCCGACTGGACGCGTTACATCGAGCGCGTCCTGGAAGAGGCCCGGCTGGCGGGCGGTCTCCGGGACGGGTTCGACCCGGCGGACGTGCCGCAGCTCGCCTTCGAGGTGATCGCCCTGATGGAGCTGGCCAACGCGCATTCCGTCCTGCACGAGGACCCGGCGGCGTACGAACGAGCCGGCCGGGGCATCCTCGACCGGCTGCGGGCGGTGGCGGCCGCTCCGGAGGAGCTCCCGGACCGGCCGTCCGCCTTCAGCTCTCCTTCCTGACCCCGCTCCGCACGCGCATCGAGCAGCCCACGGCCGCCGCCCCCAGCGCGCCGAGGGCCGCCAGCAGGAACACCCCGCGCCAGTGCTCCCCGGCCTGGCCCCCGGCCCCGGCTCCGGCCCCGGCCAGCAGGGCCGCCGTGGCCACGACGCCGAGCGCCCCGCCCAGCTGGCGAGCCGTCATCAACAGACCCGTCCCGGCCGCGAACCGCTGCGCGGGGAGGGTGGCCGAGGCCGCCGTGGAGAGCGCGGTCAGGGTCACCCCGATGCCGAGGCCGCCCAGCAGGCCGGCCGGGAGGAAGACCTGGGCGTACGAGGCCGACGCGCCGGCCCAGCCCCACAGCAGCAGGGCGTTGGCGGCGAACAGCAGGGAGCCGACGGTGACGGCCGCCCACTGCCGGCGGGCCGGCACCCGGCGCCCGACGACCAGGGCGCCGACCGTGGCGAGCACGGCTCCCGGTGTGACGCCGAAACCGGCTTCCAGGACCGAGTAGTTCCACCGGGCGATGAGGTAGGAGGGGCCGGTCAGCAGCCACGCGTACATCGCCGCGCCGAAGAGCAGGGCGCCCACGGTGGCGCGGGCGAAGACCGGGTCGCGCCACAGGTCGCGGTCGACGGCCGGGGCCGGATGACGGCGCGAACGGTACAGCGCCAGCCCCGCGAACAGGGCTCCGCCGCCGACGAGTCCGAGTACCGCACGGTCGGTCCAGCCCCACTCCCCACTCCTCGCCCTGGGAGAGGCCGGTCACCACGCCCCCGATGCCAAGCGCGAGGGCGAACGTACCGGCCGGGTCAGGGAGTTGGCTTCCGGTCCGGCCGTCCCGGGGCACGGCGCGCGCGGCGGCCCGGCAGACCGCCAGGCCGAGCGGCACGTTGACGAGGAAGATCGCGCGCCAGTCCCAGGCCTCGACGAGCAGCCCGCCCAGGCTGGGACCGACGGCGGCGGCGAGTCCGCCCGCGGCGCCCCAGGCACCGAGCGCGGCGGCCCGCCGCCCGGGAGGGGTGTGCGCCAGTACGAGGCCCAGCGCGGCCGGGATCATGCCGGCGGCCGCCGCGCCTTGAAGGGCGCGGGCGAGGATGAGCAGTTCGGCGGTGGGGGCCGCGCTCGCGGCGAGCGAGGTGAGGGTGAAGGCGAGGGCGGAGCCGAGGAAGAGGGCGCGCCGGCCCAGGGTGTCGGCGAGCCGCCCGGCGGCGGCCAGCAGCGCGGCGAACAGCACGGCGTAGGCGCTGACCACCCAGGTCAGCCGGGCGAGTGACGCCTCCGGGAAGGCGCGCCGAAGATCGGGGAAGGCCACGTTGACGACGGTGGCGTCGAGGAACGCGAGGAAGGTGACGGCGCAGGCGAGGAGGAGGATCCGCCGGGGGTCGGGCTCCGCCGTCGGGTCGGTGCGGGCGGGATCTGCGGCCGGGGCCAGCGGAGCGGTGCGCGTCATCGGGCCACCGCCGGGGACGTCGCGAACCCGGCGGCTGCCGCGATGACTTCCGGGTCGGCCAGGACGCGTCGGTGGCCCAGACCGCTGGTCTCGATCAGCCGGGCCTGGGAACCGTAGGCGGCGGCGATCGCGCGGGACTGCGCGGGGGCGGCCACGTCGTCGTCCGCGTCGTGGACGAGCAGGATCGGGGCCGCCAGGTCCGCCTGGCGCCGACCGGCGTCGAGGCGCTGCCAGATGTCGGGTTCGCCGGGGAAGAGCCGGCGCTCCACATGGCCGCGCAGAACCGCCCGGACCTCCTCGCTCAGGCGCAGCCGGGCGCAGAACCGGTCCAGGAGGTAGTCGAAGTCGGCGACGCCCCCGATGGCGACGACGCGGTCGGCCCGTACGCCGTCGCGCAGCATGTAGAAGGTGGCGAGCACGCCGAAGGAGTGGGCCACGACCGCCGAGAAGTCCCCGTGTTCCGCGTGCAGTCGGCGGATGACGGCCCGGTAGTCGAGGATCGTGGAGGCGCGGCCGCCGGACTCCCCGTGGCCGGGGGCGTCGCACGAGCAGGCGGGTGGTCTCGGCCCGCGCCATCAGCTCCGCCTCGTCGGGGCGGAGCCGGGCGCGGCCGAGGGGACGGACGAACAGCGCGAAGGCGCGGGGTCCGGTCAGGCCCGGGGCGAGCCGGGCGCCGATGTCGAGGGTCGTGCTCAGGAGTGAAGCCATGGGATGCATGCCCGGTTCTCCGGATCTCCTCAGATGGCCAGACGGCCGGATGGCACTGGCAGGATGATGAGAAGATATTAGCACGATCGTTCGTGCTGTTTTGATGTCTGGTCGCGCGCCCCGGATGACGCGGACCTACCCTGGTGCCACCGCCTTGCCTTGATCCTCGTAGGTCCTCGTACGACAGGAACAACAGGAGGCATGCCGTGAGGTCGACGTACATACGGCTTCGCCGGGCCTGCGTGGCTGCCGCCGCCGCGGGTCTGCTCATCGCCCCGACCGTCGCGGGCTCCGCCTACGGAACGCCCGCCCAGGGGCAGTTCGCCCCGGCCGCCCCCTCCCCGGACGGTGACACGGAATTCCGGCAGCTCACCCCGGCCGTCGCGGCGCAACTGGACGCCGCCATACAGCAGGTCCTGCGCGAGGCGCGGGTGCCGGGCGTGACCGTCGGGCTGTGGGCCCCCGGCAAGGGGAGCTACGTGAGGAACTTCGGGGTCGCCGACAAGGCGACCGGCGCTCCCATGCGGAGCGATTTCGAGATACGCATCGGAAGCGAGACGAAGACGTTCACCGTGACCGCCCTGCTGCAACTGGTCGACCAGGGCAAGATCGGCCTGGACGACCCCATCGGCAAGTACATCACCGGCGTTCCGAACGGGGACCGCATCACCCTGCGCCAACTCGCCGGCATGCGCAGCGGACTGTTCAACTACTCCGAGGACGAGGACTTCGACAAGGCGCTCGAAGCCCACCCCCGGCAGCCCTTCACGCCACAGCAGTTGCTCGGCTACTCCTTCAAGCACCCGGTGCAGTTCGCGCCGGGCGAGAAGTGGGAGTACTCCAACACCAACCTGATCCTGCTCGGCCTGGTGGTGGAGAAGATCACGGGCCGGCCGCTCCACGAGGTCATCGATCAGAGCGTCCTGAAGCCCGCCGGACTGCGCCGTACGCTCTTCCCCGTCGGGGCGGAGTTCCCCGAGCCGCACGCGCAGGGCTACACCGACCAGTCGGCCTCGGGCAAGATCGTGAACGCGACCGACTGGGACCCCTCCTGGGCCTGGGCCGCGGGAGCGATCATCTCCGACCTGCAGGACCTGCGCAGTTGGGCGCGTACTCTCGCCACCGGCACGCTGCTGACGCCCGCGACCCAGGCCGAGCGGCTGAAGACCACCTCGATCGGCATTCCCGGCGCCGGCTACGGACTGGGCATCTTCGACATCCAGGGCTGGATCGGCCACAACGGCTCACTGCCCGGGTACGAGACGCTGACCGTCTACCTGCCAGAGGCGCAGGCGACCATGGTGGTCCTCCTCAACACCGACGTCCTGCACGACGGCCAGGAGCCCAGCACCCTCTTCGGCGAAGCGATCACCAGCATCGTGACCCCCGACCACGTGTACCCCGGCCACAAGCCGCCCGCCCCGAAGCCCACGCCTGCTCCGAAGCCCAGTTGACGCCTTCGAAGCCCAGTTGACGCCCAGTTGACGCGCCCCGGTCGACGAGCCGGGTTCAGTCCTCGCGCTTCGCCCGGCTCGGCTGGACCCGCTTCGGCTCGCCCGGCATCTTCGGGTAGTCCGGAGGGTAGGGCATGTCCCCCAGGCCGTGCTCGTGCTCGTCGCGGGCCGCGAGTTCGAGTACGGCGTCCAGGGTGAAGGCGTGGTCGTCCATGTCGGCGTGCAGGTCGCCCAGTTCGGCGAAGCGGGCCGGCATGGTCACGATGTCGAAGTCGCGCGGCTCCGCGTCGTCCACCTCGTCCCAGCGCAGCGGCGCCGACACCGGGGCGTGCGGGCGGGGGCGGACGGAGTAGGCGGAGGCGATCGTGCGGTCGCGCGCCGTCTGGTTGTAGTCGACGAAGATCCGCTCGCCGCGCTCCTCCTTCCACCAGGCCGTGGTGACCTTGCCCGGCATCCGGCGCTCCAGTTCCCGGCCGAGGGCGATGGCGCACCTGCGCACCTCGGTGAAGGTCCAGCGCGGCGCGATCGGGACGAAGACGTGCAGGCCGCGGCCACCCGAGGTCTTGGGCCAGCCCCGCAGCCCCAGCTCCTCCAGCAGGGCGCGCAGTTCGTGCGCGGCCGCCACCGCGTGGTGGTAGTCGGTGCCCGGCTGCGGATCGAGGTCGATCCGCAGTTCGTCGGGCCGGTCGGTGTCCTCGCGCCGCACCGGCCAGGGGTGGAAGGTGAGGCAGCCCAGGTTGGCGGCCCACAGCACGGCGGCCGGCTCGGTCGGGCAGATCTCGTCCGCGCTGCGGCCGCTAGGGAAGGCGATGTGGGCGGTCGGGATCCAGTCGGGAAGGTTCTTCGGTGCCCGCTTCTGGAAGAAGGACTCGCCCTCCACCCCGTCCGGATACCGCTCCAGGGTCGTCGGCCGGTTGCGCAGGGCCCGCGTGATGCCGTCCGCGACCGCCAGGTAGTACTCGGCCACATCCCGCTTGGTGAGGCCGCGCTCCGGGAAGTACACCTTGTCCGGGTTGGACAGGCGTACCGCCCGCCCGCCCGCGTCGAGCTCGATCGCATTACCGGCAGCACCCATGTGCGCCACGCTAGGCGGGCCCGGCCGGACCCGCACACCGGGCGGGGCCGGACGCACCACCGCAGAATCGGAGACATGGACCTGCCGGTGATGCCGCCCGTGAAGCCGATGCTCGCCAAGTCCGTGGCCAGGATCCCGCCGGGCATGCAGTACGAGGCCAAGTGGGACGGCTTCCGCGCCATCGTGCACCGCGACGGCGACGAGATCGAGATCGGCAGCCGCACGGGCAAGACCCTGACCCGGTACTTTCCCGAGCTGGTGGCGGCCCTGAAGGAGAACCTGCCCCCGCGCTGTGTCGTGGACGGCGAGATCGTGATCGTTCATGGCGGGCGCCTCGACTTCGATCGGCTGACCGAGCGGATCCACCCCGCCGCGTCGCGCGTGAAACTGCTCGCCGAAACGACCCCCGCCAGCTTCATCGCCTTCGATCTGCTCGCGCTCGCCGACGAGGCGCTCCTCGACACCCCGCTCGCCGACCGCCGCAGCGCCCTCGCCCGATCCCTCTCCACCGCTCGGCCCCCCGTTCACCTCGCGCCCGCGACCACCGACCCCGCCCTCGCGCAGGAGTGGTTCGAGCGATTCGAGGGCGCCGGGCTCGACGGGGTGATCGCCAAACCCCTCGATCTCCCCTACCGGCCCGATGCCCGCCTCATGTTCAAGATCAAGCACGAGCGTACGGCCGACGTCGTCCTCGCGGGTTTCCGCTTCCACAAGAGCGGTCCGATTGTCGGATCGCTGCTGCTCGGCCTGTACGCCGGCCAGGGCGCCCTCCAGCACGTCGGCGTGTGCGCCGCCTTCCCCATGAAGCGCCGCGCCGAGCTCGTCGAGGAACTCGAACCGCTGCGCATGGCGGACCCCGAGGGCCACCCGTGGGCCGCCTGGGCCGAGGAGTCCGCCCACGAGAGCGCCCGGCTGCCCGGCGCGCAGAGCCGCTGGACCGGGAAGAAGGACCTGTCCTGGGTGCCGCTGCGCCCCGAGCGGGTCATCGAGGTGGCGTACGACCACATGGAGGGCGACCGCTTCCGGCACACGGCCCAGTTCCGCCGGTGGCGGCCCGACCGGATGCCGGAGAGCTGTACCTACGCCCAGTTGGAGGAGGTGGTCCGCTACGACCTCGCCGAGGTGCTCGGCCCGCCGCCGGCCGGCTGACCGGCTCGACCGATGGCTCGACCGACCGACCGGCTCGACCGACAGGCTCGCGACCGGCGGCCGGGCGACCGGCCCCCGTCCCGCTCATCCCGAGGTCAACTTCTCCCACTCCGCCCGGTCAGGCCCCGCACCGTTCGGCGCGTAACCCGGCCGCGCGGCCAGCCAGCGCGCCACCCGGGCCCGGATCTCCGGATCCGCGTACGCCCGCTCCGGCGGCTCGGCCAGGTGCCGGACCCTGGCCCGCGCCCGCATCACCTCCGGGTCCTCCAGTGCGCAGTCGAACAGCGCGGCCACCTCGCGGGCCGGCCCCGTACGTCCGGCCCGGGTCGCGAACCGCTCCCCGATGGCCTCGTCGGCGACCACCTGGAAGTCGAACCACGGCTTCAGCGTGCGCACCGCCCAGGCGTGGTAACCGGCGGCGAACTGCTCCGACCCCGGGTCCTGGTGCGCCGTACGGGCCACCCTGCGCGCGGCCCACAACGCGAGCGAGGTGCCCTGTCCGAGGGTGGGGTTGGTGTGCGTGATCGCGTCCCCGACCGGCACCAGCCCGCTCACCACCGGCCCCCGCTCGTCGGCCAGCGCGCTCCACCGGTTGTCCAGGCTCGCGGTGGCCAGTACCTCCGACAGCGGCTCGGCGCCCAGGGCCAGCCAGGCCGCGCCGGGCGGGAAGGAACGGGCGGCGGCCTCGAAGACGGCGGTGTCGCGCAGCGCCGAGCGCGTCGTGTCCCCGGTGTGCACGAAAAGCGTCACGGCGAAGAGCCGGTTGTCGGCGGGGAAGACCGCGCACCCGGCGAAGGATCCGCCCGTCACCGCCCAGGGCCGGCGCGGCCCCTCGTCCGTGCCCTCGGGCAGCCGGTACCAGCGGCAGAAGTACGCGAGGCCCGTGCGGTGCCGTTCCACGACCGGTGGGCGGCACCCTGCCGCCGCCAGCCAGCGCTCGGCGCCGCCTCGCCGGCCGCCCGCGTCCACGACGAGGTCCCCCTCGTAACTCCCGGCCTCCGTGGCCACTCCCGTCACCCGGATCCCCGGCGCCGTGAGCAGCCCGGTGACCGGCTGCCCGTACCGCGCGACGACACCCGGTTCGGCGCGCACGGCGGTGGCCAGCGCGCTCTCCAGGACGATGCGCCGGGCCTGCAGCATGACGAGGTCCTCGTCGCCGGGGCGCGCGGGCGGCCGTACGTCGAACCAGTCCAGCTCGTGCCGCTCGCGGGCCCCGAGCCGGAGCATCTCCTCGTGGACGTCCGGCAGTTCGTCCCGCAGGACGTTGCGCGCGGCGCCCAGCAGGGCGTGCGGCTGGGTCGACTGGGGTACGGTCGGCCGCCGCCAGCCGAAGAAGTCGCGGTCGAGCGCGGTACCCGGGGCTCGCGTGTCGCGCTCGAACAGTTCCGCCGTGTGCCCTTGCCGCGCCGCGAGCAGGGCGGTGGCCTGCCCTCCGACGCCTCCGCCGATGACCAGCACATGTGCCATTGAGCCCCCCTGAGCCGCTGAACGGTACGACGATCAGACCGCCCAGAGCCTGCGCGGACGGAACCTGGCCGAAACCCGTACAGGTGTCCGATGCCCGGCGGTACGGGGCCCGCTCGGCCTCGGTTCACAGGGCCGGCCCACCGCCGCCCGCGGTCACGCGGTCACGCGGTCACGCCGTCACGCCGTCACCCTGTACGCCTCGACCGCCCGCCGGGTCTCCTCCTCGATCAGGTCGGCGTTGACGGCGACAGCCGCGCGGACCCCGTACGCGGCCGCGCCCGCGACCTGATCCATCGGGGAGGTGACGTTGCCCGCCGCCCAGACGCCCGGGAGGGCGGTGGCACCGGTCGACGGATCGGACTCGACACAGGTGCCGATGACGTGGCCGTCCCGCTCCAGGGCGACGGTGGGCAGGCCCAGGCCGGTCAGGACGCCGGAGCGGGCGGTGAACCGGGGCGCCACCACCAGCGCCCGGCACCGCTCCACGCCTCCGTCGGCCAGGGTCACCCCGGTCAGCCGGTCCTCGTCGACGAGGAGGCCGGTCACCTCGCCCTCGACGACCCCGACGCCCCGGGCGGCCAGCAGCTCCCGGTCCTCGGCGATGAGCGGCCAGGTGTGCGACAGCAGGGTGGTCCGCGTGCTCCACTGCCGCCACAGCCCGGCCTGGTGCACGGCGAGGGGACCGTCGGCCAGCACCGCGACCGGCTGGTCCCGGACCTCCCAGCCGTGGCAGTACGGGCAGTGCAGCACGTCCCGCCCCCAGCGCGCCCGGAGCCCCGGCACGGCGGGGAGCTCGTCCACCAGTCCGGTGGCGACCAGCAGCCGCCTCGCCCGTACGGTCGAGCCGTCCCCGCAGCGGACCAGGAGACCCCCGTCGGGCAGCCGGTCGGCGGCGACGACCGTGCCCGGCCGGACCTCGCCGCCGTAGCCGGTGACCTCCGCACGTCCCCTGGCCAACAGTCCGGCCGGGCTCGCTCCGTCGTGGCCGAGGTATCCGTGCAGGTGAGCGGCGGGCGCGTTGCGCGGGCTGCCGGAGTCGATCACCAGCACCGAGCGGCGGGCCCGGGCCAGGGTCAGCGCCCCGGCGAGCCCGGCCGCCCCACCTCCCACGACCACCACGTCGAACGAGTCGTTCCATGCGTTGTCCATGCCTTCGAGGGTCTGCCCACCGGTCCCCACTTGACAAATGTTCTTGCCGAAGCGGCAAATGGGGTGATGGCCACCGAGGAGCAGGACGAGGAACTCGCGCGCGTGCTGACGGCCGTGGGCCCGCGACTGCGCGCCCTGCGCCAGCAGCGCGGCACCACGCTGGCCCAGCTCAGCGAGGCCACCGGAATCTCGCTCTCCACCCTCTCCCGGCTCGAATCCGGGCAGCGCAGGCCGACGCTGGAGCTGCTGCTCCCGCTGGCCAAGGCGCACCGGGTGGCGCTCGACGAGCTGGTCGGCGCGCCCGACACCGGCGATCCCCGGATCCGCCCGCGTCCCATCGTCCGCCACGGCAGCACCTACGTGCCGCTGACCCGCAATTTCGGCGGGGTGCGCGCCTTCAAGCAGATCCTCCCGCCCGTCGAAGGCACACCGCCGCTGCCGGAACTCCGGGTCCACGAGGGCTACGAGTGGCTGTACGTGCTGTCCGGGCGCGTCCGGCTGCTGCTGGGCGCGCACGACCTCGTGCTCGGCCCCGGGGAGGCCGCCGAGTTCGACACGCGCACCCCGCACGCCTTCTTCAACCCGGGCCCGCAGGCGGCGGAGTTCCTCAGCCTCTTCGGCCCGCAGGGCGAGCGGATCCACGTCCGCGCCAGGCCCACCACCTCACCGGAAGGACGTACATGAGCACCACCGACGAGCGCCCCCAGCGGGCTGTCCCGCAGCCCAACGCCGTCGTCGGCGTCGGCCTGGTCGTGGTCGGCCCGGACGGCCGGATCCTGCTCGGCCAGGCACACGACGGCCGCTGGGAGCTGCCCGGCGGCAAGGTCGACCCCGGGGAGGGCTTCGAGCAGGCCGCCGCCCGCGAGCTCGCCGAGGAGACGGACCTGCGGGCGGATCCCGAGGCGATCCGGGTGCTGTCCGTCCAGATCGACGCGAAGTCCGGCCTGACCCGGCTGACGGCGGCCGCCGTCACCACCACGGCGGAGGGCGTCCCCACCGTCACCGAGCCCCACAAGATCGCCCGCTGGCAGTGGTTCCCCCCCGCCGAGATCCCGGCGGCCCTGTACGCCCCGTCGGCGGCCGTGCTGCGCTCCTGGCGGCCGGACCTCACGGCGCTTCCGCACGTCCCCTCGTACGACTACCCGACCGTGAGCCCGGCCACGAGCGCCTGAGGGCCCGCAGAGGGCGGCCGGCCGCCTACGAGGTGGCCGTCAGTACCGTCACCGCCGTCACCGCGACCATCGCGGCCTGCATGTCGCGGATGGCCGCCCGGACGCTCTCGGCCGCCCACTGGCCGGCGGCTATCTCCGCCATCCTCGGGGCCACCGAGTCCTGCCGCAGGTCGGGGAAGGCGAGCCGGTGCAGCTTGGCCGAGTGGATCAGGGCGATGAGGCCGGCCGTCCGCTCGTCCGGCTCGGTGCCCTGGAGGACGACGTCGCTCAGCCGCTCCCGCAGTGCGCGCTCGACGGCGCCGTCGGCCTCCGGATAGCGCCGCTGCGGGAACATCCCGAGCACCTTGTGCACTTCCGCCACCACCAGCCCGCGCTCGCCCAGGCTCTCCAGCGCGGCACCGAACGCCTTGGTGTGGTCCTTCGCCAGCCAGTCCGTCACCTTGCGCTTGTCACGACCCCGCAGCCAGGCCTCGATCAACAGGATCCGGCCGTCGAGCAGCTGCTCCCCGGTGGGCGTGGCGTCCCTGAGCTCCAGGTACGTGCCCGACACCGACACCCGCTCCGCCATGACGAGTTCGAGCAGGATCGCGCCCGCCACGGCCCAGCCAGCCGACTGGCGCTGTCGCGCCGCCCCGGACTCGTCGTCCAAGGACAGCAGTACGATCTCCTCGGCCAGTGTGATTCCCACGCGTGGTCCCCCCCGTCGTCCGCGAGCCTCTTGATGTGAGGACGTCCGGCCGCCACCGTAAGTTCCGGGCCGGGCATGCCGAGCCGGGCCGCGCACGCGGGGCTAAGCGACGGGCCACGCCGCGGCCCGTCGTCCTACGTGCGCAGCACCACCTTCGGCGCGAAGTTCCCCTCGCCCAGGTCCTCCGCCAGCAGCCGCTTCGCGATCGCGTCGGCCGCCACCCGCAGTTCGGCGCTCCGCGGCCGCCCCCGGTCCTTCTCCAACTGGCCGCCGAGCCAGTCCGCCCACGCCGCCGAGATGACGTCGGCCTCCCGCTGTCCGGCCGGGGTGAGCGTGAAGAAGCTGCCCTCACGGCTGAGGAAGCCCTCGTCCGCCATCCGGTCGAAGACCGGGAGCAGCACCTCCGGCGGCACGGAGCGGCGCCCGGCGATCAGGCCGAGGCTGGCGTGGCCCACCGTCCGGGTCATCAGTTCCACCTGCATCACCGCCCATGCGCCCGCGATGTCCAACCTTGTGTCCGAGGCCCCGACGATCGCGCGCGCCGTGTCCCGCCCCATGCTCCGTACGAGTTTGCCGACCGCCAGTTCCAGCAGCTTGGCCGAATCCCCGGAGGCCGTGGCCGGGGAGCCGAAACCGTCCCCCATGTCCGTGGACCCGGCGCGGGCGGAGTCGCGCAGGCGCACCTGCTTGAGGAAGAGCGCGACGACGAAGCCGACGACCGCCACCGGCACGGTCCACAGGAACACCGTGTGCAGCGCCTGGGCGTACGCGTCGATGACCGGGCCCGCGGCCACGGGGTCGAGCCGGTGCACCCCTTCCGGGCTGGACGCGGCCTCGGCCAGCTGCGCCGGGTCCTGTCCGGTGAGCCGCGCCGCCTCCGCGACGGCCGCCTCCAGTTCGGGCCCGAGGGTGTTCGCGTAGATCGTTCCGAAGACCGCCGTCCCGAAGGCGCTGCCGAGCGTACGGAAAAACGTGACCCCGGAGGTGGCCGTGCCGAGGTCCGCGTAGTCGACGGTGTTCTGCACGGCGATCGTCAGCACCTGCATGGACAGGCCGATGCCCGTACCGAGCACGAACATGTACAGCGACTCCAGCAGCGTGCTGGTCCCCGGCTGCATCCGCGACAGCAGGTACAGGCCGGCCCCCATGACCGCGTTGCCCACGATCGGAAAGATCCGGTACTGGCCGGTCCTGCTGGTGACGTTGCCGCTGAAGACGGACGCGAGCAGCAGCCCGAAGACCATGGGCAGGGTCCGGACACCCGAGACCGTGGCCGAGTCCCCGTCGACGTACTGGAGGTAGGTCGGCAGGAAGGTCAGCGCACCGAGCATCGCGAACCCGACGATGAAGCTCAGCACGGAGCACACGGAGAACACCGGGTTGCGGAAGAGCCGCATCGGCAGCATCGGCTCCGCGGCCCGTTTCTCGGCCACGCAGAACAGGGCCAGCGCGAGCGCGCCGCCCGCGAACAGGCCGATGATCACGGGCGAGGTCCAGGCGTACTCGTTCCCGCCCCAGCTGGTGGCCAGGATCAGCGCGCTCGCGCCGATCGCGACCAGGGCGATGCCCAGGTAGTCGATGACCGGTTTGCCCGAGGCCCGTACCGCCGGGATCGTCCGGGCGGCCGCGACGACGACGAGGATCGCGATCGGGACGTTGACGTAGAAGCACCACCGCCAGCTGAGCTGGTCCGTGAAGAACCCGCCGAGCAGCGGTCCGATCACGGTGGCGACGCCGAAGACGGCGCCGATCATGCCCTGGTACTTGCCGCGTTCGCGCAGGGGCACCACATCGGCGATCAACGCCATCGCGGTGACCATCAGGCCGCCGGCTCCGATGCCCTGGACGCCGCGCCACACGATCAGGAACGTCATGTTGCCGGCCAGGCCGCACAGGAAGGAGCCGCTGATGAAGACGATGGCAGAGATCTGGAAGATCAGCTTCCGGCCGAAGAGGTCACCGAACTTGCCCACCAGCACCGTCGCCACGGTCTCCGTGAGCAGGTAGGAGGTCACCACCCACGCCATGTGGTCCCCGCCGCCCAGATCCGCCACGATCGTGGGCAGGGCGGTTCCGACGATCGTCTGGTCGAGTGCCGCGAGCAGCACGCCCAGCATGATCGTGCCGAAGATGACGTTGCGCCGCTGCCGGTCGAGCACCGGTGGCGCGGCATGCGGTGCGGCAGAGGTGTCGGCGGGGGCAGTGGTCACCCTCGCACTGTCACAGCGCCCCCGCCGCACCGCATGCGGCGCTGAGCCGTACGGAGGAACCGCGCGCCGGAAGTCAGCGCAGGTAGGCCAGGCCCGGGTGCTGCGACACGTACCCGTCGAGCAGCCGCCGGGCCACCCCCACCGAGTCCACCAGCGGATGCAGCGCGAAGGCCTTCACCGCGGCCGCCCGCGAGCCGCCCGCGGCGGCCGCCAGGATCTCCCGCTCGACGGCCTTGACCGCCGTCACCAGCCCGACCGCGTGCAGCGGCAGCGGGGCGACGCCCACCGGGTGGGCGCCGTTCGCGTCGACCAGGCAGGGCACCTCGATGACCGCCTCGGCGTCGAGGACGGACAGCGTGGAGCCGTTGCGGACGTTGAGGATCAGCGTGGCCCGCTCGTCCCGGGCGATGGCCCGCATCAGCGCGAGCGCGACCTGCTCGTAGCCCCCGGACTCCAGGTCGCTCTCCTCGCGCTCGCCGACGCCGGCCGCCTGGCGGTTCTCGGCCATGTACGTGGCCTCGCGCTCGGCCCGGGTCCGGTCCCAGGCGGCCAGCGCCGCCCCGGCCGGCAACCCGGCCCGGCCCGCCTCGGCGTAGAAGCCGCGCTGCTGGTCGCACAGGAAGGCCCCGCGGGTCTGCTCGGCCTCCTGGTAGGCCCGTACCGTGTCACGGTTGAAGTAGTAGTAGTGCAGGTATTCGTTGGGGATCGCGCCGAGCGAGCGCAGCCACTCGGCCCCGAAGAGCCGGCCCTCCTCGAAGGACTCCAGTGCCTCGGTGTCGGCCAGCAGCCGGGGCAGTTCGTCGCGGCCGCCGACGCGCAGCCCGCGTACCCAGCCCAGGTGGTTGAGGCCGACGTAGTCGATCCACGCCTCCTGCGGCCGGGCCCCCAGCAGCCGGGCGATGCGCCGGCCGAGCCCCACGGGCGAGTCGCAGATGCCGATCACCCGCTCGCCGAGCTCCTCGGCCATCGCCTCCGTGACCAGCCCGGCCGGGTTGGTGAAGTTGATGACCCAGGCCTCGGGGGCGCCGCGGGCGATCCGGCGCGCGAGCTCCCGGGCCACCGGCACGGTCCGCAGGCCGTACGCGATCCCGCCCGCGCCCACCGTCTCCTGGCCCAGCACTCCCTCGGCCAGGGCGATCCGCTCGTCGGCGGCCCGCCCCTCCAGCCCGCCGACACGGATGGCGGAGAAGACGAAGTCGGCGCCGCGCAGGGCCTCGTCGAGGTCCCCGGTGGCCGTGACGGCCGGGGCGTCCGGTACTCCGGTGGCGGCCGCCTGGTCCGCGAGCACCCGGGCCATGGCGCCGAGCCGCCCGGCGTCCTCGTCGTACAGCGTCACGTGGGTGACCCGGCCCTCGGCATGGTCGCCGAGCAGGGCTCCGTAGACCAGCGGTACCCGGAATCCGCCCCCGCCGAGGATCGTCAGCCGCACGCCCTTACCGCCCTTTGTCCGTGGAGTTCCGTGGAGTCAGGGCACCAGTCTCACCCGGCCGCTCACTCCCCCAGCGGCGGCACGGCGCGCAGTCTGGCGCCCTGCTGCCGGCGGGGCCCGCCGACCGGGGCGGGCCCGGCGGGCGCGCCGTGCGGGGCGGCGAGGATCAGGGTGATCCGGGTCAGCCCCATCGCGTCCAGCATGCGGCTGGTCTCGGCCACCATCCGGCAGCGCACCAGCCCACGCCGCGGGTCGGGGTGGCGCACGGTCCGTACCGCCCCGTCCTGTTCGGCGGCCCCGGCTCCGCGCATGCTCAGCCAGTGCGGCACCCCGTACCGGTAGGCCGCCTCCATGAACGGGTCGCGGGCCACCTCCTGGCGGATGCTGCGCAGCCCCTCGTCCTCCGGTGCCGCGGCGAGCGCGGTGGCGAACTGGGCCAGCAGCGGTACGCACCAGGCCGGTTCGTGGTCCTCCAGCACGCCGGCCGCGTCCGGGTGGAACAGCACGAAGCGCAGGAAGTTGTCGTCCGGCAGGGCCGTCGGGTGCGGCCGGACGGTCTGGAAGAGCTGGTCGAAGGCGGAGTTGGTGAGCGCGACGTCCCACCGGTGGTCCACCAGGAAGCTCGGGTAGGGAACGGATTCCATCAGGGCCGCGTAGTCGCACAGGTAGTCGCGCTGGGCGGGGTCCTGCGGCAGCCGGTTCTCCTCGGCGGCCCGCCACGTGGGCGGCGGGTCGCGATCGACCATGACGCGGAACAGCCAGAAGCACTGCCGCTCGCTCATCTCCAACGCCTGGGCGAGGGCGAGCAGTTTGCGGTCGGTCCACTCCTTGACCAGGCCGCGCTCCCAGTTTCCGTACGCACGCACGCTGATGCCCAGCCGAGCGGCGAGGTCCTCCTGGCTCAGCCCCAGCTCCTCGCGGCGCTGGCGCAAAATCTCCTTGCGTCGCTCCGACCGCACTGCGCCGCGTGCGGACTCATCGCCCGCCAGGCGCTCCTCACCGGCTCCGGCGAGGCCATCGGACGGGCCCACCGCTGCGAGATGTGGCACCGAGAGCTCCCCCTCCTCACGGTCTGGATCTTCATTTCCGTGTGGCGATCCTGCTACCGACTTCATTCGAGTGTCAACTATTGTGGCAATTCCAGCCTCTTGACAGCTCATTCCCGCCACAGCTGTGGCACGTTCTAGCCCTTAGCGGCCGGAACGGCTAGATTCCAGAAGCCGACCATGTGCCCGGGCGCTGCCCGAACCGACTTCGCGCGATCTAGGAGAACCACTGGTGACAGACGGCTTCCCGGCTCCCGTCGCGGTGGCCCACGCACCCCTGGCCGCCACCGTCACGCGCGTCGCCGAACTCGCGGGCAAGATGGGCCGCGACCTGAACCAGGTCTTCGACCTGCGGCGCCTCTCCGAGGCCTCCGGCGTACCCACCGACGTGGTCAGGACCCTGCTCGACGGCAGACCCGCCGGCGAACCCGATCTGCAGACGCGTTTCCTCCAGCGCCTCGACCTGCTCCGGCGCACACGGGTCAAACCCAACGGCCGCCGCTACACGCAGCAGGAGATCGCGGACGGCGCGGGCATGTCCCGGCAGCAGGCCGGCGCCCTGATCAACGGCGACCGCCGCCCCACGATGGAACACTGTGACGCGATCCAGCGCTTCTTCGGGGTGCACGCCGGGTTCCTCACCGCCCACGACGCGGACGCCCTCACCGACGCGCTCCAGCGGACCGAGCAACAGCTGCTCCAGGACTTCGCGGGCCGCGCGCGGGAAACCGTACCGGCCGCGGCCGCTTCGGCGGGCGATCCGCTGGCAAGACTCCTCCAGAACCACGGCGTACGGGGCATCGCCTGGCGAGCCGCCCAACTGCCCAGCGACAAGCACCGGGACAAGGTGACCGAATGGCTGGACATGCTCCTCGAGAGCGTGAAACCGAACGAATCCTGACCCAGTCGAAAGTCTGGGTCTGATCCTTGAGTCCTGATCCGGATCCGCGCCGACGGGGAGAACGGTGAGCATAGGCAGAGAGCAGCGGCGGTTGTGCGGGGAGCTGGTGGCCGGGATCCGGCTCACCGCCCCCGTGGAGCCCGTGGACCTCTACGCCGCCCTCTGCGAGGGCATGAGCAGACACCGCGGCCGCCGGGTGGACTTCCGGATGGCCTCGTTCCCGCCGGGGACGGCCAGCGGCCTGTGGCTCGACATGGCGGACCGCGATCTCGTGGTCATCGAGGAACGCACCGCACCCGACCACCAGCTGGTGATCCTGGGCCACGAGTTGTGGCACATGAAAGCCGGCCACTGCAGCCACCACGTCGACGGCGCCGCCGTCGCCGCGCGGCTGCTGTCCGACGAGGCCGACATCGGCGAGACCGTCCGCCGGGTCGCCGCGCGCACGCGTGCCGACGTACAGGAGGAGACCGAGGCCGAGACCTTCGGCTTACTGCTGGGCAGCCGGTGCCGGACCTGGCTCGCCGGGTCGGCGAGTCACCGGGCCCCGGCACAGCGCGACCATTTGGCGGGCCGGATCGAGGCCGCGCTGGGCTACCGGGGGCACAGGAACGATCGTTGAACGGGCAGGACTACTACATCCCGGCAGCCGCGATGGCGGTCTCCCTCGCCTTCAAGCTGCCGGCCTTGCGCAACAACTGGCGTGATCCACTGCTGCGTTCGGTCTGCGCGCTGCTGACGCTGGCCGGAGCCGTCTTCACCTTCGCCGCCCCGCCGACCATCGCGGCGGTCAACCGCTGGACCGGGGTGCCGAACATCTCGGCCCCGCTGGTCTACTGCCTGATCACCGCGTTCAGCGCCTCCTGCCTGGTCCTGGTCGTCAACTGGCGGGGCGGCCCGGCCGAGGAGACCCGCCGCGTCTCGCAGCGCTGGATCCTCGGCTACAGCGTCGTGATCGTGGCCCTGATCGTGCTCTTCGCCCTGGGTGACGCCCCGGTCGAACGGCTTCGCGACCTGGACACCTACTACGCGAACACGCCGTACATCCGCGAGATGATCGCCCTCTACCTGGTGGCGCACAACGTGGCCGCCGTGGTGATGGTGGCCATGTGCTGGCGCTGGTCGCTCCAGGTGCGCGGCTGGCTGCGGGTCGGCCTGATGATCATCGTCGCGGGCTACATGTTCAACCTCAGCTACGACGCCACCAAGATGTCCGCCGTCGTGGCCCGCTGGGCCGGCCACGACCTCGACTACCTCAGTACTCTCGCCGCCCCGCCGCTCGCCTCCGCGGGGGCGCTGGTCAGCGCGATCGGCTTCGTGCTCCCCCTCGTCTGCCAGCGGCTGTCGGACACCTGGGAGACCTGGACGACGTACCGCAAGCTCGGCTCGCTCTGGCAGGAGGTGCAGATCTCCGCGCCCCCCGGCACCCCGTCCGTGCAGATGGCCTGGTGGTCCGCCGCCGAGCTGCGCGTGATCCAGCGCGAGTCGGACATCCACGACGGATTCCTGCACCTCGGCCCGTACTTCGACCGGCGCCTGCGCGACGGCGCCTACGAGCGCGCCGTCGCGGAGGGGGCCGACGAGGGGACCGCGCGCGCGGTCGCCGACGCCGCCATGGTCGCGGCCGCCGTGCAGGCCCGCTCGGCGGACCCCGAGGGCAAGGTCATCGGGGCGGGCGAGGAGACCGTGCTCGACACCGCCGACGGGCCGCGCGACCTGCTGCGGATCTCCCACGCCCTGCGGCATTCGCCGGTGGTGCGGGCGGTCCGGGAGCGGACCGCGCCGTCCGGGTCCCGGTGCGGGCTCGCGTAGTCCCCGCCGCGCAGTCCCCGGCGCGTAGCCCCCAGTGGGTGGTCCCTAGCGGGCGGCGGCCACCGCCGTCGTCGGGAAGAGGTCCTGGAAGGGCCCCGCGGAGTCGTTGCCGTCCCGTCCGTAGGGCGCGTCGAAGCTCCAGACCATGAACAGCAGGAACACGATCAGCGCGCTGAACAGCCCGGCGAGCAGCAGCTCCCGCCCGGAGCGGCGGATCTGCAGGGTGAAGATCAGCCCGACCGTGACCACCCCGCCCACGAGCAGCCCGAACCACACCACGCCCGGCAGCGTGGACTCGGAGCTCTGGGTCCGCGAGTGGCGGGCGTCGTCTGCGGCGGCGATGTGGTCCAGCAGCGGCTGGTAGGCCTGCGCCTGGAGCTCGTTCGCCGGGGTCTGGTGGGTGACGTCGCTGCGCAGCTTGCCGAGCAGCTGGGCGCCCTCGGCGGACGCGCTCTCCCCGGAGGTCAGCAGCGGCCAGTCCACCGCGACCGTGTGGGAGACGTACGCGTCCACCTCGCCGCGGATCCGGTCGCGGACGGCCGCGGGGTAGACGTCGGCGCGCTGGGTGACCTCGTACAGCGACTGGGCCTCGCGGCGCACGCTGTCCTCGGCGGCGCCGCGCGCCTCCCAGACGCCCGCGATGGCCAGGCCCAGCACGATCGCGTAGACCACGCCCACCATCATCGTCATGTACTCGATGACGTCGGGGGTTTCGCTGGTGTCCTCGTCATCGGCGACCCGGCGGTGCCGGATCGCGGTGATGGCGAGGACGAGGGCGCAGACGAGCGCCATGGCGATGGCCAGGACCAGCCATTCGGACACGAGGATTCTCCCCTTGTGGTTCGTCGGGTGGGTCGGTGAGCGAATCGTTGGATGGATCAGTGGGCGGATCGGTGGGTGGGATCAGTGGGCGGACCGGTGAGCGGATGCGCGGCGGCGGTCAGCCTCGGCTCTTGGAGCGCGGTCGCAGGGCGGCGGCGGCGAGTACGGCCGGGGTGGTGACGACGACCATGAGCATCAGCGTGGACATCCCGCCCGGGCCGCGCCGCTCCAGGGCCACCGCGCGGTACGGGCGCACGTGGAAGGCACTCACGGGCGCGGCAGCGGCTGCGGCCCTGGGCCGGGGCGGGGCGGGTACGTCCGCGGGCTCCGGACCGGTCACGGGCCCGGCAGCCGGCGCGGGCTCCGGCGGCTCCGTCCCTCCGGCCCCGGCCTCCGCCCCCGCCTCTGCCCCCGCCTCCGCCGCGGCCCCGGGCGGACTCGGGGGCTCCGGCCGCTCCGGCCGCTCCGGCGGGTCGGCGACGGCGGGCGGCTCGGGGGACCGCCCGGGGGACCGCCCGGGGGACCGCCCCGGGTGGTGCACGGTGGGCCGCTCGGCCCCGGGCACGCCCGCCCGTACCGAGGGCGGCCTGAACACCGGCCGGTCCGGCCGCCCTCCGGGCACGCACAGGTCCACCCGGGCCCCGCGGCCGTTGCCGTCATCCGCGACCGCCACATGGCCGTGCAGCGGGCAGAGCGCCGCCACCAGGCCCGCCCCGGCGAGGTACTGCCAAGCGGTCACCGCGTGTCCTCCCGATTCCGCAGCACATATGAGGGTTACGGCTGAAGAAACGATCAGGACCCGGCTTCGATACGCGGCAGACAGGTCAAGATCGCGGACCGAGGAGTGACTTCAAGCCATCAGAGGCTCCGGCCGCCGCGCGGTCCGCGACGGCCGGGCCGCCCCTCAAGTTCTCCGGTCCGAGCCGCGCTCCGGCGCGTCACGACGCGCATACGACAATCCGAGCGGAGGATGACCCCGTGGACACGGACGTCATCAACGTCGGCGCCGGGCCGACCGGTCACGACACCCGCCGCCTCGACACGGCGGCCCCGGCATGAGCACCGCGCCCGCGGAGCTGTCGCGGGGCGTGCGCCGGATCACCCTGGACGCCGCCGGCATCCCCCTGTCCGCGCTGCTCTGCGAACCGGCCGAGGGCCCGCCGCGGGCGACGGTGATCGCGGTGCACGGGGCGGGCATGAACGCGGGCTACTTCGACGGCCAGGCCCTTCCCGAGCTCTCCCTGCTCACCCTCGGGGCCCGGCTCGGGTTCACGGTCCTGGCCGTCGACCGGCCCGGCTACGGACAGTCCGCGGCCGTGCTCCCCGAAGGGCAGACCGTCACCGAGCAGGCGGCCACCCTCGCCGCCGCCGTGCGCGACTTCGCCATCCGGCAGCCGACCGGGGCCGGCCTCTTCCTCCTCGCCCACTCGTTCGGCGGCAAGGTCGCGCTGCTCACCGCCGCCGACCACGCCACGCCCGACCTGCTCGGCCTGGAGATCTCCGGCTGCGGCCACCGCTACGCGCCCGACGCCTTCACCGGCGAGGGCGCGTCCCGGGGCGGCCGGCGCAGCTGGGGGCCGCTGCGGCTCTACCCGCCGAACACCTTCACCACCTGCGCCTCGATCGTCGGCCCCGTGCCGGCCCGGGAACAGGTGGACATCGTCCGCTGGCCCGAGGTCTTCCGCGGCGCCGCGGGCCGCGTCCGCCTGCCCGTACGGTTCACCTTCGCCGAACACGAGCCCTGGTGGCGGTACGACCGGGACGCGCTCGCCGAGCTGAGATCGCGGCTCACCGCCGCCCCGAGCGTGCAGGTCGACCGGCAACCGGGAGCCGGCCACAACATCAGCCTGGGCTACGCGGCCCGGCCCTACCACCTGCGCTGCCTCGGCTTCTTCGAGGACTGCCTGGTGCGGCGTACCGTCACCCACCGTTGAACGTGGGCCTCGCAGGGTGAACCGGCCTCCGCCGTGTAGGTGACCAGGCTCCGGTCGGGACCGGTCCTCGCCCGGAATCCCAGGTCCTGTCCGGGCGCGGGGCTTCCGTCAGCTGATCGAGAGGGCCGGGCCGGTGATCATGAGGCCCAGGTCGTGGCCCGCGTAGGCGAAGAACGCGAACATCACCAAGGCCGCGCCGCCGATGGCCGTGTCCTTGAAGAACTGCGTCTGCTCCATCATCCGCGTCTGCGGTTCGCTCTCCTTCCAGAAGCCGTGCATCAGCACTCCCACCGAGAAGGAGAAGGCCGCCAGCGCCAGGGCTCCGAGGTCGGCCCACAGCCCGAGCGCCACGCTCACCGAGCCCGCCAGGATGACCACACCGCTCAGGACCGTGGCCACGACGGGCATGGGTACCCCGCGGGAGGCGGTGTACCCGGCCATCTGCTGGGTCTTGGTCAGGTGCGCCGTCCCGGAGGCGACGAAGAGGACGACGAACAACAGGCGGCCGATCAGTACGAGGACGTCCATCACGACCTCCCTGAAGCATCACGCGTACCGAGTCGAAGAGGGGCGTTCACGCCCCCTCTGTCATCGTTCACCCGTCCGGCCCAGTTCGCCACGCCGCCGCCCCCGCCCCGGCCCGGGAGTCACCCGCCTAGGCTGAGCCCCGTGTCTGCCTCCACTGCCCTCGCGGATCCGGCCGACGAGGCCCCGGTCGCCCTCTGGGCGGTGATGCGGCGGCCCCTGCGGTTCCTCGGGTCGTGGTGGCCCTTGCGGTGCTGGGGGTATCTGGCGGCCGGGTTCGCCCTCGGGTACCCCGTGCTGGTCGCGCTCGTGGTGCTCGTCGGGCTCGGGGTGGTGCTGGCCGTGGCCGGAATCGGGCTGCTGCTTCTGCTCTGCGCCGTCTCCGGCGCGGTACCGCTCGGAGCGCTGGAGCGGTGGCGGCTGCGGTGGGTCGATCCGGTGCCGGTCGGCGATCCCCACACCTCCCTGGCCGGGGCCGGCCCGGCGGCCTGGCTGCGGACACGGCTGCGGGAACGGGCCACCTGGCGGGAGTTCGGGTACGCCGCCCTGCTCGGGCCGGTCTTCGGGGCGGCGGGGCTCGGAGTGGTCACGCTGCTCGCGTTCTCCGTGATCCTCGTCGTCAGCCCGGTCATCGTCTGGGCCCTCGCCCCGGAGCCGGTGATGCTGATACCCGGCAGGGCCGTCTCCGGACCGCTGGAGGCTCTGGGCGGCACGGCGGCGGGACTGGCCGGGCTGGTGGTGGCGGCGTACGCGGGAGCCCTGCTCGCCGGGGCCCAGGTGAAGACCGCCCGGCTGCTGCTCGGGCCGCGCGAGGAAGACGCCCGGGTACTGGAGCTCACCCGCTCCAGGGTGCGCCTCGTCGACGCCTTCGAGGCCGAACGGCGGCGCATCGAACGGGATCTGCACGACGGCGCGCAGCAGCAGCTGGTCGCGCTCAGCATGACCCTGGGCCTCGCCGAACTGGAACTGCGCGGACTCCCGCGGGCCGCCGAAGCCGCCGCGCTCGTGGCACGGGGCCGCGCCGAGGCCAAGGTGGCGCTGGAGCAACTGCGCGACCTCGTACGAGGAATCCACCCGCAGGTGCTCACCGACCACGGCCTCGCGGCCGCCGTGGCCGAGGTGGCACTGCGGCATCCGGTACCCGTGACCGTGGACCTCGACGTGCCCCGGCTGGCCGACTCGGTGGAGATCACGGCGTACTTCACCGTAACGGAGGCGCTGGCCAACGCCGCCAAGCACAGCGGCGCCTCGCACGTGGCCGTCGCCGGTAGGGTCGAGAACGACCGGCTCACTCTCTCCGTCACCGACGACGGCCGCGGCGGGGCCGATCCCGGCGCGGGAGCGGGGCTGGCGGGTCTCGCGGACAGGGTGGCGATGTTGAAGGGCAGGCTGGTGGTGTCCAGTCCGGTGGGCGGGCCGACCGAACTCCGCGTGGAGGTCCCGTGCTCCGGCTGATCCTCGCCGAGGACTCCGTCCTGCTGCGCGCGGGGCTGGCGGAACTGCTCACCCGGGGCGGCCACCAGGTCCTCGCCGCCGTCGGCGACGCGGAGGAACTCGTACGGGCCGTGGCTGCGGAGCGTCCCGACGCCGTGGTCACCGATGTACGGATGCCGCCCGGCTTCCGTGACGAGGGGCTGCGCGCCGCGCTCGAACTCCGCTCCAGGGACGCCTCGTTGCCCGTGCTCGTGCTCTCGCAGTACGTGGCCACGGCGTACGCGACCCAGCTGTTCACGGGAGCCTCGGCGGCCGGGCTCGGCTATCTGCTCAAGGACCGGGTGGGTGAGGTCGCCGAGTTCCTCGACGCCCTGCGGCGCGTCGCCGAGGGGCAGACGGTCATCGACCCCGAGGTGATCCGGGTCCTGCTCGGCAGCCGGTCGCAGGACCATCCGCTGGCCCGCCTCACCCCGCGCGAGCGGGAGGTGCTGACCCTGATGGCGGAGGGCCTCAACAACCAGGCCCTGGCGGGCCGGCTCTTCATCTCCGAGGCCGCCGTGGTCAAGCACGCGTCCAGCATCTTCACGAAGCTCGACCTGGACGCCACGGAGGGCAACCGCCGGGTCCTGGCGGTCCTGGCGCACCTGCGGGGCCGGGAGAGCACCTAGTGCTGTGACCGGCAAGGTTCACCGGGGCGCGACGCTCCCCCGGCTACCTCCCCCAGACTCCGTCCGGGGGGACCCCCAGGGAGGTACCCCCAAGCACGGCACCTCGCCGCGTTGTCGGACCGCGCAGGTACGTCCAGTACGAGCCGCGGCCCTCCGCCTTGCGATGCACCGCACCTGGGGGCACCTCCCAGCGGTAGCTGGGGGAGCCGCGCCCCGGCAAACCTCTCCGGCCACAGCACCAGGCGTTGCCCCAGGCCCTGGCGCCCTGCGGGTCCAGGGCGTTCGCGCGGGCGGCGGAGGCCCTCGGCGATGTCGTCCCAGGACGGGCCGTGCTCGTCGCCCCAGACGGACCGGGCGTGTTCCGTCAGGGTGGTGTGCATGCGGCGAACCTACAAGGTCGGCGCCGGGTGGCGGCCGGGGGCTCCCGAGCGGGCCACGATCCGGGAGGCGCCGTGACGGGGCGCCGTGGAGCGGGCCCAGGCCACGAGCAGCACCGGCAGCGCCAGGTAGCCGAAGCGGCCCGCCGGCGCCAGCAGGAAGGCCGTGGTGAGGCCGATCGCGAGCCGGTCGGCCGCCGCCACCACCGTGCGCGGCGGCCGGACCAGCAGGGAGACGGCCACCGCGAGGCCGCCCACCATCAGCAGACTGACCGTCAGGTACCAGCCCCACGGCCCGAGTTCGGCCAGCAGGTGGCCCGGCAGCGGGCTGCTCGCCGGAGTCGGGACCTCCGCGCGCCCGGTGGGGAAGGCGAACACCTGGCGCCACAGCTCGCCCGGCTGGAGCAGCGCGCCCGGCAGGACCAGGAGGACCGTCCCGCCGGTCGCGACCAGCCCGCAGCGCACCGCCGCCCGCCGGCCCCGGCAGGCCGCGAGCAGGGTCACCGCCACCGCCACCGCGGGCAGCGCCGTCCACTTCAGCGCGCACGCCCCGGCGAGGGCCGCCCCGGCCAGGACCGGCCGCCCGGCCCCGGCGGCCGCGAGCGCCAGGCAGCACAGCCCGGCCAGCGGCAGGTCCACCCCGCTCACCGCGAGGGGCAGGGCCACCACCGGCGAGGCCACCAGCACGGGAAGCAGCGGCGACCGCGCCGCGCCGAGCAGCCGCCGCCCGGCCCACAGGCCGCCGAACAGGGCCGCCGCGCACCAGATCCGGGCGTCCCCCAGCAGCCGGGCGGCCCAGCCGTCCCCGCCGCCGAGCAGCGCGCGCGGGACGCCGAGCAGCGCCATGCCCGGCAGGTACGGCGTGTACTCCTCGACCCGCGCGGGCTGGTCGACGTAGAGCCGGCCGGACTCCAGCAGGAGCCGCCCGGACCGTTCGACGACCGTCACCTCCGATTGGCCCTGCCCGGTCAGGACCAGCCACAGGAGCGGCACGGCGACGGCGCCGAGCAGGGCGGCGGCGAGCGCCGCGCGGCGGTGGCCGAGGGCGGTGGCTCCGGCGGCGCCGAGGTACCCGGCGGCCGCGCACCAGCCCCAGAGCCGGTGCGGCCCCAGCGAGGACAGGAGCGGGAAGGACAGCGCCCAGGCGGCCGCGAGCAGCCAGCCCGCGGTCCACCGGGCGGTACGGGAAAGGGTCATGGGCCCATTCCATCCGCGCGGCCCCCGCCGGGTCTGCACGCCCAGGTGGACACTTCGCGGTGGGGTTTTCCCTACCTCCCGCCCGGCAGGCACGCGAAAGGGGCGCGACCCCAAAAGGCCGCGCCCCTCACGGAGTTGTCACTCGAAGGCTCAGGCCTCCGGGGAGCCGCCGAAGCGCTCGCGGTAGGACTCCAGGTCGTCCTCGGTGACCCGCGCGAAGAGCACCGGCGGCACGGTGAACGGCGTACCGGCCGGGACCGCGTCCAGTGACCTGGCCTGCTCCGGGGTGACCCACGTGGCCGTGTCGTCGGCGAGCTCGAAGGAGGAGCGCATGGCGCGCGCCGAGGCCGGGATGAACGGCTCGGAGACCACCGAGTAGAGGTGGATGAGGTTCATCGCGGTGCGCAGGGTGAGCGCCGCACCCTCCAGGTCGGTCTTGACCTCCAGCCAGGGGGCCTTCTCGTCCAGGTAGGCGTTGCCTGCCGACCACAGGGCGCGCAGCGCGGCCGCCGCCTTGCGGTACTGGAGGGACTCCATGTGTCCCTCGTACTCGGCCAGCAGCTCGGCGATCTGCTCGCCCAGCTTGGCCTCGGCCTCGCCGGCGGGGCTGCCGGCGGGGACCTCGTCGCCGAACTTCTTGCGGGAGAAGGTCAGTACGCGGTTGACGAAGTTGCCGAGGGTGCCGCCGAGGTCCTTGTTGACCGTGGCGGCGAAGTGCTCCCACGTGAACGACGAGTCGTCGGACTCGGGCGCGTTGGCGATGAGGAAGTAGCGCCAGAAGTCGGCCGGGAGGATCTCCAGCGCCTGGTCGGTGAAGACGCCGCGCTTCTGCGAGGTGGAGAACTTGCCGCCGTAGTACGTCAGCCAGTTGAAGGCCTTGACGTAGTCGACCTTCTTCCACGGCTCGCGGGTGGCCAGCTCGGTGGCGGGGAACATCACCGTGTGGAACGGGACGTTGTCCTTGGCCATGAACTGGGTGTAGCGGACGTCCTCGGCCTCGTACCACCACGACTTGTAGTCGCGGTTCGCCGGGTCCAGGTCGGACCACTCCTTGGTCGAGCCGATGTACTCGATCGGCGCGTCGAACCAGACGTAGAAGACCTTGCCCTCGGCGGCCAGCTCGGGCCAGGTGTCGGCCGGCACCGGGACGCCCCAGTCGAGGTCGCGGGTGATGGCACGGTCGTGCAGGCCCTCGGTCAGCCACTTGCGGGCGATGGAGGACGCCAGCTGCGGCCACTCCTCCTCGTGCCGCGCGACCCAGGCCTCGACCTCGTGCTGGAGCTTGGACTGCAGCAGGAAGAGGTGCTTGGTCTCGCGGACCTCCAGCTCGGTGGAGCCGGAGATGGCCGAGCGGGGCTCGATCAGGTCCGTGGGGTCCAGGACGCGGGTGCAGTTCTCGCACTGGTCACCGCGGGCCTTGTCGTAACCGCAGTGCGGGCAGGTGCCCTCGACGTAGCGGTCCGGCAGGAAGCGGCCGTCGACCGGCGAGTAGACCTGCCGGATCGCGCGCTCCTCGATGAAGCCGTTCTCCTGGAGGCGGCGCGCGAAGTGCTGGGTGATCTCGCGGTTCTGCGCGGAGGAGCTGCGGCCGAAGTAGTCGAAGGACAGCTCGAAGCCGTCGTAGACCGCCTTCTGGGCGTCGTGGGCCTGCGCGCAGAACTCGGCGACCGAGAGACCGGCCTCCTTGGCGGCGAGCTCGGCGGGGGTGCCGTGCTCGTCGGTGGCGCAGATGTAGAGGACGTCGTGGCCGCGCTGGCGGAGGTACCGGGAGTACGCATCCGCCGGAAGCATCGACCCGACCATGTTGCCCAGGTGCTTGATCCCGTTGATATAGGGAAGCGCGCTGGTGACCAGGTGTCGAGCCATCCTCGGATGCTCCATTTCATATGTGCGGTACAACGTGGCGTGACGGACTGTGAATGAGGTTCATCGTATCGAACCGCCGAAAGGCCACGCGCCGCATTTGTTCACGGGTGGACGCAACGCAAAAGCGAGGGCAGTGACCTCTCCGTCACGGCCCTCGCGATGGGGCCCATGCTACAGCCGGTCGGCCGCGCACCCGACCGCCGGCCGGGCGGCACCGGCGACAGGCATATGCATACGCGCCGGCTGGACTCCCGTGTGGTCGACATCGATCACGAGGTGATCATCGCCGACGCAATGTTCCCAGGTTTTTTCTATGCGCCCCCCGCATGCGCCCGCGCTGATTACCTGTACAGCGCGTACAGGGGATGAGGTGGAACGGTGAGCGATGGCGGACCGGAGGAGTCCGGTGGGGCGGTGGGGCTGCCGAGCCGGCGCCGGCGGCCGACGCCGATGAGCCAGTGGGATCCGACGGCACGCCTGTCGTACTGGGCCTTCCACTCCAATCGGCGGCCCGCGTACATGCGCTTCGCGTACCTCCAGCTGGGTTCCGACGCGGCGGCGGAGCAGGCGGTGGACGCCACCTTCGACTCGATCATGGGCGAGTGGCTCCGGATGCTCCACATGGACCGGCTGGACGCCTACGCGTGGACCGTGCTCAAACACTGCCTGGTCGACCGGCGGCAGCGGCTGCGCCACCCCTGGCAGCGGCAGCCGCGGCCGATGGACATCAGCGCCTTCGAAGCCGCCCTCAAGGACGCCCACGCCGACCGGTACGAAGTACTGACCGACACCATCCGCTTCTACTCCGCCGTCTCCCGGCTCGCCGAGCGGCAGCGCGACGCCGTACTGCTGCGGTACGGGCTCCAGTGCTCCCCGGGTGAGGCCGCCGCCGTGATGGGCGTCGACGAGGCCACGGTCCGGTCGTACCTCGGCCAGGCCCACCGGCGCCTCGCCCGACTGCTCGACACGTCCGTCGGTTCACCCGAATCCGCCGAGTCGCCCGAGCCACCCGAAGCAGACGGATCAGACGGATCATGAGGCACCACGAACGGCAGCAGCCGCAGGACGGCGACGAAACCCCCCGCTCCCTGGCCGAGTTCCTCGCCCGGGCGAGCGTCCGCGACCGCTACCCACACTACGACCTGGGCGCGGCCGAGGCCCGGCTGTTGCGCGCCACCCCGCACACACCGGCCGTCGGCCTCCGCGCCCGGCGCCGGTCCGTGTTCGGCTGGAGCGACCCGGCGCGGGACTGCCCGCTCGACGCCGAACGGGCCCGCCGCGACCTCAAGGCCGCCTGCCTGGCCTCCGTGTGCGCCCCGAAGGCCGAGGCGCAGCTCGACTCCTTCCTCGCCTCCCGGCACACCGACCTGGCCGGCGCGGTCGTCTTCGGCTGCCTGCTGCACCTGGCCGGGCTGCGCGAAGGCGCCCGGTTCTGGTGGCAGTTCGCCGCGGGCTGGGTCGGACCGCGGACCGCCCCGGCCGCGTACTGCCTCTTCCTCGACCACTCCCGGCGCGGTGAGTACCACGACGCCCGGCACTGGGCGCGCGACCTGGGCCGCCGCGGCTTCCGGCCCGGCGGCCGACGGGACCTGCGGGAGGTGCGGCTGTGCGCGCAGGCGGCCGTCCTGCGGTACGTCGACCAGCGCGACGATCCCGACCTGGGCCCGGTGCCGCTGCCCAGACCCGGACTGCCCGGGGTGCTGGCCGCGTTCCAGCCGTCGGCGGCCGCGGTCACCGGCGCCGCGGCCGCCGGCGCAGCGCCGGCGGCCGTTCCCGTACCGCGCCTCGCGCCCGGCCCGCTGCGCCACCCGGCGCTGACGGCGGCGGCCCGCGGAACCGTGGTCCAGGCCGGGACCGGCGAGGCCCTGGCGGAGGCCCGGCGCGCGCTGGCCGTCGTACGGGTCCTGGAGCGGCATCCACTGGGCGTGCGGGCCGCCCAGCTCGCCCGGAAGGCGGGGCTCCGCGAGGAGGAACTCGGCCCCCTGCTGTCGATGCTGTGCGAGGAGGAGTACGCGTACCGCCCCGGGGCGGGGGTGTACGCGCGCGGCCCGGCCCTGGACCGGCTCGCGGCCCCCGGCGGCAGCGGCCTGGCGGGCCAGCTCCAGCGCACGCTGGCCCTGGCCCGGGACAGCGCGGGCGCGGCGGTGTACCTGAGCCGGTACGCGGAGGGCGAGGTCCGGATCACGCAGATGGCGGACGGGCCCGGTACCCCGCCGGTGCGGGAGTGGGTGGACTTCCGGGCCGCCGCGCACGCCAGCGCGGTCGGCAAGTGCCTGCTGACCCAGCTCGACCACGACCGCCGGGCCGACCACGTGGCCCGGTACCGGCCCGCGCGGCTGACGCCGCAGACCATCACCGACAGCCGGGCCCTGTTCACCGCGCTGGACGCGGTGGCCCCGGGCGCGCCCGTCTTCGACCTGCTGGAGTACTCGCCCGGGGTCGTCTGCTCGGCGGTTCCGATCGCCACCGGCGACGCCGCCGGGAGCCTCGCGCTCTCCCTGCCCGCGGCCCACGCCCACCGCCTGCACTCGGCCACCGAGGCCCTGCGCCGCAAGGCCGTTCCGGTGCTGCTCGCCCTGCTCCTGACGGGGGCGATCCCCCCGGACGCACCGGCTGCCCCGGCCTCCCCGGCCGACCCGGGGCCGGAGCGGTCGGCCTCCGAGACCCCGCCCCCGTCCACGCGGCCGGAGCCGCAGCGCCGGCCCCAGCAGACGCGGGCCCCCCTCACCCCGGAGACCCTGCGCCACCTCCGCCGCCTCTTCCGCACCCCGCTCACGGACACCACGGCCGCCGCCGGCGGCCCCCACCTGGTCAGCGACACCAGCTCCGCGGCGGCCTACCTCTTCGACGCCCTCCCGGACACCGGGCAGCCGTGCCTGTCGCTCCCCCACACCTTCACCCAGGTCGCCCCGGGCACCCTGACCACCCCGAGGGGCCTGGTGGTCCTGCGCACGTGACGCGGCGCCGGGGCTCGTCCGGGCCCGTGATCAGGGCTGACCCGGGACGAAGGAGTCCAGGGCCGCGTCGAAGTGGCTCCTGGCCTCGGCGAGCCGGCTGACGGGAGCGGACACCCAGACGTCGTACAGGCGGCCGTTCTCGTCCCAGCAGAGGTCGAAGGTGTGCCGGGCGCCTTCGGCGCGCGTGAAGCCGTCCCAGGTGAACTCCCACAGGGCGGCGGGCAGTCCGTTGTGGGTCGTCGGGACGACCGAGTTGTCGCGGAATCCGGGGTTGGTGTCCGGGCCGTTCGCGTCGGAGAGCCGCATCGTGGCGAGCGGGCCGCCGGCCGTCGACGGCTTCACCTTGATGCCGATCCGGATCGCCCCGTCGCCGGAGACGTAGAAGACCCGCTGGTCGTCGGTGCTGCGCTGGAACCCGTTCGGCACTGCGAGGGCGAAGCCCTGGGCATCGGTGACGGTCCGGTAGCCGGGGGGCACGGGCTTGGCGGCCGCGAAGCTCCCGGACGCGGGCGGACGCGCGGACGGGGTGTGGTCCGGCGTGGGCGTGGGCGTCGCCGCCGGGGACTGCGGGACGGCCGCGTCGGCCCCGGGCGCGGCGGTGGCGGGCGAGGCGGTGGGGGGCGTGGAGGTGGCGGGTGCGCTCCGCGTCGGCTCCTGGGCCCGGTCCTCCGTACCGTCGCCGAGCAGGGACGTCGCGGTCACGCCGCCGACGACGGCCACCACGACGAGGGCCGCGAGCAGCCCCAGGCGGACGGACGGCCGGAACTTCCCGGCCGGTCCCGGCGCGGGGCCCGCCGGCCGGCCGACGCGCTCGGTCGGCGAGTAGCCGGGCGGGGCGGGGGTGGTCGGGGCGTCGGTGGCGGTTCCCGCCGGCGGGGTCGGGCCGAGGGCCCGGTCGAGGATCGGGACGGTGCCGGTGGTCACGTACGCCGACAGCAGCCGCTCGGCCTCCGCCGCTCCCAGCCGCCGCTCCGGGTCGCGCTCCAGCAGGCCCTGGATCAGCGGCAGCAGCGGTCCCGCCTGCGCGGGCGGCCGGATCTCGTCGGACACGACGGCGTGCAGGACTCCGCCGAGCGAATCCCGGTGGAAGGGCGACTCGCCGGACAACGCGGCGCACAGCAACACGCCGAGGGACCACAGGTCGGATGCGGGGCCGGCGGCGGCGCCCTGCATCCGCTCGGGCGAGGTGTACTCGGGCGAGCCGATGAAGGCGCCGGTCTCGCTGATGGTGGTGGATCCGGCGAGTCGGGCGATGCCGAAGTCGGTGAGCACCACCCGGCCGGTTCCCGCCTCCATGAGCACGTTGGCCGGCTTGATGTCCCGGTGGAGCACTCCGCGGGCGTGTGCCGCGCCCAGGGCGCCGAGCAGGGCGAGCCCCGTGCGGGCGGCCTCGCCGTGATCCAGCGGACCGTCGGCGGCGAGCCGGTCGGCGAGCGAGCGGCCTTCGACGAGCTCCATGACGATGTACGGGTGCCCGTCCTGCTCCACGACGTCGTGGACCACGACGACGTGCGGGTGTTTGATCTGCGCCACCGTGCGGGCCTCCCGCAGGGCGCCCGCGGACTGCGTACCGTCGGCGACGTGGAGCTCCTTGACGGCGACGGAGCGTCCGAGCAGTTCGTCGGAGGCCTGCCAGACGGTGCCCATGCCGCCCCTGCCCAGCCGCCTCTCCAGGCGGTAACGCCCGACAATCACAATGCTGTTGCGTGGTTCGTCCTGCGACACGTTGCTCCCCCTGGCCCGTTCACAGCCCATGATGCCGCAGATGCGGATCCGGCCCCCGCGGTTCCGCCGGGAGACCCGGGCGCTCGACGGCAACGCAAAAGGCGAGGGCCGTGACTCCAGGAGTCACGGCCCTCGCCGATCTGTGTCCGAGGGGGGACTTGAACCCCCACGCCCGATAAAGGGCACTAGCACCTCAAGCTAGCGCGTCTGCCATTCCGCCACCCGGACCAGGTGGTCGGCCCCGGTTTCCCGCGGCGACATGGACAACAATAGCAAAGGATCGGCGGGGCTCCGACCACTTATCCGACCGGCCGCCGTCCGCCACGCCGTGCTGACCTGCACGCATACACCGACGGCCGCGGCGGGACGGAGCGTCTCGCCACGGCCGTCGGGTACTCCGTCGGGCACGCGCCGCCGGGGTCACGGGCAGCGGATGACCTGTCCCGCGTAGGAGAGGTTGCCGCCGAAGCCGAAGAGCAGGACGGGGGCGCCGGTCGGGATCTCACCGCGCTGCACCAGCTTGGACAGAGCCATCGGGATGCTGGCGGCCGAGGTGTTGCCGGAGTCGACGACATCGCGGGCGACGACGGCGTTGACGGCGCCGATCTTGGCGGCGAGCGGCTCGATGATCCGCAGGTTCGCCTGGTGGAGGACGACCGCGGCCAGCTCCTCCGGGAGGACCCCGGCCTTCTCGCACACCTTGCGGGCGAGCGGCGGGAGCTGGCTGGTGGTCCAGCGGTAGACGGACTGGCCCTCCTGCGCGAAGACCGGCGGCGTGCCCTCGATCCGGACGGCGTTGCCCATCTCGGGGACCGAGCCCCACAGCACCGGTCCGATGCCCGGCTCCTCGGCGGCCTCGACCACGGCAGCGCCCGCGCCGTCACCGGTGAGCACGCAGGTGGTGCGGTCGCTCCAGTCGGTGATCTCGGTCATCTTGTCGGCGCCGATGACCAGGGCGCGGGTGGCGGATCCGGCCCGGATGGCGTGGTCGGCGGTGGCCAGGGCGTGCGTGAAGCCCGAGCAGACGACGTTGAGGTCCATCACGGCGGGGCCGGCGCCCATGCCCAGCTTGGCGGCCACACGGGCGGCCATGTTGGGCGAGCGGTCGATCGCGGTGGAGGTGGCGACCAGGATGAGGTCGATGTCGTCCGGGGTCAGGCCGGCGCCTGCCAGGGCCTTGCCCGCCGCCTGGAAGGCCAGCTCGTCGACCGGTTCGTCCGGACCCGCGATGTGACGCGTCCTGATGCCCACGCGGGACCGGATCCACTCGTCCGTGGTGTCGACCATGGCCGAGAGGTCCTCGTTGGTGAGCACTCTCGCGGGCTGGTAGTGCCCTAGCGCCACCACGCGTGAACCGGTCATGGGCGGGGTCCCCCTTTGTACGGAAGTGCAGGATCACCCAGCTTTGCCTGCTACTGACGGGTACGGGTGCGTGTGACCCGACAGGATTCCGGCACCGGAATTTGGAGATTCCCGAGGATCCACCTGCCGGGAGCGGTGCGGGAAGCGGAACCGCGACAATGAAGTTGTCGGATGCAGCCGTATTCGGTCGGATGCGGAGCGAGAACTGAAGGGGTGGGCTGATCACCATGGGACGGGTCACCGAGCGCCGTCGCGTCGTCCGGATCCGGAACGGCGTGGCGGGGGTCCGTCCGGACACGCTGGTCGCCGAGGAACCGCTGGAGATACGGCTGAACGGCAAGCCGCTGGCGATCACGATGCGCACTCCGGGCGACGACTTCGCCCTGGCGGTGGGCTTCCTCGTGAGCGAGGGCGTACTGGGGCGCGGCGAGGACGTCCAGGCCGTGACCTACTGCGAGGGGGCGACGGAGGACGGCTCGAACACCTACAACGTGGTCAACGTGCAGCTGGCCGCCGGGGTGCCCGTGCCGGACATCACGCTGGAGCGGAACGTCTACACCACCTCCTCCTGCGGCCTGTGCGGCAAGGCCAGCCTGGACGCGGTCCGTACGGCGACCCGCTTCCCGGGGACGGCCGCCGACCCGGTACGGATCTCCGCGGATCTCCTCGGCGAGCTGCCGGACCGGCTGCGCGCGGTCCAGAAGGTCTTCGACCGGACGGGCGGGCTGCACGCGGCCGGGCTGTTCACGGCGGACGGCGAGCTGGTCGACGTACGGGAGGACGTGGGCCGGCACAACGCTGTGGACAAGATCGTCGGCAGGGCTCTCCAAGCCGGCCGGCTCCCACTGGCCGGCTCGGTCCTGCTGGTGTCGGGCCGGGCCTCCTTCGAGCTGGCCCAGAAGGCCGTGATGGCGGGCATCCCGGTACTGGCGGCGGTCTCGGCGCCGTCCTCGCTCGCGGTGGACCTGGCACTGGACTCGGGGCTGACCCTGGTCGGCTTCCTGCGCGGTCCGAACATGAACATCTACGCGGGCGAGGAGCGGATCACGTTCTAGCGCCCCCGGCGGCCGCGGCGGGTGGAGTTCGGGGCCGGCTTGGGCTCGGGCGGGTCGATGCGGTGGAGGTCCAGGGTGGGCGGGACCGGGGTGGTGCCCGGGCCGCCGGATTCGGCCCAGGTGATGATCTCGTCGGTCGCCGTGTCGTCCAGGGCCCAGCCGAACCAGGTCGCGCGGGCGCCGCGGCGGCGGGCCTCGGTGGTGGGCTGGACCACGATGACGTTGGCCTGGGCGCAGGGGCCGAGGCAGTCGCTCGTACGGACGGCCAGCCGGCCCCCGGAGGCGGCGGCGGCCTCGCGCAGCCGGGCGAGCTGGCCGGCGTGGTCCGAGCCGGGGTTCTTGCGGGGGTCCCCGCAGCAGCAGCCGCGGCAGACCACCAGGGTGCAGGGGCGTTCGGCATGGGCGGCGAGCGGGCGTATCCAGGTCACCGCCGAACGTTACCGGGCTCTTGCGACGGGGTGTTGGGCCGTCGGCGAGACCTCCGCCACATGGGCGACGGGGAGTTCGGGGTCCTGGGCGCGGCGGCGGGCGAGGATCGCGCAGACCATCAGCTGCATCTGGTGGAACAGCATGAGCGGGAGCACCGCGAGGCTCGCCTGGGCCCCGAACAGCACGCTGGCCATGGGGAGTCCGGCGGCGAGGCTCTTCTTCGACCCGGCGAACTGGATGGCGACGCGGTCCGCGCGGCCGAACCCGAGCCGCCCCGCCCCGTACCAGCTGACGAGGAGCATCACGGCGAGCAGTACGGCCTCCACCGCCAGCAGGGCGCCGAGGCGCGGGACGCTCACCTGGTGCCAGATGCCCGCGGCCATGCCCGCGCTGAAGGCGGCGTAGACGACGAGCAGGATCGAGCCTCGGTCGACGTGGCCCAGCACCTTCTTGTTGCGTACGAGGAAGCCGCCGACCCAGCGGCGCAGGCCTTGCCCGAGGAGGAACGGCAGCAGCAGCTGGAGGACGATCTTGAAGAGGGAGTCGAGGGAGAAGCCGCCCGCGCTGCTCCCGAGCAGGGCCGCGGCGAGCAGCGGGGTGATGAGGATGCCGGCGAGGCTGGAGAAGGAGCCGGCGCAGATCGCGGCGGGGACGTTGCCGCGGGCCATCGAGGTGAACGCGATGGAGGACTGGATGGTCGAGGGGACCAGGCAGAGGAAGAGCAGGCCGCTGTAGAGCGGGGGCGTGAGGAGGGTGGGGACGAGCCCTCGGGCGGCGAGGCCCAGGAGAGGGAAGAGGAGGAAGGTGCAGGCGAGCACGGTGAGGTGCAGCCGCCAGTGGCGCAGGCCGTCGAGGGCCTCGCGGGTGGAGAGCCGGGCGCCGTAGAGGAAGAACAGCAGGGCCACCGCCGCGGTGGAGGCGCCGTCGGCGACGGTGGCGGCCTGGCCACGGGCGGGGAGCAGGGCGGCGAGGCCGACGGTGCCGAGGAGGGCCAGGATGTACGGGTCCACGGGCAGCCGGGCGGGGAGGTGCGGGCGGCGCATGTGCAGAGTGCTCACGTGTTCATGGTCGGCGGCGGAGTGGTGATCGGGAAACCCGCACACCGCACTCACTGTCATCACGTTTCCCGATAAGCCTCGCTAGCATGGGCGGTATGTACGACCCCGTCCAGCTGCGCACGTTCCTCACGGTGGCCCAGACGCTGAGCTTCACCCAGGCCGCCGGGCGGCTCGGCGTACGGCAGTCCACCGTCAGCCAGCACGTGCGGCGGCTGGAGGAGGCTACGGGGCGCCCGCTGTTCGTCCGGGACACGCACAGCGTGGAGCTGACGGAGGACGGCGAGGCGCTGCTGGGCTTCGCGCGCACCATCCTGGAGGCGCACGAACGGGCGGCGGCCTTCTTCACGGGGACCCGGCTGCGGGGGCGGCTGCGCTTCGGGGCCTCGGAGGACTTCGTGCTGACGCGGCTCCCGGAGATTCTGGAGGGCTTCCGGCACGAGCATCCCGAGGTGGACCTGGAGCTGTCGGTGGAGCTCTCGGGAACGCTGCACGAGCGGCTGGACGCGGGGCGCCTGGACCTGGTGCTGGCGAAGCGCCGGGGGCCGGGGGACGAGCGGGGGCGCCTGGTGTGGCGGGACCGGATGGTGTGGATCGGGGCGGAGGGACTGCGGGTGGACCCGGACCGGCCGGTTCCGCTGATCGTCTTCCCGCCGCCGGGAATCACCAGGGCGCGGGCGCTGGAGGTGCTGGAGCGTGACGGGCGGGCGTGGCGGATCGCCTGTACGAGCGGCAGCCTGAGCGGTCTGGTCGCGGCGGCCCGGGCCGGGCTGGGCGTGATGGCCCACACCCGGGGGCTGATCCCGCCGGGGCTGGTCCGGGTCGGCGGCCTGCCGGAGCTGGGGCCGGTCGAGTTCGCGCTGCTCCGCGGGGCCCGGGCCTCCGCTCCCGCCGAAGCCTTGGCCGCGGCCGTCCTCTCGGGCGCGGACCGCCTGAGCCGCACGGCCTGACGCCGCTGCGCGGGGCCGTTCCCCCACCCCGCCCCTTCCCGAAACCGTGGGGCTCCGCCCCCAGACCCCCGCGCCTCAAACTCCCCCAGACTCCGTCCGGGGGGACCCCCAGGCGGGGCTGAAGGCGCCGAGCGCAAGGGGTCGCCGAGAACGTCGCTGAGGAGGTCTTGTGGAGGTATCCGCGGGCTGATCAACTGCCCAGCGGCGTGGGGTAGCGTCGCCGCGCCGTACGGAGAGGAGCGGGGCCTTGCGCGAGATCACCGTCCCACCTGTCGTCATCGACGCGCCCGTCGGCGGTCTGGCCGACGTCGTCTTCCGGCATGCGCGCGAGGAACCGGACCGGGTGGTGCTCGGCCGCAAGACCGACGGCGTCTGGCGGGACGTGACCTCCGCCCAACTGGCCGCCGAGGTCCTCGCGCTCGCCAAGGGCCTGCTGGCCCAAGGCGTACGGTTCGGCGACCGGGTCGCCGTCATGTCCCGTACCCGGTACGAGTGGACCCTCTTCGACTTCGCCCTGTGGGCGATCGGCGCCCAGCCCGTCCCCGTCTACCCGACCTCCTCCGCCGAGCAGGTGCACTGGATCCTGGCCGACTCCGCGTGCACGGCCTGCGTCGTCGAGAACGAGGACCAGGCCATGACGGTGGGCTCGGTCATCGACCGGCTTCCCCTCCTGCGCCTGCTGTGGCAGCTCGACGAGGGGGCCGTGGACGGCCTCGTCGCCGACGGCCGCGGCGTCGCCGAGGACGTCGTGCACCGCCACCGCGGCGCCGTGACCCCCGACGCGGTCGCCACGGTCATCTACACCTCCGGCACCACCGGCCGCCCCAAGGGCTGCGTCCTCACCCACGCCAATCTCATGTTCGAGGCCGACACCATGGTGAGCCGCTGGGAGTCCGTCTTCCAGGCCGGTCCGGGCGAGCGGCCGTCCACCCTGCTCTTCCTGCCGCTGGCGCACGTCTTCGGGCGGATGGTGGAGGTGGCCGCCATCCGCGCCCGGGTCAAGCTCGGGCACCAGCCCGTACTGGCGGCGGCCGAACTGCTGCCGGACCTCGCCGCGTTCAGGCCGACCTTCGTGCTCGGGGTCCCGTACGTGTTCGAGAAGGTCTTCGCGGCCGCGCGCCGCAAGGCCGAGGCGGAGGGACGTACGGGCCCCTTCGACCGGGCGGTGGAGACGGCCGTGCGGTACGCGGAGGCGCGCGAGGAGAAGGCCTTCGGCATCGGGCCGGGCCCGTCGGCCGGGCTGCGGATGGAGCACCAGCTCTTCGAGAAGCTCGTGTACGGGAAGGTCCGCGCGGCCATGGGCGGCCGGGTGCGGCACGCCATGTCGGGCGGGTCCGCGATGTCGCGCCGCCTCGGGCTGTTCTTCGACGGTGCCGGGATCACGATCTTCGAGGGGTACGGCCTGACCGAGTCGTCCGCGGCGGCCACCGCGAATCCGCCGGGGGCGACGAAGTACGGCACGGTGGGCCCGCCGATCCCCGGAGGCACGGTGCACATCGCGGACGACGGGGAGGTCTGGCTGCACGGCGTCCACATCTTCGCCGGGTACCTCAACGACCCGCCCGCCACGGACGCGGTGCTGCGCGGCGGGTGGCTGGCGACCGGGGACCTGGGGCGGCTGGACGAGGACGGCTACCTCACCATCACCGGCCGCAAGAAGGAGATCCTGGTGACCTCCAACGGCAAGAGCGTGCAGCCGGCCGCGCTGGAGGAGCGGGTCCGCTCGCATCCGCTGGTGTCACAGTGCGTGCTGGTGGGCAACGACCGGCCGTACATCGCGGCCCTGATCACCCTGGACATGGAGGGGATCGCCCACTGGCTGTCCATGCGCGGCTTGGCTCAGCGGCCGGCGGCGGACCTGGTGCACGACGCGGACCTGGCGGCGGAGGTCCGCCGGGCGGTGGTGGCCGCCAACACCCTGGTCTCGCAGGCGGAGGCGATCCGCACCTTCCGGGTGCTCGCCGAGCAGTTCACGGAGGAGCAGGGGCTGTTGACCCCCTCCCTGAAGCTCAAGCGACGGGCGATCGAGAAGGCGTACGCGACGGAGGTCGCGGCCCTCTACCAGTCCTGAGCGCATCCCCTCGACCCCGGCAGCCGGTACCTGACGATTCGTCATATCACCCTTGCCGTTGATATTGACGATCCGTCAGGTCGCGCACAGAATGCGGGGATTCCGACCGGAGGGGATCCCCAGATGTTGCGACCGATCCGCACCCTGGCCGCCGCGGCGGCGGCCCTCGCGCTCGTCTCCGCCTGCAACTCCGCCTCCACGAACGGCAACAGCAAGGGCGGAGCCGGGGACACTCCCGGGAGCCGCCGCGGGCTGACCGCCGACTCGATCAAGGTCGGCGGCATCGTGTCGATGACCAGCGCGAGCGGATACAGCAAGAAGGACACCGATCTCGGCGCCAAGGCCCGGTACCTGAGAGCCAACGCCGAGGGAGGCGTCAACGGTCGCACGATCGACTACCTCGGCGCGGAGGACGACGGCCAGGACCCCGCGAAGAACATGGCCGCGGCCCGCAAACTCGTCCAGCAGGACAAGGTCTTCGCGGTCGCCCCCATGAGCTCGGTGACCTTCTCGGGCGCCGACTTCCTGGAGCAGGAGAAGGTCCCCACCTTCGGCTGGGGCACGCTGCCCTCCTTCTGCGGGCCCAAGTACATCTACGGATTCAACGGCTGCCTGGTCCCCACCCCCGGCGGCACCCTCAACCAGACCTGGCCCGAGGGCATCGGCACGGTTCTCGGCGGCGCCCGGGGCAAGTCCGTCGCGGTCATCGCGAACGACAGCGATGCCGGGAAGTTCGGCATCCGGACCTTCCAGCAGGGCTTCACCAGCGCCGGTTTCACGGTCTCCTACGCCAAGGCCTCCGTGCCCGCCACCGCCGTGCCGAGCGACTGGTCCGCGTACGTGAAGGAGATCCTGGAGAGCAACGGCGGCAAGGCACCGGACGCCGTGGTCTCCGTCATGCAGACCCCGAACAACATCGGGCTGTTCACGGCGCTCAAGCGCAGCGGCTACAAGGGGCTGCTCTCCGACCCCACCGACTACGACCCCGGGCTGCTCGCGAAGGACGCCACCAAGCAGGCTCTCGACGGGGTGTACGTGCTGCTCCAGTTCGAGCCCTTCGAGTCGGACAGCCCGAAGATGGCCCAGTTCAAGGCCGACATCAAGGCCGCGTCGGGCGGCCAGGACGTGCCGCTCAACATGCACATGATGACCGGGTACATGGCGGCCGACCTGTTCGTCTCCATCGCGCGGACGGCGGGCAAGGACATGACCGTCGAGTCCTTCCAGGAGGCCGCGCAGCACTTCTCCGACACCGGCACCCTCGTCGGCGACCGGGCGGAGCCCAAGGGGCAGAAGGACAGCTTCGGCTGCGGGGCGCTCGTACAGCTCAAGAACGGCACGTACGAGGTCGCCGTCCCGTTCAAGTGCCACGAACCCGTCCCCTTCACGTAGGGATCGGGGTCGAGGCATGGGGGATCTGCTGGTCTTCGTCCTGAGCGGTCTGGTCTCCGGCGCCCTGTACGCACTGCTCGCCACCGGGCTGGTGCTGTCGTACTCCGCGTCCGGGCTGTTCAACTTCGCGCACGGGGCCACCGCCTACCTGTGCGCGCTCGCCTTCTACGAGTTGCACTCGGGCCTGGGCTGGCCGGCCGTGCCGGCGGCGCTGCTGGTGGTGTGCGTACTGGCGCCCGGTCTCGGCTGGGGGCTGGACCGGCTGATGTTCCGGCGGCTCGCGCGGGTCGGCGAGACGGCGCAGATCGTGGCGACGATCGGGCTGCTCGTGGCGCTGCCGGCCGCCGGGCTGTGGGCCGTGGAGCTGCTGGCGGACGCGGGCGCGCCGGTGAAGCCCGCCGAGAACCAGTTCGGGCTGCCGGGGGTCGGGCCGAGTCCGGCGAAGTCCTGGCAGCTCGCGGAGGGCGTCGGCATCGACTCCGACCAGCTGATCACGTGGGTGGTGACGGCGGTGGTCGCGGTGGCCCTGTGGGTGCTGATGCGGCACACCCGGCTGGGGCTGCGGCTGCGGGCCGCCGTCGACAACCGCTCGCTGACCGAGCTGCGCGGGATCAGCGCGGACCGGCTGTCGTCGGTGGCCTGGATGATCGCGTCGGCGCTGGCCGGGCTGGCGGGTGTGCTCGCGACTCCGCTGCTGGGCCTGTCCGCGCACGACTTCACCCTCTTCCTGTTCGTCTCGGCGACGGCGGCGGTCATCGGGCGGTTCGCGTCCGTGCCGCTCGCCTTCGCGGGCGGGCTGGGGCTCGGGGTGCTGCAGAACCTGGTGGCCGGGTACGCGTCCTTCGCCGAGGGCATCACGGGCTTCCGTACGGCGGTGCCGTTCCTGATCCTGTTCGGGGGCCTGCTGGTGCTGACCCGCCGGGCGCGGACGGCGGGGGTCGCGGCCGTGGACGAACCGCCGGTGGACCATCTGGCCGGGGCCTCGTGGTGGCGGCGGTGGGGGGTGTGGGGAAGCGGCGCCGGGCTGTTGTGCGTGGCGTTCTACACCGTGACTACGCCGTTCTGGAGCGGGCTGCTGGCGCAGGGGCTGGCCATCGCGCTGGTGTTCATGTCCTTCACCGTGGTGACCGGGCTGGGGGCGATGGTGTCGCTGGCCCAGGGCACGTTCGTGACCGGGGCCGCGCTGGTGGCCGGGCTGTTGATGAGCCGGGGCTGGCCGTTCGTGGCGGCGCTGGCGGTGGGGACGTGCGCGGCCGCCCTGCTGGGGGCGCTGGTCGCGCTGCCGGCGCTGCGGCTCGGCGGGCGGTCCTTGGCCCTGGCCACGCTGGCGCTGGCGTTCCTGGCCGACCAGGTGCTGTTCCAGCTGCGCTGGCTGCGGAACGGGGATTCGGGGTGGTCGGTCCCGCGGCCGGTGTTCGGGCCGGTGGACCTGTCCGACGACCGGGCGCTGGGGGTGGCCCTGGTCGTCCTGGTCGCCGTGGTGGCCGCCGGGCTGAGCGCGCTGCGCGGCTCCCCGTCGGGGCGGGCGATGCTGGCCGTACGGTCGGCCCCGGCGGCGGCCATGGCCTCCGGTGTGTCCGTGCTGCGGACGAAGCTGCTCCTGTTCACGCTGTCGGCGGGGCTGGCCGGGTTCGGGGGCGTGATGTACGCGTCGTTCAACACCCGGATCACGGCGACGGACTTCACGGCGATGACCGGGTTGGTGTGGCTGGCGGTGGTGGTGGCGGCGGGTGTTCGGCGGCCGGTGTACGCGGTGGTGGCGGGGCTGGTGTTCGCGGTCGCGCCGCGGTTGCTGTCGGACTACGTGACGTCGTCGGCCCACCTGCCGGTGATCCTGTTCGGGCTGGCCGGGCTGGCCTTGGCCAACGACCCCGACGGGTACTGCGCGGCGGTCCCGGTCCGGCTGGCCCGGCGGCGGGCGGCGGGCCCTGCGGGCGGCTCTTCCCCCACCCCGCCCCTTCCCGAAACCGTGGGCTCCGCCCCCGGACCCCCGTCCCGGGGCTCCGCCCCGGACCCGGCGGGGGCTCCGCCCCCGGACCCCCGCGCCTCAATCGCCGGTGGGACTGAATCGCGGCCCGCCCTCGAGCTGCGGGGTGTCACCGCTGGGTACGACGGGGGGCTCGTGCTGCACGGGGTCGATCTCGCCGTGCGGAAGGGGGAGATCCTCGCCGTGCTCGGGCCCAACGGGGCCGGGAAGAGCACCGCCTGCCGGGTCGCCGCCGGCCTGGTGCCCGTCACCGGCGGCGAGGTACGCGTACACGGGCGGGACGCCACGCGGGACGGGGCCGTGCGGCGGTCCCGGGCCGGGGTGCTGCTCGCCCCCGAGGGCCGGGGCATCTTCCCGGCGCTCACCATCGAGGAGAACCTGGCCCTGTACCTGCGGGAGGCCGACGCGCGGGCCGCCGTCTACGACCGGTTCCCGCGGCTCGGCGAGCGTCGTGGAGTGGCCGCGGGCGCCCTGTCCGGCGGCGAGCAGCAGATGCTGGCCCTGGCACCGCTGCTGCAGCGGCCGCCTGAGGTGCTGATCGCCGACGAGCCCTCGCTCGGGCTCGCCCCGCGCGTGGTGGAGGAGGTGTACGCGCTGCTCACCGAGTTGCGCGAGGCCGGGACCGCGCTGCTGCTGGTGGAGGAGAAGGCGGCGGAGGTCCTCGGGATCGCCGACACCGTCGCCTACCTCTCCCAGGGCCGGGTCTCCTGGTGCGGCCCTCGGGCCGAGGTGGAGGCGGACCGGCTCACCGAGGCCTACCTGGGGATGGCGACATGAGCGGCGACGGCATGGGCGGGTACGTGCTCCGGGCGAGCGGCGTCAGCGTGCGGTTCGGCGGTGTCAGGGCGCTGACGGGGGTGGATCTCGGGATACGGGCGGGCGAGGTGTGCGGGCTGATCGGGCCGAACGGGGCCGGGAAGACCACCCTGTTCGACGTCCTGTCCGGGATCCGGCGGCCCGACCAGGGGCGGATGACGCTCGACGGGGTGGACATCACCCGCCGCTCCCCCGTCTGGCGGGCCCGGCACGGGATGCGCCGGACGTTCCAGCGGCAGCAGCTCTTCGGCCAGCTCAGTGTGGCCGACAACCTGCTGGTGGCGCAGGAGTGGCGGGGCGGCGGGGGCGGGGTCGCCGCCGATCTGCTCGCCTTCCCCGCCCGGCGGTCCCGGGAGCGGGAGCGCCGGAAGCGGGGCGAGCGGGTCCTGGCCGGTTGCGGGATCGGGGCGCTCGGGGCCTCGTACGCCGGCGGGTTGCCCGTCGGGCAGGCCCGGATGGTGGAGCTGGCCCGCGCGGTGGCCGACCCGCCGCGGGTGCTGCTGCTGGACGAACCGGCGTCCGGCATGTCGGCCCCCGAGCGCGAGCAGCTCGCGGCGGTCGTGCGGCGGCTGGCGCGGGAGGAGGGCTGCGCGGTGCTGCTGGTCGAGCACAACGTGGCCTTCGTGATGGACCTGTGCGCACGCGTGGTCGTACTGGACCTCGGGACGGTCCTCGCCGAGGGGACGGCGGCGGAGGTACGGGCGAACCCGCTCGTGCGGGAGGCGTATCTGGGGACGGCGTGAGTCGTCCGGGGATGGCGGGAATACGTCGCGCGAGGGGCCGGTTGTCGCCCCTCGTACGAGGCCGCCCACGACCCGAGGGAACGACCAGACGTGAACCAGGTCCCCACCGTCAAGCTCAACAACGGCACGCTCATGCCCCAGCTCGGCTTCGGGGTCTGGCAGGTGCCGGACGCGGAGGCGGAGCAGACCGTCTCGACCGCGCTGGAGGCGGGTTACCGCAGCATCGACACGGCGGCCGTCTACGGCAACGAGGCCGGCACCGGCAAGGCGGTCGCCGCGTCCGGGGTGGCGCGCGAGGAACTGTTCGTCACCACCAAGCTGTGGAACGGCCCGAAGCAGACCTGGAACCGGGACGCGGTGCTGCGCGCGTTCGACGACTCGCTCGGCAAGCTGCGTCTCGACCACGTCGACCTGTACCTGATCCACTGGCCGCGCCCGATGCGCGACGACTTCGTCTCCATCTGGAAGACGTTCGAGGAGATCGCGGCGAGCGGCCGGGCCAAGGCGGTCGGCGTGTCGAACTTCCGTCCGGCGGACCTGGAGCGGCTCGCCGGGGCGAGCGCGCTGGTCCCGGCCGTGAACCAGATCGAGCTGCACCCGCTGTTCCCGCAGGCCGAGCTGCGCGCGCTGCACGCCGGGCGCGGTATCGCCACCGAGGCCTGGTCCCCGCTGGGCCAGGGCAAGGAGCTGCTGACGCTCCCGGCGGTGGCGGGGATCGCCGCCAAGCACGGCCGCAGCGCCGCGCAGGTGGTGCTGCGCTGGCACCTGCAGCACGGGAACATCGTGATCCCGAAGTCCGTGACCCCCGCGCGCATCCGGGAGAACCTGGACGTCTTCGGCTTCGAGCTGGACGCCGCCGACGTCGCCGCGCTGGACGCCCTGGGCGCGGGCGCGGCGGGCCGCCGGATCGGTCCGGACCCGGCCGTCTTCGACGTGTGAGCGGCATCAACGTGAACCTTCCCGAGGGGCTCTACCGGATCCGCAACGTCGACAGTGGGCTGGTGCTCCAGCTGGAGGGCGCCTCCCGGGTGCGGCTCGGCCCCGACGGGCCGCCCGCACCGGTGGCCGCCCGCCGGTGGCGGATCTCGCCGGTCCACAGCGGCGGCGGGATCTTCCATGTGCTGAGCGAGGACAACGACAGGCGGCTGGACGTCGCGAACGCCTCGACGGACAGCGGCGCCCGGGTGCAGGTGTGGCGGGCGAACGCCTTCGGCGCGCAGGAGTGGATCGTCGAGGAGCACCTCGACGATCCCGGGGTGGTGTCCCTGGTCGCGTGCATCAGCGGCCTGCTGCTGGAGGCCGACGCGGAGGGCCGGGCCCGGCAGGGCGAGGACACCGACTCCCCCGCCCAGTGGTGGCGCCTGGAGCCCGTGTAGCCGTAACCGTGCCGCCCCACCGGGCGGAGCCACCGCCCGGGAACCGCCGCGCGGAGCCGTCAGGCGGAGCCGTCAGGCGCGTACGAAGCTTCGGACGCGGTACGTCGGCTCCGCGCGCGGGATGTCCGGGCCGGGCAGCCGTTCCAGGCGGGAGGCCAGTTCGTGCGGGGTGATGCCGCGCGGGCTCACGCGTGAGGCGTACCGGCCCGCCAGCAGGGCCTCGGCGGAGCCGCGCGGGGTGCGGCCCTGGCCGTGGCCCGTGAAGCGGGTCTCCGCGGCCGGCCGCAGGCCCGCCCGCACCGCGTACGCCGCGACCTGCTCCGAGGAGTCCGCGGGGTGGGCCGTCAGATGCGGTGCGAGCACGGCGTCGATGTCGCTGCCGACGTCGTGCGCGGAGTCCTTGTCGACGGTGGTGACGAACACCCCGCCGGGGCGCAGCACCCGGCCCGCCTCGGCGACGACGGCCTCGACCGCGCCCGGCTCCCGCAGCAGGTGCAGCAGCCACACCGCGCTCACCGCGTCCAGCGAACCCGGGCGCACCGGCAGCCGGGTGGCGGAGGCGAGGACGGCGGGGATCCCGCGCCGGGCCGCCATCGCGGCCATCCCCTGCGAGGTGTCCGCGCCCAGGACGCGCAGTCCGGGGCGGGTCAGCCGGGTGGTGACGATGCCCGTGCCGCAGCCGAGGTCGAGGACGGTGCGCGCGTGTGCCGGGAGCAGGCCGAGGACCGCCGCGGCGGCGGCCTCGGCGCGCGGGGTACCGCCGCGGGTGGCGTCGTAGGCCTCGGCCTCCGCGTCGTAGTCGAGCAGGGGGCGCGCTATCGGCATCACCGCGCGCCGTGCGCCGGGGCGAGGGATTCGACGCGCTCGGCGAGTTCGAAGTCGTTCGCCGTCACCACGCCGCCCGCGTCGTGGCTGTTCACCGACAGGCGCACCGTGTTGTAGCCGAGCGTCAGGTCGGAGTGGTGGTTCAACTCCTCCTGGACGGTGGCGATGTGGGTGACCAGCGCGCTCGCCGCGAAGTGCGAGCCCAGCCGGTAGGTGCGGGAAATCCGGTCGTCCTCGAAGGCCCAGCCGGGGAGTTCCCGCAACCGGTCCTCGATCTCCTTCTGTGACAGCGGCTCACTCGGCATGCACCGGCTCCTCTTCCCCGTGGTTCTCCCCGTGACGTGGAGTCAAGGTTCCCACAGTGCGCGCCGGAGCGACCCTTTCGCGCCATAGTGCGCTCGGGTACTTTCCGCGCCTTCCGCACCCGCCCGGCCCCCCATATGCTCCTGCGCCGGACGTGACCGTTACCAGCGGTAACAAGGGAACGAAGGGGCGGCATCGCCATGGTGAGCACAGGCGGTTCCAGGCGTACGTTCATCGCGGGCGCGGGCGCGGCGGCCACCGCCGGCGCCTTGTCGGCGACCGGGGCCCTGGCGGCCCCGGCGGCGGCAGCGGCAGCGGCAGCCGCCGCGACCCCGCCGAACGGCAGACGCGTCGCCGTCCTCGGCGGCGGGGTGGCCGGGCTGACCGCGGCCCACGAACTCGCCGAGCGGGGCTACGCCGTCACGGTGTACGAGCGCCGGGCGCTCGGCGGCAAGGCCCGCAGCATGGACGTACCCGGCAGCGCCCGCGGCACCCGCCGGCCGCTGCCCGCCGAGCACGGCTTCCGCTTCATCCCAGGCATCTACCACAACCTGCCCGACACGATGCGGCGCATCCCCTTCCCCGGGAACGCGAACGGCGTGTGGGACAACCTCGTCGCCCCGCGCGAGATGATGTTCGCCCGCGCGGGCGGCCGCGAGGACCTGCGCGCGCCCATCCCCTGGCCGGAGCACTCCCCCGCCGAGCTGACGCCCGACGAGATCCGGCGCGCCCTCACCGGCATCCTGCAGTCGCTGGTCCGGCTGCCGCTCCACGAGACGACGTACTTCGTGAACCGCGTGCTCGTCTTCCTCACCAGCTGCGACGAACGGCGCAACGAGGTCTGGGAGCACACCCCTTGGTGGGACTTCGTACGCGCCGCGCAGATGTCGAGCGAGTACCAGCGGATCCTCGCCGTCGGCATCACCCGCAACATCGTGGCGACCAAGGCCGAGGAGGCCTCCACCCGTACGGTCGGCACCCTCGGCGAGGCCTTCGTGTTCAACCTGCTGGGCCGCGGAGCGGACGGCCCGCCGGACCGGATCCTCAACCTGCCCACCAACGAGGCGTGGATCGACCCGTGGGAGGCCCATCTGCGCTCCCTCGGAGTGGAGTTCAGGATCGGCTGGACCGTACGGGAGGTGCAGTACGGGAACGGCCGGGTGAGCGGGGTCGCCGTCCTGGACCCGGCCGGTGCGCGGCAGACCGTCACCGCCGACCACTACGTCTCGGCCCTGCCCGTCGAGCACGCCCGGCGCACCTGGAGCACCGCGCTGCGGGCCGCCGATCCGATGCTGGGGCGCTGCGACAAGCTGGAGACCGACTGGATGACCGGGATCCAGTTCTACCTCACCGAACGGGCCGCGCTGGTCCACGGACACCTCAACTGCATCGACTCCCCCTGGTCGTTGACGGCGATCCAGCAGGCCGAGCACTGGCCGTCCCGGGACTTTCCCGCCGACTACGGCGACGGCACCGCGGTCGACTGCCTGTCGGTGGACATCTCGGATTGGGACAAGCCGGGGATCCTGTATGGGAAGACGGCCAAGCAGTGCACCCGCGAGGAGGTGGCGCGCGAGGTGTGGGCGCAGCTGAAGGCCTCCCTCAACGACAGCGGGAAGACCCTGCTGAGCGACTCCGCGCTGCACTCCTGGTTCCTGGATCCGGGCGTGGACGGGCTCGGCACCCCCCACCCCACCAACCAGGACGAGCTGCTGATCCACCCGACCGGCACCTTCCACAACCGGCCGAGCGCGGGCACCCGTATCCCCAACTTCTTCCTCAGCGGGGACTACGTGGCGGTCGACATCGACCTGGCGACGATGGAGGGGGCGAACGCCTCGGCCCGGGCCGCCGTCAACTCCCTGCTGGACCGGGACGGTTCGAAGGCGGGCCGGTGCACGATCCGGCCGCTGTACCGGGCCCCGGAGGTCGAGTCCGCCAAGCGGCACGACCTGTGGCGCTACCGTCTCGGCCTGCGGAACGTCTTCGATCTGGGCTGACCCCGGACCGACACGCTCGGCTACCGTCGTGGGCATGACCACCACGATGCCCACGGTCGGCACCCTGCTCCGCACCTGGCGGGAGCGGCGCGGTATCAGCCAGCTGGAGCTGGCGGGCCGCGCCGACTCCTCGTCCCGGCACATCAGCTTCATCGAGACCGGGCGGTCCCGGCCGAGCGAGGAGATGGTGCTGAGGCTCGCCGACCGCCTGGACGTGCCGGTGCGGGAACGCAACTCGCTGCTGCTGGCGGCGGGTTACGCCCCGCACTACGCGCAGACCGCTCTGGACGACCCGTCGATGGAGACGCTGCGCGAGGGCATCCGGCGACTGCTGACGGGATACGAGCCCTACCCGGCGCTGGTCGTGGACGCCACGTACGACGTCGTCGCCGCCAACCGGGGCATCGCGATGCTGATGGAGGGGCTGCCGGAGCACCTGCTGACGTCACCGCTGAACGCCATGCGCATCACCCTGCACCCCGAAGGCCTGGCTCCGAGGATCCGCAACCTCAAGGCGTGGCGCGGGCACCTGCTGGCGCAGATGGAGCGCCAGATCGCGCTGGCCCGGTCCGAGCCGCTGCGCGCGCTGTACGAGGAGGTGTCGGCCTATCCGGTCGCCGAGCGCCCGGGCGACACCGAACCGGATGAGCCCGTTCCGTACATCGCGCTTCCGCTCGTCATCGAGCACGACGGTCACGTGCTGTCCTTCGTGTCGTCGATCGCGACCTTCAACACGCCGATGGACGTGACAGTCGCCGAGCTGGCCATCGAGACGATGCTCCCGGCCGACCCGGCGACGGTGAAGTACCTGCGCTCACTTGGCGACTGAGCGCAGGGCGAGCTGCTGGAGCAGGGCGAACGAGGCCACCGTGACGGCCTGCACCGGGATCCACACCAGGCCGGCGGTGGTGGGCGTGAACCAGACGAGCAGGGACACCAGACTCAGGGCGGCCCAGGCGTAGTTCGCCTCGATGACGAACGTGACGGGGAAGACGGGCGGCCGGCGGCGCGAGGCGAGCCAGCCGACCCCGGCGCCGAACACGGCGAGGAAGACGCCCAGTTCCAGCAGCAGGCCCTGGCCGACCCCGAGCAGCCGTCCCAGCGGGGCGGAGAAGACGACGTACGCGAGCCCGTTGCCGGTGGTGACCACGGAGTCGAGGGCGAGGAAGCGGCGCAGCGCGGTCTGCGGCGCGGTGGTCCGGGCGATGCTGCCGAGCAGGGTCGCGGACATGGGAGATCAGCCTCCATCGAGGTCGAACGGCCTGGTGGGAGACGGGTTCCGGAGCCGAGTGCGCGGCCCCGGAACCCGATGACCCCACTGTGCCGGGCGCCCTCCGGCGGGTCGATTACCTCCGACGTCATGCCAACCTTCTTTGAGCTGTACGGCAGGAAACGTTGGGTTTCCCCTGGTTCGGCAGGGGGCGGCCGGATAGGCTTCAGCCAGCCCAGCCCACTCGAACGTCTTGTCGACATACGGAGAATCAGCCGGTGCGAGCCGCTCCCCGACCCGACCTCGCCGCGCTCCGGCGGCGCGTGGAGGAGCTGTCGGAGCGGCGCGGGCAGGACCCCGCCCAGGTACTGGCCGCCCAGCGGCTGAGCCACCTCTCCGGTGTCGAACCGGCCCGCATTCCCGGGGTGGTTGCGGGCACGGCCGTCGAGGAGACCCTCGAACAGCGCGTGCACCGCCGCTTCCTGCGGCTGCGCGCCACCCGCCGCGACAAGCACGGCCGGGAGTGGCCGCTCGCCGCCATCGCCGACGACTTCGACGCGCCCGGTGCCTCCCTCGGCCCCCTCAACGCGGGCACCGGACTGCCCCGCCTGGGCCACGCGGCCGGTGTGCAGCGCTTCTTCGGGGTCCACGCCGGCTTCCTGCTGGCCGACAGCAAGAGCGCGGTGGAACGGGCCCTCGCCCTGTCGGCGGCGACCGCCTCGGACGGCGGGGACGACCTGGAGCGCCTCTCCCACCTCACCGGCATGACCCCGCAGGCCATCCGGCTCACCCTCGACGGCAGACCGCCGCGGCTTCCGCTGAAGGAGCAGGTGCACCAGCGGTTCGAGCACCTGCGCCGCACCCGGCTGCGGGAGGACGGGCAGCCCCATTCCCTCGCCGCCATCGCCAAGTCCTTCGACGCGTCCGGCCAGTCGCTGACCCGGCTCGCCCAGGGCGAGGGTCTGCCGAACCTCGCCGCGGCCGCCGGGATCCAGCGCTTCTACGGAGTCGAGGGCGGCTTCCTGCTGGCCGACGACACCGAGGCCCTCGCCACCGCCCTCACCGTGATCGAGCGAGAACTGGAGTCCGCCGAGCGGCAGCAGGAGAACCCGATGCTGGCCGTGCTGCGGGCGCACGACGTACGGAGCATCGTCACGCGGGCCGGCCGGCTCTCCCCGCGGGGCTGGAAGTCGCTCGCCGACCACCTGGACGACCTGCTCGCCCGGGAAGGGCAGCTGGGCCGGCCGGCCGGCGGCGCCGAGCACGACAGCGGGGATCCGGCCGGCGGGGGCCGGACCACCGGAGGCCGGACAGCCGAGGGGGGATCCGCATGAGGACCACACGGGCGATGCGCGGGCTCGCCGGCGAGCTGCTCGCCGACGCGCGCCTGACACCGCCGACCGACGCCACCGGGATCATCGGGGCCCTGTGCGCCGCCTACGCCCGCCGCCGGGGCGGCCGGAAGGTCGACTTCCGCTTCGCTTCGTTCCCGCCCGACACGGCCAGCGGGCTGTGGCTGGAGATGGACGACCGCGACCTGCTCGTCATCGAGGAGCGGACCCGGCCCGAGCACCAGCTCGTCATCGCCTCCCACGAGCTGTGGCACGTGGACGAGGGCACCTGCGACAGCCACGGGCCGGGCATGGCGGTGGCCGCCCGGCTCACCGGACACCGCGGCGACCTCGCCGGGCTGCTGCGCTCCGACACCGGCCTGAGCGCCGTGATCCGGCAGGCCGCCGCCCGGGCCGACCACGAGGACCCGGCGGAGATCCGCGCCGAGATCTTCGGCCTGCACCTGGGCAAGCTCCTCAAGCCGTACCTGCCACCACCCCGGGAAGAACAGTTCCCCGAGGCGATCGAGCGCATCAAGACCTCGCTCGGCTGGGGGCGCCCCGCGTCACTCCGGTGACCCGCGCCCAGCCAGCCGCCGCACCCCTCGCGCCGATGCCCTCGGCACGGCCCTGACAGAGAGCACGACACGATGACCCAGTCTTCCCCGCCCCGCCACGCCGTCGTCATCGGCGGCAGCCTGTCCGGCCTGCTCGCGGCCGCCGTCCTCGCCGAACACGCGACGGTCACCGTCATAGACGCGGACCCGCTGCCCGAGGGCCCGGCGCCGCGGCGCGGACTCCCGCAGGCCAGGCACACCCACCTCCTGTGGTCGGGCGGCGCCCGTGCCATCGAGCGGATCCTGCCCGGCATCACCGACGACTGGACGGACGCGGGCGCCATCCGCCGCAGCCTGCCCACCGACCTGGTCACCAAGACCGCCCAGGGCTGGATCCCGCGCGTCGGGGAGAAGCAGTTCAACATCTCCTGCAGCCGCGACCTGCTCGACTCGGTGGTCCGCGCCCGGGTGACCGGCCTGAAAGGGGTCTCCACCCTCCAGCGGAGCCGGGTCCGGGCCCTGGAGGGCACGGCTGCCCGGGTCACCGGCGTCCGGGTCGACACCCCGGACGAGGAGGGCCGGCTGCTGACCGCCGACCTCGTGATCGACGCGAGCGGCCGCGGCTCGCGCGCCCGGACCTGGCTCCAGTCACTGGGCGTCACCGGCATACGACAGGCCGAGGTCGACTCCGGCCTGGTCTACGCGACGAGGATCTTCGAAGCCCCGGCCGGAGCCCACGAGATGGGCTTCCCCATCGTCAACGTGCAGTCCGACCCCCGGGTGCCCGTACCCGGCCGGACGGCCACGATCGTGCCCATCGAGAACGGCCAGTGGCAGGCCACCCTCTCCGGGACCCGCGGCGGCCAGCCGACCGGCGACCCCGAGCAGTTCATCCCCTTCGCCAAGGCCATCAGGGACCCGATCGTCGGCGAACTGCTCGACGGGAAGAAGCCCCTGACCGACGTCGCCGTCACCCAGGGCACCGCCAATCGCCGGATCTACTTCGAGAAGGCCGAACTGCCCGACGGCTTCATCGCCGTCGGCGACTCGGTCGCCACCTTCAACCCGCTGTACGGGCAGGGCATGACGGTCGCCGCCCAGGGGCTGCTGGCCGTGCGCTCCCTGCTCCGGCACAAGGGGCTCGCCCACCCCGGCTTCGGCCGCGAGGCGCAGCGCGCGATCGCTCCCCTGGTGAGCACCGCCTGGGAGCTCGCCACCTCGCAGGACATCCTGTACCCGGGGGCCACCGGGGTGAAGCCGCGGGCCGGCACCGGCGCGCTCAACGCGTACGTGAGCCGGCTGATGACGGGCGCCACCACCGACGAGGCGCTCACGGCCGCCCTGTTCAAGGTGCTCACCATGAGCAGCGCGCCCACCCACTGGCTCCACCCGTCGGTGGTCTGGCACGTCCTGCGCGCCTCGGGCCGGGGCGCCCTCAAGGCGCCGCCGCTCACCGCCGCCGAGCGGGCCGTCGCCGGGCTGGGCCCGGCGGTGCCGGCGGGCCCGGGCCCGGTCGACCCGGCGGGCCCGGTGGACCCGATCGGACCGGCCGACCCCGTCGGACAGGCCCGGTGAGCAGCCGAATCCTGCTCTACCTGCCGGGAGCCGTCATGTTCCTGGCGCTGCTGATCAAGGTGCCGACCCTGCGCCGGGACCGGGACCAGCCCCTGAACCGGGCCGCGTGCGCGCTGCTCGTCGTGGGCTGTCCCATCACGTTCCTGGCGTCGCCGCCGACGATCGCCACGGTCAACCGCCTCACCGGCGTGGTCAACTTCTCCGCACCCCTGGTGTTCTGCCTGGTCACGGTCTTCTCGGGATCGTGCGTCGTCCTGGTCCTGCAGTGGGCCGGCGGGCCGCCCGCGGCCGTCCGGCGGGCCACCCGGCTGACGGTGGCGGTGTTCGGCGCGGTGAGCGTGCTGATCGTCGTCCTGTTCGTGATCGGCGACGCGCCGGTGGAACGGCTCCGGGACGTGGACACGTACTACGCCACCACGCCCTGGATCCGCGAGATGATCGTCTGCTTCCTGCTGGCCCACACCGTCGGGACCTCGGCGCTGACCGTGCTGTGCGGGAAGTGGCTGTGGCGCGCGGACCGTTCGCTGCGCCCGCTGCGCACCGGGCTGGCGCTGATCGTGTTCGGCGGGCTGCTGGACCTGGCCTACCTCGCCGCGAAGTGGGCCTCGGTGGCGGCCCGCTGGGCCGGCCGGGACTGGGTGGTCTCGGCGGACGTGGCACTGTCGCTGACCTCCGGGGCGGCTCTGATGATCGGTGCGGGGTTCGTCGTGCCGCTGGTCGGCGGGTCGGCGGCCTGGCGGGACTTCGCCCAGTACCGGCGGCTGTATCCGCTGTGGAAGGCGCTGCGCGGATCCGCGGCCGCCCGGGTGCGGACCGTGCCGCTGGCCTGGTGGTCGCCGGTCGGGATCCGCCTCATCCACCGTGAGTCCGTGATCGACGACGGCATCCTGGCGCTGGCCTCCCGGTTCGACCCCGCCGTGCGCACTGCGGCGTACGAGGCGGCGCGCGGGCAGGGTCTGAGCGGGGCCCGGGCCGCCGTGGTCGCGGACGCGGCCATGCTCGCCGCCGCCTGCCGGCGCGGGGCCGCCGGTACTCAGGGCGGGCACCCGGCCCCGTACCGGCTGGACAGCGGACCGCTGGACGCACTGGCCCGGGAGTTCCGCAGCTCCCCCATCGTCGCCGCGGCCCGCGAGGCCGCCGCCACGGGAGCCTGATCCCCGGCTCGGGTCGTGGCCGCGGCCCCCGGCCCCTTGCCCGGGGAAACACGGCGCCCCGGGCCCGAGGGCCCGGGGCGTGGTGTTCGGTTCGGCTGCGGCTCAGAGGTCCGCGAGGTCCAGGCCGGCCTGCGCGGCGGCGGCCTGGACGGTCTGCTCCAGCAGGACGGCGATGGTCATCGGGCCGACGCCGCCCGGTACCGGGGTGATCAGGGAGGCGCGGGCGGCGGCCGACTCGAAGTGGACGTCGCCGACGTTGCCCTCGTTGTAGCCGGCGTCCAGGACCACGGCGCCCGGCTTGATGTCCTCGCCCCGGATGAACTCGGCCTTGCCGACGGCGGCGACCAGTACGTCCGCCTGGCGCACGATCGAGGGAAGGTCCTGGGTACGGGAGTGGCAGTAGGTGACGGTGGCGTTCTGCTCCAGCAGCAGCATCCCGGCCGGCTTGCCCAGGATCGCGCTGCGGCCGACGACGACGGCGTGCTTGCCGGTGAGGTCCACGTCGTAGGCGGCGAGGAGGCGCATGATGCCGCCGGGGGTGCAGGAGACGAAGCCCGGCAGGCCGAAGCCCATGGCGGCGAAGGAGTGCATGGTGACGCCGTCGACGTCCTTGCCGGGCGCGATGGCCTCGAAGGCCGCCCGCTCGTCGATGTGGTGCGGGACGGGGTGCTGGAGCAGGATGCCGCTGATCTCCGGGTCCTCGGAGAGCGCGGTGAGGGTGGCCACCAGCTCCTCGGTGGTGGTCGCGGCCGGCAGCTCCACGTGGCGGGAGGTGATCCCGGCCTTGGCGCAACGGTTCTGCTTCATGCGTACGTAGGTGACGGAGGCGGGGTCCTCACCGACCAGCACGGTCGCGAGGCAGGGTGCGGTGCCGGTGCGCTCGGTGATCTTCGCCGCGTAGGCGGCGGTCTGCTCCGAGATGCGGCGGGCGAGCGCGGTGCCGTCCATCAGCCGGGCGGTGGCGGAGGCGGGGGCAGTCTGGGCAGTCGTCACGGGGTCTCCTGAACGTCGCTGCGGATCGCGGTTCGCCCAGGCGCGCGGCAGTCGACGTACGGAGGTACGCCGGGCCGCTCCCCGGTGGTGATCCACCCGAACGCCAGTCACGGCCCGCCGCCCACTGTAGTCGACATATCTGGTGGATGACCGGGGCCCGACCTGGGACGATCCAGACATGACGCGTACTTTCGACTACGGAGTCCCACGACATCGGAGCCGTGATCTACTTTCTCCGGAAGGTGATCTGGATGGTGCCGGGCTTCACGGTCGGGCAGCACCGGGACCGGTTGCGCGGGCTGCACGAACGGTTCGAACGCGACGGCCCGTTCGTCGCGCACACCGCCCGCTCGCTCATCGAAGCCCGCAAAACGGGGTGGCGGAGAGGGCGGACGGATCCACGCCGGATCGGTTGCGCGGCCACAGCGTGGCGCAGGTCACTCAATTCAGCGCGTAACGAATCGACTCGGGCATGCGATGAACCGACAGGTGTCCTCGCGCGGCCACGGAATACAGACCCCCCTCGGGTCTGTTTCCCGAGTTCGCGCGATGATGTCCCGCCCATCCTTTATCTGTTCGCAACGAGAGGCTCCTTGTGTCGCTCAGCCCGTCCCGTACGTTCCCTCCGGAGATCGCCGAATCGGAGGCCCTCGTCGCGCTCGTCGAGCGCGGCCGCGAGCAGGGTCACATCAACGGTGACGATGTGCGCCAGGCCTTCGAGGCCGGCCGCATCCCGGTGGACCAGTGGAAGCGGGTCCTGCGCAGCCTGAACCAGGTCCTGGACGAGGAGGGTGTCGCCCTTCACGTCAGCGCGGCCCCCGCCACCAAGGCCGCCGCCAAGAAGCCCCGCAAGGCGGCCGCCGCCCCGGCCCGTACGGTCGCCAAGAAGGCGGCCGCCGCGCCGCGCCCGATCGGCGCCCGCAAGACCTCGGCCACCAGCGCGGCCACCGCCACCGCCGCGGCGATATCCGCTCCGTCGACGTCCACCACCGAGGACGAGGCGACGGCCGAGGCCGCCGCCGAGCCGAAGAAGCGGACGGTCAAGAAGACCGCGACCGCCGCGAAGAAGACCGCCACCAAGAAGACGGCGGCGAAGAAGACCAGCGCCAAGGACGCCGACGAGGGCGAGACGCCCGCGGTCGGCGAGGACTGGGCAGCCGAGGACCTCGTCGACGAGGCCGAGGAGGAGGCCCCCAAGGCCGGCGGCACCCAGGGCTTCGTGCTGTCCGACGACGACGAGGACGACGCCCCGGCGCAGACGGTCATGGTGGCCGGCGCCACCGCCGACCCCGTCAAGGACTACCTCAAGCTCATCGGCAAGGTGCCGCTCCTCAACGCCGAGCAGGAGGTCGAGCTCGCCAAGCGCATCGAGGCGGGCCTGTTCTCCGAGTACAAGCTCGAAGAGGAGGAGGACCACAAGCCCGCCTTCAAGCGCGAGCTGGAGATCCTGGTCGAGGACGGCCGCCGCGCGAAGAACCACCTGCTGGAGGCCAACCTCCGCCTCGTGGTCTCCCTCGCCAAGCGCTACACCGGCCGCGGCATGCTCTTCCTGGACCTGATCCAGGAGGGCAACGTCGGCCTGATCCGCGCCGTGGAGAAGTTCGACTACACCAAGGGCTTCAAGTTCTCGACGTATGCGACCTGGTGGATCCGGCAGGCGATCACGCGTGCCATGGCCGACCAGTCGCGCACCATCCGCATCCCGGTGCACATGGTCGAGATCATCAACAAGCTCGCCCGCGTGCAGCGCCAGATGCTCCAGGACCTGGGCCGCGAGCCCACCCCGGAGGAGCTGGGCAAGGAACTCGACATGACCCCCGAGAAGGTCATCGAGGTCCAGAAGTACGGCCGCGAGCCGATCTCCCTGCACACCCCGCTGGGTGAGGAGGGCGACAGCGAGTTCGGTGACCTCATCGAGGACTCCGAGGCGGTCGTGCCGGCCGACGCGGTCTCCTTCACCTTCCTCCAGGAGCAGCTCCAGTCCATCCTGGGCACGCTCTCCGAGCGTGAGGCGGGCGTGGTCTCCATGCGCTACGGCCTCAACGACGGCCAGCCGAAGACCCTGGACGAGATCGGCCGCGTGTACGGGGTCACCCGTGAGCGCATCCGCCAGATCGAGTCCAAGACGATGTCGAAGCTGCGCCACCCGTCGCGTTCGCAGGTGCTGCGCGACTACCTCGACTAGACCAGTCGGAAAACCGGCCCTCGTGGCGTGAACGGCAGGGAGGCACCCTGCGGAACCAGATAGGCGTGCTCGCGCCGGATCCGCAGGGTGTCGCACCACCCGTCCGTGATCACCAGCACCGGGGCCCCGGGCGGGAAGTCCTCCGCCCGCTGCAGCAGGTCGATGCCCGGCTGCAGCACGGTGCCGCCACGCCCGCGCACCCGGACCCGGGCCGCGATCTCGGTCGGGGGCAGATAGCCCGCGTCGTACGGCGCCGCGTCGCAGAACACGACGCGTGCCGCCGGTACGTCGCGGGCTTCCGCGTACGAGGCGATCGCGCCCAGCGCCTTGCCGAGCAGGGCGGCGTTCATCGACCCCGACGTGTCGAGCACCACACCGAAGGTGCAGCGGGCCACCTCCTCGGGCGGGAAGTACCGGCCCGCGCGCGGGATGTCCGGCGTGGAGGCCTGGCGGCGTGCCGGGCGGGCGTAGGACCGTACGGCCACGGGCCGCGGCACGTACTCGTCGAACCAGCGGGCGAGCCGCGCGTCCCAGGGCACGGGCGGGTGGGCCAGCGCCCGGATCTCCTGGATCAGCCCGGCGGGCAGCAGCCCGCGCTCCCCGTACTGGTGCAGGTCGAAGCCCTGCGTCAGGCCGCGCCGGTAGAAGTCGTCCAGGTCCGCGTACGGGCAGCTCCCCGGGTGGGGCAGCGGCTCGCCCAGGATGTCCCCGAGGCCCTTGCCGCGCAGGGTCGCGAGGCGGCGCGTCCGGCGCAGGTCGGTGACGATCCGGTCGTAGACCTCTTCCACGGAGAGGTCCCGTAGCGCGGGATCGTGGAGCAGCCCCGCGGGCATCTCGCCGACGCCCATCTCCACGAGCCAGCCGTTGACCACGTAGTCGGCGGCCACGTTGTGCAGGTACGGGTCGCGGGCCCCGCGGCGCTCGCCGTGGCGCAGCGCGGCGTGCAGCATCTCGTGGGCCAGGATGAACCGCCATTCGCCATCGGTGAAGGTGCGCAGCGGGTTGACGTAGATCTCGCCGGCGCCCGCGCTGACCGCGGCGATGGCGATGCCCTGGGCGCGGGCCAGCTCGGCGTCGGCGACGATCTTCAGGCCGGCGGCGAGGCCGCCGAGCAGCGGGTACGACGAGACGAACCAGTTCAGCGCGCGGTCCCAGGGGTGCCGGCGGGCCATGACGCCCGTGATCCGGTCGCGGCGGCCGCCGGCCACGTCCATGGCGGCGGAGACGCTGCGGGTGAGGGCGTGGGCGAAGGCGGTCTCCCAGTCGGGGGCGGTGGTGTTCCAGCGGCGCCAGGTGACCAGGACCTGGTCGGGGTGGTCCCCGGCGGTGCCGCACTGCTCGTAGGCGGCCGGGATGCCGTCGCGGCGCCATCGGGCGGCGAGCAGCTCCTCGTCCCCGCCGGGGTACTCGGCGGGGAGGTGGTCGGGGGGCCGGCCGGCCGGGACGGTGAGCAGGAAGCGGTTGACCACGGCGCAGCGGGCGGCGAGGTCGAAGCGGTCGGGCTGCGGGCGGTCCTCGTCCTTGCTCGCGGGGACGTGGCCGAAGCCGAGGTGGAGCAGGGCGTGGGCGAGGGCCCAGGCCCACTCCCGGGGTTCGGCGCGCTTGGTGGGGTGGACGTGGACGGTGCCGTTGGAGTCCACCGCGGCCAGTCCCCCGGCCGGGGTCGCCGCGCACTTGGCCTGGCGGCAGATGTCGGCGTCGACGGCGGCGAGGGCCGGATTCCGGTTGACCAGGGCGAGCCCCTCGGCGAAGGCCTGGGTGGCGGGGTCGGGCTTGGCCGGCTTCTGCGCGCCGCGGCTCATGCGGCGGCCCCCTGTCGGGCGGCCCGGCCCGGCCGGTGCCCCGCGCGGGAGCGCAGCGGGCTCACCGGCGGGCCTCGACCAGGCGGGGCATGTCGCGGGCGGCCTCGACGAGGAACCAGGCGGGCAGGACGGGCAGGCCGTCGGCGTCGTCGGCGATGACGGTCTGCGCGACCTCGACGGAGATCTCGGCGAGCTGGACCAGGAGCGATTTGGCGCGGTAGGCGGTCTGCCGGACGGCGGGCGAGACGTGTTCGCGCTGCGCGGGGAGTTCCTTGACCAGGCGTCCCCGGAAGGCCTCGGCCAGGTAGTACAGCAGGTCCCGGTCCTCCGTACGGCGCGGCCAGCTCGCGTCGCCCTTCAGGATCGCCTCGATGCCGAAGGTGTGGCGGACGATCTTGGCGTAGCCGCAGAAGGAGACGGCGTGGGCGGGGGTGAGGGTGCCGTGCGCGACGACCTTCAGGGTCTGCTCGTCGAGGCCGGTCCCGAAGGAGTGCAGGGCGTCGGAGAGCATGTGCCAGGAGCGGGGCGTGGAGAACGCCTCCTCGGTCTTGGGCGGCTGCGACCACAGGTGGTCGGGGCGGTCGGTGAGGTAGTCCGTGACCCAGGGGTGGATGCCGTTCTCGCCGGCCCACACCAGCCAGTCCCGCGCGGACGCCTGGAGGTGGACGTGGGTGAGGCGGTTGACGAGGGCGGAGGCGATGGGCCGGGCCAGCGCGTTGTCCGTGGCGCGGTTGCCCGCGCCGATGACGATGGAGCCCGCGGGGAGCTCGTACGAGCCGATGCGGCGGTCCAGGATCAGCGAGTAGAAGGCCTTCTGGACGTCCGGGGACGCGGCGTTGAGCTCGTCGAGGAAGAGGCAGTACGGCTCGTCGCGCGCGATGGCCTCGGGCGGGCAGAAGACGGATCGGCCGTCCCGGATCTGCGGTACGCCGATCAGGTCCTCGGGGGCGAGCTGCGTGCCGAGGAGGCTGACGCACTCCAGGCCGAGGGAGTCGGCGAACTTCCGTACCAGCGAGGACTTCCCGATTCCGGGCGCCCCCCAGAGGAACACGGGCCGCACGGTGGCGAGGCCGAGGAGCAGTTCGGGGATCTGGGCGGGGGTGACGGTGACGGCAGCCTGCACGGGCGTGGATGTCCTCGGGAGTTCGGGTCGTGGGGGGGGGGGGGGGGGGGGGGGGCCCCCCCCCCCCCGCCCCCCGCGCGGGGGGGGGGGGGGGGGGCGGGCCCCCGCCCCCCCCCCCCCCCCCCCCCCCCGGGGGGGGGGGCGGCGGCGCCGGGGTGGGCTGCCGGGGCTCCGCCCCGCGCCCCGGGGGGGGGCGGCGCCGGGGGGGGGGGGGGGGGGGGGGGGGGGGGGGGGGGGGGGGGGGGGGGCGGCCCCGCGGGGCCCCCCCCCCCCCACGACCCGGGGCATCCGGTTTTTCCCGGGGTGCGGAGCAGGACCCGGACCGGGCCCCGGAGTCAGCTCGCGGTGTGCTCCAGCAGGTGCTTGAGCTTCTCCTCGCTTCGGGGCATCTCCTTGCGGAGCATGGGCTTGACCGCGAGGGGGACCAGCGCCCTGCCCATGCCGTGGCCCTCGAAGTCGACGGACAGGGTGACGCGTGAACGGGTCCCGCCGTCGAGGGGTTCGATGTAGCCCCGTACGTCCGGCCGGACCGGTCCTTCGACGCCGTGGATGTGCCAGCTCCTCGGCGGGTCGAGTTCCGTGAACTCCATGGTCGTGGGGATCCTGCGCTTGCCGACCTGCCGGGTGACGACGACCTTCGAACCGACGTGGACGGGGAGGTCGCCCATGGGAACGGCGGACACGGCGCTGTCCTGCCACTCCGGCAGGTGCGTGGGGTCCGTCACGTACGAGTAGACGTCCTCCGGCGTGCGGTCGATCTCGATGGTGTTGCTGATCGCGGACATGGCGACCCCTTAGAGCCCCCCTGACTGTCCTCTCCTTCCAAATTACCCCGCGGGTGAAACGGTCGCGCGCCCCTTCCGGGCGGACATCACGGCGTACACGAGGACGCCCGCGAAGAGGAACAGCACGCCCTGGTAGACGGCGGCGTAGCCGGAGCCGGCCACCAGCCACATCGAGAAGGCGAAGGCCAGGCAGGCGAGGACGGCGTCGCGGACCAGGCGGCCCCGGTGGACGCGCTCGGAGCGGCCCGAGAGCAGGAAGTAGAGCTGCGCGGCGGTGGAGAGCAGGTACGGGACGGTCGCGGTGAAGGTGGTGACCAGGACCAGGATCTCGAAGACGCCCTGCGAGCCGAAGGTGTAGTTGTAGACGGTCAGCGCCGAGGCGAGGACGGCCGTGACGATCACGCCGACCACCGGTACGCCGCGCCTCTTCGTCTCGAAGGCCTTCGGGAAGAGGCCGTCCTTGGCGGCGGCGTACGGGGTCTGCGCGCTGAGCAGGGTCCAGCCGTTGAGGGCGCCCGCCATCGAGATCACCGCCGCGCAGGCGACGACGGTGCCGCCCCAGGTGCCGCCGGCCCCGCCATCTGCGGAGAACATGGCGTCGACGGCGTCCGTGAAGGGGGCCTGGGAGGAGACCAGGCTGTCGTGGGCGACCAGGCCGAAGACGGCGAGGGTGCCCAGCAGGTAGACGGTGGCCGCGCCGACGGTGCCCAGGATGGTGGCCCGGCCGACGTTGCGGGCCGGGTCGCGGACCTCGCCGGCGCTGACGGCGGCGGATTCGACGCCCAGGTAGCTGAAGAGCAGGATCGCCGCGGAGGCGGAGACGGCGCCGATCGCGCTCTGGTCGGTGGCCCGGAAGGGGCCGAGGTTGGCCGGGTCGAAGAAGAGGAGACCGCCCACGGCGACGAACAGCAGCGGGGCGAACTTCAGGACGGTGGAGACCAGTTGGACGGCACCGATGTACCGGGTGCCGGCCAGGTTGGCGAGCGCCGGCAGCCACTGCACGGCGAGGGCGGCCAGACACATGGACCACTTGTGCGCGCCGACGGCGGGGAAGAGCACGCAGAGGTAGCCGACGGCCGCCACCGCGAGGGCCGCGTTGGAGACCCAGGTGGTGATCCAGTAGCTCCAGGCGGCGAGGAAACCGGCGAAGTCGCCGAAGGCGGCGCGGGCGTAGACGTACGGGCCGCCGGTCTGCGGGTGCCGCTGGGCGAGACGGCCGAAGACGAGGGCGAGGGCGATCGCGCCGAGGGTGAGCACGGCGAAGGCGACGAGGCTGATGGTGCCGAAGGGGGCGACCGAGGCGGGCAGGAGGAAGATCCCGCCGCCGATGATGTTTCCCATGACCAGGCAGGTGGCGACGGGGAGGCCGAAGCGCCGGTCGCCCTCCCGGGCGGGTGCCGGGGGTCCGGGGACGGTTGCGGCCTCGGTCGGCGGGGCTGCGCTGCCCTCGGTTGCTGGGGCTGCGGTGCTGGTCATCGGTGGTGCGCCTCGCGTTGTCTCACATGGTGGGCAGGTCGACACATGGTCGGCCACCGCAAAGGCGGTACCAAATCAGCGGGTTTCGTCCGGCGTGGGCAGCTCTACGGAAGGAAAGGTTCCGCCAATGACGCCTCCGGACGGGGGATCCTGCGGCAGCGTCCGCGCGGCCCTCCCGCCGGAGCTCTCCACGGTCGGCCGCACCGGCGGAGCCACCGACTGCCTCGCGGGCTCACCCAGCGGCGGAGCCACCGGCAGCTGCGGCCCGTCCGCCTCCCGCAGCCAGCGGCGGAGTACGCCGTGCACCGCCTCGGCGCCCACCAGCTCGCGGCCCGGATCCGACAGCTCCGTCGGCCACATCAGGAACGGGTGCCCCTGCTCCCCGCCCAGGCCGCCGTGCGAGCCGATCTGCTCCTCGAAAGCGTGCACCGCGCCCGTCTCCGGGTCGTACGCCGAGTTCACCATGATGTCGGCCACGTGCGGGAAGGTGTCGGTGCGGCGGACGGCCTCGGCCGCCCCGGGGCCGTAGGGAGCCAGCAGCTCCTCCGCCTCCCCCGGCACGTCGAGGCGTGCCACCGCCCCGCCCGGGCCCAGCACCACGCCGTCCACCAGCAGGAAGCCCACGCCGGGGTGGTTCGCCAGGGTGGGCAGCAGGGCAGGGTGCGCGCGCTCGACGCGCTCGCGCGAGGCCCGGCCGGGGACGTCCGGGAAGGAGATCAGCCCGAGATTGCCGGAGGCGAGCACCACCGGGTCCGAGCCCGGCCCCGGGCGGGCCTCCGCGTCCTCCTCCACCGGCCGGTGCAGGGCCGCCAGCACGGCCGCCCGCGCCTCGGCCCCGCTGCGGGTGCGGCCCGCCCGGCGCGAGACCGGCAGCCCGCAGCCCGCCCGGACCAGGTCCTTGAGGGTCAGCCCGTACCGGCCGAGGAAGGTCTCCCCCGGGCTCTGCCCGTGGTCGGAGAGCAGCACGATCCGGTACGCGCGCGGCGCGTGCTCGGCGACCCGGGCGATCAGCGCGAGGCTCCGGTCGAGGCGTTCCAGCACCCGGTCGGTGTCCCGGCCGTGCGGGCCGGAGTGGTGCGCGACCTCGTCGTAGGCGACCAGGTCGGCGTAGACCGCGGCGCGCCCGGCGAGCATGTCGCCGATCACCGCCGCCACGACCACGTCCCGTTCGACCACGGTCGCGAAGGCCCGGATCAGCGGGTACAGCCCGCCGCGCGCCACGCGCGGCCGGTCCCCGCGGATCCGGGCGCGCAGCGACTGGCCGATCTCCCGTCCCGCCTCGGCGACGAAGGACAGGGCCGTGCGGACGGCGTTGGCCGGATCGGAGAAGTACGCGAAGTAGCCCGCGCGGGACCGGTTCGCCCGGCCGCGGCGGGCGGAGACCGAGAGCACGAGCGCCAGTTGGTCCGCGCCCCCGCTGAACAGGTTGCCCCGGCTGGCCCCGTCGAGGGTGAGCAGCCCGCCGTCCGCGGTCCGCTCCACCGCCCGCCGCTGGAGTTCGGCGGCGCTGGTGGGCCGGTTGCAGACCATCACCTCGCCGGTGTCCTTCTCGTACCAGCGGAACGCGGGCACGTCGAAGGTGGAGCCGTGCAGGATGCCGAGCTGGCTGGCGCCGGTCTGGCTCGACCAGTCGGTGCGCCAGGAGGCGATGCGGTGGCTGCCGTCCAGCCAGTCGGCGACGGTCGGCATCAGGCCGCTGCCGGCCGCGCGGCGCAGCACCTCGTACCCGACCCCGTCGAGCTGGAGGAAGACCAGACCGGGCGCGGCCCCGCCGGCCCCGGGCGCACCCGCCCTCCGCAGTCGGCGGCGGCGCCGGTCGGCGAGGCGGTAGAGGCGCCGCCGGTACGCCTCGTCGTCGCGCACCGCGAGCGCGGTCGAGGTCGCCGAGGCCACGGCGGACATCACGGCGGCCACGACCACCGCGGTCTCGGGGGCCACTTCGCCCCGCCCGGCGGGGATCAGGTCGAGGGCTATGAGCAGCAGCGAGCCGTTGAGGAAGAAGACGAGCAGCCCGAGCACCAGGGCGGGCACCAGCAGCAGGGCCCGTACGAGCACGGGCCAGACGAGCGCGCTCAGCAGACCGAAGGCCCCGGCGCCCCAGGCGGCGGTCAGCCCGATCTGCGTGATGCTGTCGTCGTCGCCGGACCGGAGCCGGAAGTCCGGCAGGATCCCGGCCAGCGCGACCATCGTCAGCGTGGACACCGCCCAGACGAGGATCACCCGCACCAGGGCCCCGCCCGCGCTCCGCCACCGTCCTCGCACCACGCCCCACCTCCCGCGCGCCCCGTCCCGCCTTCCAGGCTCGCACAGGCGGGCTCACCCGGCCGGGCGACACGGACGGCGCACCGGTGCGCGGGACCTGCCGGTCAGGTGCCGTCGTGGCCGCGGGTCAGGTGCCGTTGCAGCCCGGCAGTCCGGTGCCGTCGTAGCCGCCGGTTACGTACGGTCGTAGCCGGCGCTCAGGTGCCGTCGTAGCCGGCGGTTACGTACCGTCGTAGCCCGCGGTCGGCATGGACAGCCGGCGGTGCACCTCGGCCTTCATCGCGGAGGTGTACGGCGGCTCTTGGTGCCCGGCGGTCTCCAGTCGGACACCGCGCCGCTCGCACTCGGCGCTGAACTCCTCGACGGAGCGCAGCGCGCGGGCCAGCACGCGGTGGTTGGCGGCGACGAAGAGGTCGACCTGCCCGGCGTCGATGTCGGACCAGAGCCCGCAGTGGTCGGCGCGCAGCCCGTAGACGAGCAGTTGCCTCGTCACGACGTACCCGTGGTCGGCGGCCCAGCGCACGCACACGGCGTGCTGGCTCCGGGTGTCCACGGCGAAGGGGTCGGCGTCGAGGTCTTCGAGCGGGGCCAGGCTGGCGATCGCGGCCACGCGCAGCTCTTCCATGCCGCCCGACCCTACTCCGATCGGCCGCCGGGGAGGAGAGGGCGGCGAGGTTCCGGTTCCGGGCGGATCCTCGGGGCAGCCTTTAGGCTCGGTGAGGGGCGGGACGGGACGGGCGCGGGAGGGAGGGCCGGATGCCGGTGGAGGTCACCTGGTGGGGGCATGCCACGTGCACGGTCGAGGACTCCGGGGTCCGGCTGCTGACGGATCCGCTGTTCGCCCGGCGCCTCGCCCATCTGCGGCGGCGGCGCGGGCCGGTGCCCCCGCCCGAGGCGGCGCGGGCCGACGTGGTGCTGGTGTCGCACCTGCACGCCGACCATCTGCACCTGCCCTCGCTGGAGCGGCTGGCGCCCGGCACCCGGCTGCTGGTGCCGCGGGGTGCGCGCCGGGCGGTGCCGGGGCTGGCGCGGATCGCGGGACTGCGCGGGCTGGCGGTGACGGAGGTGGCCCCGGGCGACGAGGTCCCGGTACGGGGCGGCGTACGGGTACGGGCGGTCAGCGCCCTGCACGACGGGCGGCGGCTGCCGTTCGGGCCGCATCTCGCCCCGGCCCTCGGGTACGTGGTCGAGGGCGAGGCCCGTACCTATTTCGCCGGGGACACCGGGCTGTTCGACACGATGGCCCGGGAGGTCGGCCCGGTGGACGTGGCCCTGCTGCCGGTGGGCGGCTGGGGGCCGTACCTGGGGCCGGGGCACCTGGACGCGGGGCGGGCGGCGCGGGCGCTGGCCGAGCTGGCCCCTGCGGCGGCGGTCCCGGTGCACTACGGGACGTACTGGCCGATCGGGATGGACGCGGTGCGTCCGCACGAGTTCCACGCGCCGGGCGTGGAGTTCGAGCGCCGCGCGGGACGGCTCGCGCCGAAGGTGACCGTACGGGTGCCCGCCCACGGGGAGCGGGTGCGGCTGCCGTGACCTGGCGCGACATCGTGACGGCGGCCGGGCAGGTGCCGCCGGAGACCACCCAGCAGGCGGTGGGGTACCCGGCGTTGTTCGTGCTGGTGGCGCTCGGCGCGCTGGTGCCGGTGATCCCGACCGGGGCTCTGGTGAGTTCGGCGGCCGTGGTGGCGTTCCATCAGGACTCGTTGCCCTTCGGGGTGTTGCTGGTGTTCGGGGTGTCGGCGCTGGCGGCGTTCACCGGGGACGTCGCACTGTACTGGCTCGGGCAGCGCGGGGTGCGGTCGCGCAACGGCTCGCGCCGGCTGGAGGCGCTGCGCGGGCGGGCCACGCCCGAGCGGCTGGAGCAGGCGCGGAGGGGGCTGGACGAGCACGGGGTGCTGGTCCTGGTGGTGTCCCGGCTGGTTCCGGCGGGGCGGATCCCGGTGATGCTGGCCTGTCTGCTGGCGCGGCTGCCCCTGCGCCGCTTCGCCCGCGGCGACGCCCCGGCCTGCCTCGCGTGGGCGGCGACGTACGGCCTGATCGGCATCCTGGGCGGTTCGCTGTTCTCGGAGCCCTGGAAGGGCGTGGCCCTCGCGGTGGGTCTGACCCTGCTGATCAGCGCGGGCCCGTCGGTGTGGCGCCGGCTGCGGGGACCGGTCCCGAAGGAGGACTAGATCTCAAGTGCGTTTCGGGTTCCAGGTACTTCCTCATCGGACGGTCCTGAACATTGCCCGGTCGGCCTGAAGTGCGTGCACCGGTGCCGTGCTCTAGCGTCGGAAGGGCGAGGGTGACCGATGCGTCGAGCCGGTCGCCCCTAGGACCTGCTCCGCGCCGCCCCCGCCCGTGGTCCGGCGCACTCGCGGATCGCGTGACCGACCGAGAGAGCAGGTGCATCCGCATGCGTTCGTCGGCTCGTATCCCCAGCATCCTCGCCGGCCTGGCCCTCGCCGTCGGCGGCATCGTCGTCACCGCCCCGGTCGCCCACGCGGACATCCAGGCCTGTGAGCAACACGTCGGGCAGCAGAACGCGCAGGTCAAGGACGCCGTCCGGCAGGCGTGCTACGAGGGCCAGATCGGTAACCAGACCAGCTGCACCGCCAGCCTCGACGAGGCCGGCATCTCCAAGGATGTCGCGGCCCAGGCCTGTCAGGTGGCTCCGAAGTAGCAACCACGAGGGCCCCGACGCCAGTTGGTGCAGGGCCATCGGTCTGGCCGCCCCAGGTGTGGTGACTAAGGGCTGTCCCGTAATCCCCGGTGGATCAGCGCACGGCGTCAGATGCGGTGCATCGCAAGGCGGAGGGGCGCCCCCATACTGGGCGTATTCGGGCGTTCCGACAACGCAGCGAGGTGCCGTAGCTGGCGTCGTGCGCCCGCCGGGGATTACGGGACAGCCCTTAGCCTTCGAGCGTGCGCGAGGCGCCGATCGCGAGGTCCCAGAGGTGGTCGCGGGGCAGGCCCGCGCGGGCCCAGGCGGCCCGGGCGCGGTGCAGGGGTTCCATGACCGGTTCGGCGGAGAGGACGAAGGTGGCCCAGTGCATGGGGGCCATCCGCCGGGCACCGAGGTCGAGGCAGGCCTGGACGGCCTCCTCCGGGTCGGCGTGGACGTCGCCCAGCCACCAGCGCGGGGCGTAGGCGCCGATGGGCAGGAGCGCGAGGTCGATACCGGGGTGGCGGCGGCCGATCTCCGCGAACCAGCGGCCGTAGCCGGTGTCGCCGGCGAAGTAGAGCTTCTTCGGCGCGGGGCTCAGGGTGTCGGTCAGGATCCAGCCACCCCACAGGGACCGGCAGGTGTCGATCAGCGAGCGTTTCGACCAATGGTGGGCCGGTACGAACTCGAAGCGTACGCCGCCTAGTTCGGCCGATTCCCACCAGTCGAGCTCGGTGACCCGGGTGAAGCCGCGGCGGCGGAACCAGCCGGCCAGGCCGGCCGGGACGAAGAGCGCGGTGTCGCGGGGCAGCCGCTTGAGGGTGGGCGCGTCCAGGTGGTCGTAGTGGTTGTGGCTGATGACCACCGCGTCCACGGGCGGCAGGTCCTCCCAGCGCACCCCGACGGGTGTCATCCGGGACGGGGTGCCGAGGATCCGCCGGGACCAGACGGGGTCGGTCAGCACGGTCAGCCCGCCGGTCTGCAGCACCCAGCTGGCGTGTCCGGCCCAGGTGACGCAGACCGAGCCGGGAACCGCCGCGGGCAGCGGGGCCGGCTCGTACGGCAGGTCGGGGATGCCGCGCAGGCCGTCGGGGCCGGGCCGGAAGGCGCCCTCGCGGGCGAGCCGGGCGAAGGCGCGGACACCGGGGAGCGGGGTGGTGAGCCGGTCGGCGAAGGAGCGGGGCCAGCGGCGGTGTTCGCCGAGCGGGCGCGGGGCGGCGGGGAGCGGCGGCGACGGGGCGGGCCGCCGGGCGCCGGCGGCCGGCCGTACCGCGCCCGCGCCCGCGCCACCGCCCGTGGATGCGGGGGCGTCCGTCCGGTCGCTCATCAGGAAGTCTCCGTTCACCGGGTCGGGCATCAGACCAGCCCGGCCAGGACGGAGCCGAGGAGGTCCAGGGAGCGCCGTACGTGCGGGAGCGCGAGCGGATCGCGTGCGGTGAGCGCGGCCAGCCGTTCCTCCGGGGTGGCGCCCAGCAGCGGCCCGGTCGACAGCCTCACCCGCAGGGCGACCGGTTCGTCCGCGAACCGCTGCCCGCCCGGGGTGGGCGCACCGAGCCGGCCGCCGAGCCAGTCCTCCAGCTCCATGGCGTCGCCGACCCCGTGCCGGGCGAGTCCGGCGCGCAGCGGGGTCAGGTCGGCGTAGAGGTGCCGGCCGGCCTGCGGGGGGCGGGCCAGCGCCCCGACGGAGAGGAGTTCGCGGTGCGCGGCGGCGGCGACCGCACCGTGCAGGGCGGCTGCGGCGGAGGCCCGCCCGGCGACGGCGTCGGGTTCGTCGAGGGCGTGCGCGGCGGCGCCGGCGACGGGTCCGGCGACCAGCGCGCCGGTGGCGGTGAGGACGTCGAGGGTACGGGCGCGCAGCCAGGTCCCCCTGGGGGTGCCGGGGAAGCGGACCACGGCCGCGGGCCAGCCGGCGGGCAGCAGCGCTCCGGACAGGTCGACGAGGACGGCCGCCTGGTCCGGGAGCATCTCGGCGGGGCTCAGGACCAGGGTGTCGTGCGGCCGGTGGACGGTGTCGCGCCAGCTCTCGTCGCTGACGACGAAGAGCCCGGTGGATTCGGCGGCCTCGCAGGCCTCGCGCAGCATCTCGGGCGGCGGGACGGTCGCGGTCGGGTCGTCGGCGACCGACAGCAACAGTACGCGCGGGTCGCCGCCCTCGGCGCGTACCCGCCGTACGGTCTCCAGCAGGGCGTACGGGTCAGGGATGCCGCCGCACTCGGCCGGGGTCGGCACGTGATAGGCCCGCCGTCCCAGCAGCCGGACCTGCGGCGTCCACCAGGCGGGACAGGGCCGGGGCAGCATCACGTCGCCGCCGTACGCGCCGAGCAGCGCGAGCAGCAGCGCCGGAGCCCCGGGCCCGGCGGCCACGTTCTCCGGGGCGGTCGGCAGCCCGCGCCGCCCCCAGTGCCGGCAGGCGGCCTCGCGGACGGAGTCCCCGCCGCCCGGGGGCTCGGGGGCGGCGCGCCCGGCGGCCGCGGCGAGGACGGAGACGAGTTCGGGCAGCACGGGCAGGCCGGGCTGGGGCGCGGGAGGTCCGTACCGGACCGGACCACGGCCTTCCGCCGTCGTGCGCTGCATCCCCTCCACCGTTTCCGCCTTCCGCGCGCGAACCGCTCAGCTCCGCCAATCCTGACCTTTATACGATTATTTGCGGCGCTATGCCCGCTCTGGGCCCGCTTGCACCCGGTCCGACCGCCGCCCGCCGGGGTTCAGCCCCGCCTCCCCAGCAGCCCCAGCAGCCTGGTCTGCGCGTCCGCTCCCGCCGGAACCTCCAGCGGAGCGGCGTACATCCCGCTCGCCGCGAGCCCGTCGGCGTACGGCATGACCTCCTTGATGGAGAACTCGACGAGGCCGTCCGGCAGCCGGTCGTCGGCCCCGATGCCCCGCGAGAGGTCCCAGGTGTGCACGACGCAGTCGGCGGTCAGCTCCGCGCAGTACGCGGAGCCGAGCGCGGGCCCGTACGAGAGCTTGACGGTCCGGTCGAGAGCCCCGGGCTCGGCGAAGGCGTCCTGCGCGGCGGACGCGGCCCTGTCCCAGGCGGCGACCGGGTCGTCGCCCAGCACGTCGCCGGAGAACGCGTCGCCCATCTCCTCGACCGTGCGGCCCTCGCTGACCAGCGGCGGGATCCAGAGCTGCTCCCCGGTGACGTGGTTGACCAGATCCCGCACGCTCCACTCCGCACACGGGGTCGGCGCGTCCCACTGGTCGTCCCCGATGGCGCGCAGACGCTCGCCGAAGAGCCGCAGCGCCTCGGCATGCCGTTCGAGCAGCGTTTCCGGCATGGCTCTCACCGTCCCGTGGCACGAGGTCTCCCCCCTCGGCCCCACTCTCCTCGCCCCCGCATTTCCCTGCCACCGCCACGCCGAACCCCCTTGACACACAAGGATGGTGTCCACATGTCGAAACTCGTATCTCACATCACGAACTGATCGTCTACGGTGAGGACAACGCTTCGACGAGGAGGGGTCAGGCCATGAACGCCCACAAGGAGACCGCCGTCTACACGCACGGCCACCACGAGTCGGTGCTGCGCTCGCACCGCTGGCGCACGGCGCGGAACTCGGCCGCGTACCTGATCGGCGAGCTGCGGCCGGGCATGTCCGTGCTGGACGTGGGCTGCGGCCCGGGCACGATCACCGCCGACCTGGCGGAGCTGGTCGCGCCGGGCGGCCGGGTGACCGCCGTCGACGCGTCGGGGGACGTGGTCGCGCAGGCCCGGGCGTACGTGGCGGAGCGCGGCGTGGCCGGGGTGGAGTTCGTCACGGCGGACGTCCACGCGCTGGACTTCCCGGACGGCTCCTTCGACGTGGTCCACGCCCACCAGGTGCTGCAGCACGTCGGCGACCCGGTACGGGCCCTGCGCGAGATGCGGCGGGTGTGCCGGCCGGGCGGGATCGTGGCCGCGCGGGACGCCGACTACGCGGCGATGACCTGGTACCCGGCCGCGCCGGGCCTGGACGAGTGGCTGGACCTGTACCGCCGGGTCGCCCGCGCCAACGGCGGCGAGCCGGACGCGGGTCGCCGGCTGCGGGCCTGGGCGCGTGAGGCGGGCTTCACGGACGTGGCGTCCTCGGCGACGGCCTGGTGCTTCGCCTCCCCGGAGGAGACGGCGTGGTGGTCGTCGCTGTGGGCGGACCGCACGACGGCCTCCTCGTACGCGGACATCGCCGTCCGCGGCGGCCACGCGACGGCCGCGGACCTGGCCGCCGCCGCGGAGGCCTGGCGCGCCTGGGCCGCCGCCCCGGACGCTTGGTTCTCGGTCCTGAACGGCGAAATCCTCTGCCGGGCCTGACCTCTGCCTGCCCGGGCCGCGCCGCTGCTGGGGCTCCGCCCCGTGCCCCGCGCCTCAAACGCCGGCGAGGCTGAAATTGCCCTGCGGGCAATCCAGCCCCCCGCCAGGCAGGCGGCATCAGCCGAAAATCCAGCCCCGCCGGCGTTTGAGGCGCGGGGGTTCGGGGGCAGCGCCCCCGACAGCGGCGCCGCACCCGCCCGCCGGCTACCGCACCGGCGGCCGCATGCGGAAGTCGTACCGCGCGGGGAGCGGGCGATCGGTGAGCGCCGACCAGGCCTCGGCCAGGATCTCCTCGCCCTCCCGGAGGTCCGGAAGCTCGAAGCCGTCTTCGAAGACGCGCCGGGCCGCGGCCACATGGCCCTCCGCCGCCAGCAGCCGCGCGGCGAGCAGCCGGAAGCGGCCCCCCTCACGCAGCGCGGGCCGCAGCCGGTCCCAGACCCGCCGGGCCTCGGGCAGGCGTCCCGCGGCCAACAGGGCCGCCATCGCCTCCTGCCCCAGCGCGGCCTCCGCGACCGTCCACGGCTCGCCGCCCCGGCTCTCCCCGGCCAGGTCGTCGAAGGCCTCCGCGTACCCGTCGGCCGCCCTCGCCGTATCGCCGGCCAGCGCGTCCGCCACCGCCAGGCACCGCAGCAGCGGCCACCGCGACGGCGCCAGCGCCAGCCCGCGCTCCCAGCTCCGTACCGCCTGGGCCACGTCTCCGGCGTGCCACTGCGCCACGCCCAGGTGGTACTCGGTCAGCGGCTCCGCCGGGGCCGTCTCCAGCATGTCCCGCCAGTGCGCGGCGACCAGGCTCGGCCCCGGCGGAGCCACCCGGCGCGGGACCGGGAAGACCCCCGTGCGCCACAGCTCCAGCCACGGCTCCTGGGCCTCCCCGAGCGTGGACTCCTCGAAGGGCGTGCCCGGCAGCTTGAAGCCGCCGCACAGCACCTCCAGCGCGCCCCATCCCGAACCCGCCGCCAGCCGCTCCCCCGGCTCGCCGTCGGCGTGGCCGCGCCACGCCTCGTAGGCCTCGTCCACCCGCTCCCGGGGCAGTACGGACTCCAGCGCGGCCTGCGCCGCGCCGCGGGCCGCCGCCCAGTCGGGGCCGTGCACCGCGGCGGGCTCCGCGGACAGCGGGCCGTACGCCTCCAGCCAGCTGAACTCCGCCCCGCCCTCCAGCCGTACGTGCTCCAGCTGCGTGCGGGCCAGCCCCGCCTGGATCTCCGCGTAGCCGCCGGTGCCCGGCTCTGTCAGCCACTCCTGCCAGCGGCGGCCGCCGCCGCCCGCGCCCCACACGAACAGCTTGCGCCCGCGCAACCGCCCGGTGGAGGTCTGCACGAGCCCCCGCCCCTCGGCGTCCAGGGAGGCGATCCAGGGCCGGGCCCCGTCGTGGACCTCGTAGAAGAAGTCGGCCGGGTACTCGCTGCGGAGCGGGTACGTGCGGTCCGCGCCCTCCCAGTCGGGTACCGGGATGCGGCGCAGCGAGCGCTCGTAGCCGAAGTGCCAGGCCTCGTCGGCGGGGGCGAGGACCCGGGTGCCCGCGTCCTCGGGAACGGCGATGTTGGACCACCAGTACACGGGCACGGGCCGCTCGTGCGGATTGCGCACGCGCACGCCGACGTAGAGGAACTCCGAGTCCTCCGGCAGCCACAGGTCCACCTGGAAGGGCAGGTCGCGCAGCCGCTCCCACTCCCACAGCCGGACCATCACACCGCCGTCCGGGGCCGGGACGAGCGCGGCGTGCAACGGCTCGCAGGAGAGGGTGGTGTGCCCGGTTGCGCCGGTGTTCCACTCGATGCCGCCGGAGAACCAGGCCCCGTTGAGCGCGAAGTTGGCGGGCTGGAACACCGGGTTGCGGTAGAGCAGTTCACGACCGGTGGGCAGGTGCACGAGGGAGTGGACGCGCCCGCCGAGCCCCGGCAGCACGGTCACCCGCAGGTGTTCGTTCTCGATGACGATCGACTCGAACTCCCGCTCCGAGCGCTCCCGCCGGTACCCGTCCCGGATCCGCACGGGCAGCAGCGAGCGCAGCGGCTCGTACCCGATCTGCCGCGCCATGTCGCGCGGCAGCCCGTCGCACGCCCGCTCGTCCAGTACGTGTACCCCGTCGGGCGCGCGCAGGGCGGGCAGTGGGTTGTCGGAGCCCAACGGGGCTGCGGGAAGGGTCAGTACGGCGCGGCGGACGGTGGTGGCCATGAGGGAAATGGAACACGCCACGGCGGCCGGTGCACAGGGGTTCCGCGGATCACCACCGGTCAGGATTACGCAAAGGCGTACGCGAAGGCAGGGGCGCAGGCCTGAACGACGGCCCGCACGACGGTCTACGCGAAGGCGCCCGCGACCAGGTCGGCGAGCAGCGCGCCCGCACGGCCGTCCGGATCCAGGTCCGGGTCGTAGATCGTGACGTTGATCCCGACGCAGCGCGGGGAACTCACCAACACCCCCAACAGCTCGGCGAGTTCGTCGGGGAGCAGGCCGCCGGGGTCGGGGCTGTCCACGGCCGGCATGACGCTCGGGTCCAGCGCGTCCGCGTCCAGGTGCACCCAGAAGCCGTCGGTGGCCGGCGGGTGCAGCCCGTCCAGCGCCGCCCGGGCCACCGGCCCGGCGCCACGCTCGCGGATCTCCCCGACGGTGGCGGTGCGGATCCCGGCCGCGCGCAGCTCCGGGAGGTCCGCGTCCCCGTCCCGGATCCCGAAGAGCCGCACGTCCTCGTCCCGCAGGTACGGCGAGCGGCCCTCCAGGTCGGAGAGGCCGGCCTGCCCGCGTCCGGTGGCGAGGGCGAGCTCCTCCCCGCCCGCCGCGCCGACCGGCCCGTTCACGGCCTCGTTGCCGGGGTGGCGGAAGTCGGCGGAACCGTCGATCGCGGCCAGTCCGTACCGGCCGAGCCTGCGCATGGCGAGCGAGGCGCCGAGCTGGATCGAGCAGTCCCCGCCGAGCACGACGGGGAACTCCCCCGCCCGCAGGTGCCGTTCGATCCGGTCGGCGAGGGTGACGGTGTACGCGGCGAGCGCGTCGGCGTGGAACACGCCGTCGCCCTCCTTCCAGTCGCCGCGGTCGTAGCGCGGCGGGACCACCACCCCGCCCTCGCGTGCGCCGAGCCGGGCCAGCAGGCCCTGTTCGCGCAGGGCCCCGGCCAGCTTGTAGACGCCGGGTACGGTGCCGGGCGCGGGCGGGCGCAGGCCGAGGTTGGACGGGGCATCGAGGAGCACGAGGGATCGCATGGACCCATCCTGGGCGATGCCGGGCCGGAACGCCTCCTACGGAAGCGGCAATTCGGCGGTCACGGCCCAGCGTTCGTGGTCGCGCCAGGCTCCGTCGACGTGCAGGAGGTCCGGGGAGAGTCCCTCCAGCCGGAAGCCCGCGCGCCGGACCGGTGCGATCGAAGCCGTGTCTCCGGGCTGGCATGTCGGCCTCCAGGCGGTGGGAGGCCCACCCGGTCGCCCTCGCGGAGGTAGGTGGAAAAACTCATCGCCGCAGGCTGGGCGGTGTGGCAGGATCCCCCGGTGATCATCATCCAGGACCCCGAAGAAATCCTGCTCGCGGCGGCGCGCAACAACGCCGAGTGGTGCGACGCGGTCGTGCGCGGCCACGGAGCGGCCGGCGAGTTCGCGCCGGGCGTCTGGAGCAGCGCGCGCCGGACCCCGCCGCTCTACCCCGATGCCGTCTCCCTCGCCCCGGGCGCCTCCGCGGCCGGGCTGGTGGCGGCGATCGACACCGACGGCCCCGGCAGCTGCTCGGTGAAGGACAGCTTCGCCGACCTGGACCTGGCCGGGGACGGCTTCGAGGTGCTGTTCGAGGCCCGGTGGATCCACCGCCCGGCCGGGGCCCCGGCGGCCGCGGGCTCGCGGCTGGAGTGGTCCGAGGTGACCACCGCCGACGAACTGGAGGCCTGGGAGGCCGCCTGGGACGGCGAGGAGTCCACCGGGCTGTTCCACCCGGCCCTGCTGGGCGAGGACATCGCCTTCCTGGCGGGCCGCGCCGACGGCCGGATCGTGGCGGGGGCCGTCGCGAACCGCGGCGGCGACCCGGTGGTGGGCCTGTCCAACCTCTTCGCCCACGACGACGCCGATACCGACGCCGCCTGGGCGGGCGCCCTCACCGCGATCGCCGCCCGCTGGCCGGACCTGCCGGTCGTCGGCTACGAGGCGGGCGACGACCTCGACGCGGCCGTGCGCGCCGGCTTCACCCCGCTCGGCCCGCTCCGCGTCTGGCTGCACACGGCCTGAGCGGGCAGAACCGCCGCGCCCCTAGGACTCCAGCCGAAGCGGCGGGACGTCGGTCCGCTCGATGCCGAAGACCTGGGTGTACAGCGACAGTTCGGCCTCCAGGGCGCGGATCATCGTGTCCGCCCGCCGGAAGCCGTGCCCCTCGCCCTCGAAGGTCACGTACGCGTGCGGTACCGACCGCCCCCGCATGGCGGCGAGGAACCGCTCCGCCTGGGCCGGCGGGCAGACCGGGTCGTCCAGCCCCTGGAGCAGGACGAACGGGGCCGTGATCCGGTCGGCGCGGGCCACCGGCGAGCGCTCGCGGCACCGTAAGGCGAGGGTCTGCGGCGGTCCGGCCAGGCTGTCGATGTAGCGGGACTCCAGGTCGTGGGTCTCCGCGGCGAAGCCGAGCAGGTCCAGCACCGGGTAGATGATCGCCGCGCAGGCGTACAGGTCGGTCGCGGCCAGCGAGGCCGCCGCCGTCCAGCCGCCCGCGCTGCCGCCGCGGATCGCGAGCCGGTCCGGGTCGGCGGTGCCCTCGGCGGCCAGCGCCCGGGCCACCGCCGCGCAGTCCTCCACGTCCACCACGCCCCACTGCTCGCGCAGCCGCTCCCGGTACGCGCGCCCGTAGCCGGTGGAGCCGCCGTAGTTCACCTCGACCACACCGATGCCGCGCGAGGTGAAGTAGGCGATGTGCAGGTCGAGTACGGGCGGCACGTGGTCCGTGGGGCCGCCGTGCGCCCACACCACGTACGGGGGCAGTTCGTCGGCCGGGGCGCGCACGGCCGGGTGGTGCGGCGGGTAGACGTGCGCGTGGATCTCCCGGTTGTCGGGGCCGACGAAGGTCCGGCTCTGCGGCTCCGGGTAGTAGGCGGGGTCGACCCGGTCCAGCCCGGTCCGGGCGCCGCCGCCGATCACCCGGGTGTGCCCGGTGGCGGTGTCCAGCTCCACCACCTCGTACGCGCTGCGCGGGCTCGCGGCGACCCCGTAGACGCGCGTGCCGCTGACGGCGAGGGTCGGCTGCCAGGCCGTCCACGGTCCGGCCGCGTCCACCAGGTCCCCGCTCTCGGGGTCCAGGACGCCGAGCACCGAGGAGCCCTGGCCGTGCAGGACGGCGACGAGGCGGTCGGGAAGCGGGGCGAGCCAGCGCAGCCCCGGCTTCCACAGCGCGCCGCCGAACTCCTCTTCCCGGGGGCACAGGTTGACCGCCCAGCCCGTCCCCGGGTCCACGCGGTACGGGTTCCACCAGCCGCCGCGGTCGCTCACCGCGAGGAGGGTCCCGTCGGCCGTCCACTCGACCTGGGCGACGGACTCCTCGGGGCCGCCGAGCACGGTCCGGGGCCCGGAGAGGGTCCCGTCCGCGGTGACCTCGGCGAGCCGCAGCTCGGTGCCGTCCCAGGGCATCCGCGGGTGGTCCCACACCAGCCAGGCCGCGTGCCGCCCGTCCGGCGAGAGCCTGGGCCCGGTGCTGAACCGGTACCGGGCGTCCGTCAACTCCCGTACCGCCGAGCGGTCTTCCGCAGCCGATCCGTCCAGCGGTACGGCGGCCAGTGCGCGGCGTACGTCCGTCGGCGCGGGACCGGTGAACTCCTCCAGCACGCACCAGACTTCGCCGCCCCGCAGTACCGGGTCGGCCCAGCGCAGCCCGCCGCCGACATCGGAGACGGGCGTGAGGGGCCGCGGTGCGGCGGCGCCGGGCGCGTCCGGCTCGTAGGCGTACAGCCGCTGGTCGGCGAAGTGGACGAAGACCAGCAGCGGCCCGCCTTCGGCCCGTTCGGCGCCCGCCCAGGGCCGGCCGCCGTACTCGGTGACCCTGCTGCGCACGTTCCACGGCGCGGGCAGCGCCGTGACCGCGGGTCCGCCGTCCGCGGGGCGGCGTACGAGGGCGCGGCGGCCGCCTTCCTGGGGCCGGGGCTCGGTCCACCACACTTCGGGGCCGACGGTGCCCACGTACTCGGGCCGCCCGTCGAGCGAGGCGGCGAGTTCCGCGTCGATGGGTGAGGGCCAGCTTCCGTAGGGCCGGGTCGGCACCACCGCCATCACAGGGTCCCCCTCACAGAGTCCGCAGCGCGTGGTCGAGGACGCGGACCCCGAAGTGCAGGGCTTCGACGGGGACCCGCTCGTCCACGCCGTGGAAGAGGGACCAGTAGTCGAAGCCGGGCGGCAGCTTCAGCGGGGAGAAGCCGTAGCCGGTGACGCCGAGGCGGGAGAACTGCTTGGCGTCGGTGCCGCCCGCCATGCAGAACGGCACCACGTGCCCGTCGGGGTCGAACCGCTCGACGGACTCGCGCAGGATCCCGTACGTCCGCCCGTCGACGGGGGCTTCGAGCGCCACCTCGCGGTGGTGGAACTCCCAGCGCACGTCCGGGCCGGTGAGCGCGTCGAGGGTGGCGATGAACTCGGCCTCGCCGCCCGGCACCATCCGGCCGTCCACATAGGCGGAGGCCTGGCCGGGGATCACATTGAGCTTGTAACCGGCGCTGAGCATGGTCGGGTTGGCGCTGTTGCGTACGGTCGCCTCCAGCAGGACGGCGGCCGGGCCGAGCCGGCCGAGGACCTCGTCGAGGTCGAAGCCGGGGGCCCGGGGGTCCACCGACAGGCCCTGCAGGGCCGCGAGTTCGGTGATGCAGGCGACGACGGTGTCGGTGAGGCGGACCGGCCATTCGTACGCCCCGATCCGGGCGACGGCGGCGGCCAGGCGGCTCACGGCGTTGGCCCTGTTCGGCTTGGATCCGTGCCCGGCGGTGCCGTGGGCGGTCAACTTCAGCCAGGCGGTGCCGCGTTCACCGGCCGCGATCGGGTACAGGGCGGGCTGTCCCGGGCCGGGGTGGACGGTGAAGGCCCCCGACTCGCTGATGCCCTCCGTACACCCTTCGAAGAGGTGCGGGTGCTCGTCGGCGAGGAAGCCGGAGCCGTCGGCGGCACTGTCCTCCTCGTCGGCGGTGAAGGCGATCACGATGTCCCGACGCGGCTTCACCCCGGCCCGCGCCCAGGCCCGTACGACGGCCAGCACCATCGCGTCCATGTTCTTCATGTCGACCGCCCCGCGGCCCCAGACCACTCCGTCGCGGACCTCCCCCGAGAAGGGGTCCACGCTCCAGTCGGCGGCCTCGGCCGGGACCACGTCGAGATGGCCGTGGACCAGGAGGGCCTCGGCGCCGCTCTCGGTGCCCTCGATCCGGGCCACGACGTTGGTGCGGCCGGGGGTGCGCTCCAGGAGGACCGGCTCCAGCCCGGCGGCGGCGAGCCGCTCGGCGGCGTACTCGGCGGCGGGGCGCTCACGGCAGTCGCCGCCGCCCCGGTTGGTGGTGTCGATCCGGATGAGGCCGGAGGTGAACTCGACCACCTCGTCGAGGGCGGCCTCGTCCACGGCGTCGGCCGGGACACGGTCCTGGGCCTGGACCGGAACCTGGGCGGTGACTGCGGGCATGTCAGCCATACTGCTCCTCCACGGCTGCCGAGACGACCGTCGTGACCGCCTTGAAGGTCCGGATCCCCTCGTACATCGTCTCGCTGGTGTACGAAATCCTGCGCTCCCCGCACCGCTCCGCGCCCGGGACCACGGTGGCGGCCATCGCCAGGTGCTCGGCGTCGAACTCCAGCTCCACGGTGTACGGACCGCCGGGTACGGGATCGCGCCGGGAGGCGAGGGACATGGCCTCCTTGGCCGCGGCGCGGATGTCGGCGGCGGTGCGGGCGGGGGTCCGGCACACGGCGGCGTAGCGCGAGACGTGGTCCTTCACCGCGACGGTCACCGCGTCCGGGGCGTAGCCGGCGGCCTCGGCACAGGTCAGGTCGTCGCCGGTGACGAGGATGACCGGGACTCCGTACTCGGCGACGACGTGGGCGTTGAGGAGTCCCTCGCTCGCGCGGATCCCGTCGAGCCAGACACCGGTGATGGAGTTGGCGAGGTAGGTGTGGGCGAGGACCCCTTCGGAGCCCGCTCCCATGTGGTAGCCGACGAAGGCGATCCCGTCGACGTCTCCGTGCTGGACGCCCTCGACCATGGAGAGCGACTTGTGGCGGCCGGTGAGCATCTCCGCGCGGGCGTCGAGGCGCTCCAGCAGCAGGTTGCGCATGGTCCAGTGGGCCTCGTTGATGAGGACCTGGTCGGCGCCTCCGTCGTAGAAGCCGAGGACGGCCGCGTTGACATCGGAGGTGAACATCGACCGGCAGCGTTCCCACTGCGGCGTCCCGGGCAGCACGTCCGCGGGCCAGGTGACGCCGGTGGCGCCTTCCATGTCGGCGGAGATGAGGATCTTCATCGGGCCCCCGGGCGGTCGGTCGCGCGCGGGCGGTGGCACGCGCTCGGTCACGCGCGACGCGGGCGGCACGCGCAGGGACCCAGCGTAACCGTCCGGCCTGCGGCCGGCCCGGGACCACGCCCGGCTTCCGGCGGCTCGGCCCGGCCGGGAAATCCACCCGATCCGGTGAGCCGCTCGGAGCCGTGCGATGTCCGGGCTCAGGCCTCGACTTCGGCGGCCAGGTTGGCCAGCACGGTGTCGTAGATGCGGCCGAGGCCCTTGGGGGCGAAGGTGCGCTCGAAGAAGCCGCCGATGCCGCCGGCGCCGTTCCACACGGTGGTGACGACGGCCTTGGACTTGCCCTCACCGGCCGGGGTGACGATCCAGGTGGTGACCATGGAGGAGTTGCGGTCCTTCTCCACGAGCTGGCCGTCGGTGGGCTCACTGACCTCCAGCAGGCAGTCGCGTACGCGCTTGCTGGTGGCCTGGAGCTTCCAGTGGACGAGGGTTCCCTCGCCGTCGCCGCCCTCGCGCACCTCGTACTCGCTGAAGTGCTCGGGCAGCAGCTTCCCCCGGGTCCCGGTGTAGTCCGCCAGCGCGTCGAACACGGTCTCCGCGTCGGCCGCGATGATCCGCTCCGTGGTGGCCTCGACCTGCGCCATAGCTGTTCCTCCAGCAGTTGTGTCCGCTCGTCACGCCGAAGCCAACCACCTCCGGGGCGGGCGCCCAAATCCGGGGCGGACGTGACGGCGGACGCGGACGCGGAGCGCGTCCGTGGGGAGGGAAGATCCACCCCGCACGATCATGGGAACGTTTGTTCTATTCTCGGCCGGAGCTACCGAGGGAGGCGCTCATGCGCTGGGACAACCTGACCGAGGGCCCCACGGGTCCGACCGCGCTGTTCGGCGCCGACGCCGTCGTCACCCGCACCGTCGACACCCCCGAGTTCCGGGGGATCACCTTCCACGAGGTCCGGGCCCGCTCGATCGTCAACCGGGTGCCCGGCGCCTCGCGCATGCCGTTCGAATGGACGGTCAACCCCTACCGCGGCTGCAGCCACGCGTGCGTGTACTGCTTCGCCCGCAAGACCCACAGCTACCTCGACCTCGACACCGGCCTCGGATTCGACTCGCAGATCGTCGTGAAGACCAACGCCCCCGAGCTGCTGCGCCGCGAGCTCGGCTCGCGCCGCTGGACCGGCGCGCACATCGCCATGGGCACCAACGTCGACTGCTACCAGCGGGCCGAGGGCCGCTACCGGCTGATGCCCGGGATCATCGAGGCGCTGCGCGACCACTCGAACCCCTTCTCGATCCTCACCAAGGGCACGCTGATCCTGCGCGACCTCCCCCTCCTCCAGGAGGCCGCCGCGGTCACCGAGGTCGGGATCTCCGTCTCCGTCGGCTTCACCGACACCGCCCTGTGGCGGACCGTGGAGCCCGGCACGCCCTCCCCCGCCGCGCGGCTGCACGCCGTACGGACCCTGACGGACGCCGGAATCGAGTGCGGGGTGCTGATGGCCCCGGTCGTCCCCTTCCTCGGCGACGCCCCGGAGCAGCTGCGGGACACCGTCCGGGCCGTCGCCGAGTCCGGCGCCACCTCCGTGACACCCCTGGTACTCCATCTGCGGCCCGGGGCGCGCGAGTGGTTCACGGCCTGGCTGGGCGAGCACCATCCGCACCTCGTGGAGCGGTACGAGCGGATGTACGCGGGCGGCTCGTACGCGCCCACCTGGTACCAGCGACAGATCACCCGCCAAGTCCACGAGCTGGCGGCGGAATTCGGCATCGGCCCGAACGGCCGGGGAGCGGCCCGCCGGGTCACCGTTCCCGAGCGGCCGGTGCCCGCCGAGCCGACGCAGCTCACCCTCCTCTGACAACCCAGACCCCCTGAAGGGTCATCACATCGGGCCAATAGGCAGCGCAATCCCGCCTTCCGGTCGCGGTTTCCGGGACGATTCCGCCCAGAACCCTCGGCTGGGAGGCCCCATGCTGCACCCCTTGAAGAAGCGCGCCGCTGTCCTGCTGTCGATCTCCACCGTCGCCGCCGTCCTCGCGAGCCCGGTCACGGCCGCCCCGGCCGCCCCCGCGCCGAAGCAGGCGCCGCTGCGCTGGACCGACTGCGCGACCCCCCGCTACCCCACGCTCCAGTGCGCCTCCCTCAAGGTCCCCCTCGACCACGACCGGCCCACCGGGCGCCAGATCTCCCTCGCCCTGACCCGGGTCCCCCACACCGCCGCCACCTCGGCCGGCCCGCTGCTGGTCAACCCCGGCGGCCCGGGCGGCAGCGGCCGCGGCCTGGCGGGCTTCGTCGCGTCCGCCCTCCCCAAGGACGTGGCCTCCCGGTACGACGTGATCGGCTTCGACCCGCGGGGCGTCGGCAAGAGCGAGCCCGCGCTCGACTGCGCGGGCGGCCACTTCGCCCCCGTCCGGCCCGACTCCGTACCGCGCGACGCGGCCGGCGAGCAGGCCAACCTGGACCGGGTGCGGTCCTTCGCCGAGTCCTGCCAGGCCAAGCACGGGGACGTGCTGCCGCACGTCGGCACCGTCTCCGCCGCCCGCGACATCGAGGTGCTGCGCACGGCCCTCGGCGCGCAGCGGATCAGCTACTTCGGGTACTCGTACGGGACCTACCTGGGCGCGGTGTACGCCAAGCTCCACCCCGGCCGGGTCGACCGGCTCGTCCTGGACTCCGTGGTCGACCCGGGCGGGGTCTGGTACGAGGACAACCTGGCCCAGGACAAGGCGTTCGACTCCCGCCACAAGGCGTTCCTGGCCTGGGTGGCGAAGTACGACGCCACGTACCGGCTCGGCACCGACCCGGAGGAGGTCGAGGAGCGCTGGTACGCCGTGCGCGAGGAGCTGCGCGAGACGCCGGCGGGCGGCAAGGTGGGCCCGTCCGAGCTGGAGGACACCTTCATGCCGGGCGGCTACTACAACGGCTACTGGCCGACCCTGGCCGCGGCCTTCACGGCGTATGCGGAGGGGAAGGACCCGAAGCCGCTGGTGGCGGCGTACGAGCGGTTCGGCGCGGTGGAGCCCTCCGCGGGCAACGGGTACAGCGTCTACACCGCGGTGCAGTGCCGGGACTCGGCCTGGCCGAAGGACTGGAACCAGTGGCGCGCGGACATGTGGCGCACGCACGCCGCGGCGCCGTTCATGACCTGGAACAACGCCTGGTACAACGCCCCGTGCGCGTTCTGGCCCACGGAGCCGCTCCAGGCCCCGGACGTGACCAACGCCGATCTCCCGCCGGCCCTCCTGCTCCAGGCGACGGAGGACGCGGCGACCCCGTTCGGGGGCGCGCTCAGCATGCGGGAGAAGCTGAAGGGCTCTGCCCTGGTCGTCGAGGAGGGCGGCGGCAACCACGGCATCTCGCTGAGCGGCAACAAGTGCCTGGACGAGAAGGTCGCGGCGTACCTGAGGACGGGCAAGGCCGCGGACGCCACCTGCCCCGCCCAGGAGGCCCCGAAGCCGTCCGCGTCGACCCGTGCCGTTCCGCCCTCGGCGGGCGGGGCGGCCCTGCACGGCCTGCTGGGTTTCCGGGGCTGATCTTCACCGGGCAGGATTCCGCCCATGACCACTACGCCTGAGCACAGCCACCTCACCCGCGTCCACGCCCCGGAGGGCGTCAGTCCCGGTACCGGATTCAGCCATGTCGTCTGGGGCACCGGTCGGTTCGTCGCCGTCTCCGGCCAGTGCGCGTTCGACGAGAAGGGCGAGGTGGTCGGCGAGGGCGACGCCGCCGCCCAGGCCCGGCAGGTGTTCGAGAACCTGCGCCGGTGCCTGGCGGCGGCCGGGGCCACCTTCGACGACGTCGTGAAGCTGACCTACTTCGTGACGGACGTGGCCCACCTCCCGGCGGTACGGGCCGCCCGTGCGGCCGTCATCCCCGCGGACCGCGTGCCGGCCTCCTCGGCGGTCCAGGTCTCGGCCCTGGTCCGCCCCGAACTCCTGCTGGAGGTGGAGGCCTTCGCCGTCCTCCCGGACGACAGGGCCTAGCCGGGAGGGCCTGGGTCCTGTCCGGGCGATCTTCGCGGGCCCGCGCGGCCTGTACGAGCTGCGACGTCCCCCAGCTACCGCTGGGAGGTGCCCCCACCGCCTTGCGATGCACCGCACCAGACCACGCGGGCCGACCGACGAAGATCGCCCGGACAGGACCTAGCCGGGAGGGAGACCGCGCAGCGCGGCCGTCGCCGCCACCGCCAGGCGGGGGTGGGACTGGGCCCGCACCAGGACCTCGCGGGCGCGGGGGTCGGCCAGGGCGCCGAGGCCCTCGACGCAGGCCAGGGCGATCCGCCAGTACGGGTCGTGCGGGGACAGCAGCCGGGACAGGGTCGCCATCAGGGCCGGGGCCGACTCCGGGGCGCGCAGGGCGGTGAGCAGCCGGACGGGCTGGAGGGCGTAGGCGGTGCGCAGGCTGTTGGTGGCGAGGGCAGCGGCCGCGCGGGCGGTGCGCGGGTCGCCCAGTACGGCCAGCGCCTCGGCGGCGGCCGCGCAGCGCGGCGGGTCCCGGTGGTTGAGCAGCAGCACCAGCGACTCGAAGGCGCGGCGGTCCCCGGCCAGCCCCAGCCGGTACGCGGCGAGTTCGCGGGCCCACAGCGGCAGCCCGGCCGAGGTCAGGGAGGCCGCCAGGGCATCGGGGCCGGCCGCGAGCAGCGCCTCGTAGTCCGGCGACTGTCCGGCCTCCGCCCGCAGGCGCTCCAGCACGTCGTTCACCCGGCCACCCTAGGCGGGCGGGGCCGCCGCCACGGCCCGTTCGCAGCGATTGATGATCGATGATCGATGATCGGTACATTTGGGCGGTACAGGTCACATCTCCCCGCTCTGGCGGACCAGTTACCGACGGGTTACTGTCGCATCAACACGTACGAGGACGGCCTGGTGACGCAGCCGCCTCGTGCCAGTCGGTTCTGCACGACTCATCGCACCACCCACGGTGTGACCCCGGGACAGGGTCCGCCGCTTCCGCCCTCCGGGCACCTTCCCCAGGGCTCTCTTCCGCACGGTTCTCCGTACGGCATCCGCGCGCGCCGTGCGCCGCGCGCTCCCTCAGTCGTCACCCTCTTCCACTGGAGTCCCTCGATGGACCGTCCGTCCAGTCACCCCACCCTCCAGACCATCGCCGTCGTCGGCCTCGGCACGATGGGCACCGGCATCGCCGAGGTCCTCGCCCGTGCCGGCCGCGAGGTCATCGGCATCGACATCAGCGAAGCCGCCGCCCGCCGGGCCGCGGCCGCCCTCGCGGCGGCCACGGCGCGCTCCGTCAGCAGGGAGCTCCTCACGGAGCAGGAGCGGGCGGACGTGCTCGCCCGTTTCCGCACCTACTCCGACCTGGGCGCCGCCGCCGAGGCGGACCTCGTCATCGAGGTCGTGCCGGAGTCGTACGAGGTCAAGCAGCAGATGTTCCGCGAGCTGGACGCGATCGTCCGGCCCGACACGATCCTGGCCACCGGCACCAACGCCCTGTCGGTGACCCGCATGGCCGCCGAGTCCCTGCGCCCCGAGCGCGTGCTGGGCCTGCACTTCTTCAACCCGGCTCCGGCGATGAAGCTGGTCGAGATCGTCTCCTGCGTGCTGACCGCCCCGCCGGCCGTCGAGGCCGTCACCGAGCTGGCCCGCGAACTCGGCAAGGAGCCCGTCCCGGTCGGCGACCGCCCCGGTTTCGTCGCCGACGGCCTGCTGTTCGGCTACCTCAACCAGGCCGCCGCCATGTACGAGGCGAAGTACGCCTCCCGCGAGGACATCGACGCGGCGATGCGGCTCGGCTGCGGCCTGCCCATGGGCCCGCTCGCCCTGCTCGACCTGATCGGCGTGGACACCGCCCGCACCGTCCTGGAGGCCATGTACACCTCCTCGGGCGACCGCCTGCACGCGCCCGCCCCGATCCTGGGCCAGCTCGCCGAGGCCGGCCTGACCGGGCAGAAGTCCGGCCGCGGCTTCTACACGTACGAGGCTCCCGGCAGCTCGGTGATCGTCCGCGACCTGCAGAGCCCGCCGGACGGGTCCCTGCTCGGTGCGGGGCGCCCGGTCTCCTCGGTCGGCGTGGCCGGCTCGGGCACCATGGCGAGCGGCATCGCGCAGGTCTTCGCCCAGGCCGGCTACGACGTCGTCCTGGCCGCCCGCAGCCAGGAGAAGGCCGAGGCCGCGAAGGCCGCGATCGGCAAGTCCCTGGGCCGCGCCGTGGCCAAGGGCCGGCTGACGGACGAGGCCGCCACGCAGACCCTGGACCGGATCACCGCGGCGGGTTCGCTGGACGCCTTCGCCGACGTGGACCTGGCCGTGGAGGCGGTGGCCGAGGACCTGGCAGTCAAGCAGGAGCTGTTCGCGGCCCTGGACAAGGTCTGCAAGCCGGGTGCCGTGCTGGCGACGACCACCTCCTCGCTGCCGGTGATCGCGGTGGCCCGCGTGACCTCGCGCCCGCAGGACGTGATCGGCATGCACTTCTTCAACCCGGCCCCGGCGATGAAGCTGGTCGAGATCGTCCGCACGGTCCTGACCGCCGACGACGTGCACGCCACGGTCCGCGAGGTCTGCGTCAAGGTCCGCAAGCACCCGGTGGACTGCGGGGACCGGGCCGGCTTCATCGTGAACGCGCTGCTGTTCCCGTACCTCAACAACGCGATCAAGATGGTCGAGCAGCACTACGCCGGCATCGACGAGATCGACGCGGCGATGAAGCTGGGCGGCGGCTACCCGATGGGGCCCTTCGAGCTCCTGGACGTGGTCGGCCTGGACGTCTCCCTGGCGATCGAGAAGGTCCTCCACAAGGAGTTCCGCGACCCGGGCCTGGCCCCGTCCCCGCTGCTGGAGCACCTGGTGGCGGCGGGCTGCCTGGGCCGGAAGACCGGCCGCGGATTCCGTGAGTACGCCCGCCGGTAACCCCCGGCCGGGCCACGAGCCGGATGCGTGGGGAGGGCTCCTCGGGCCCGCCGGACCCTCACGGCGGGCAAACCCTCCCGGCGAGCACTGTGTGCCCAGTGCCTGCCCTCCCCCGCATCCACCCCTGTCCCACCCCCCTCAGGCGCGCTCCGCTGCGCAAATGAAGTACGTTCGCTCTATGTCCCAGCCCGCCAAGACCTCGCCCCGCACCGCCACGGCCCCCGACGCCCAAGAGAGCACGGCCGGCACCAAGGCGGCCGCGCAGCGGCTCAAGATGCGCCGCGAGCTCGCCGCGGCCGCGATGGAGCTGTTCGCGACCAAGGGGTACGAGGCGACGACGGTCGACGAGATCGCCGCGACCGCCGGGGTGGCGCGCCGGACCTTCTTCCGGCACTTCCGGTCCAAGGAAGAGGCGATCTTCCCGGACCACGACGACACCCTGACGCGGGCCGAGGCCGTCCTGGACGCGGCCCCGGCACACGAGCACCCGCTCGACACGGTGTGCCGCGGGATCAAGGAAGTCATGAAGATGTACGCCGCCTCGCCCGCGGTGTCGGTGGAGCGCTACCGGCTGACGCGCGAGGTGCCGGCGCTGCGGGAGCGGGAGATCGCCTCGGTGGCCCGGTACGAGCGGCTGTTCACCCGCTACCTGCTGGCCCACTTCGACGAGCAGGACCACCACGACGGCAACGACGACCCGCTGCTGGCCGAGGTGGCCGCGTCCGCGGTGGTCACCGCCCACAACCACGTGCTGCGGCGCTGGCTGCGGGCGGGCGGCCAGGGGGACGTGGAGGCGCAGCTGGACCACGCCTTCTCGATCGTGCGCAAGACGTTCGGCACGGGGATCGGCGCGGGCCGCACGCTGAGCACGGCGTCGGCCCCGCCGGCGGAGGTCCGTACGCAGGGCGAGGTGCTCGTGGCGGTGGCCCGGACGGACGCCCCGCTGGACGAGGTCATGCGGACCATCGAAGAGGCGCTGCGCAACAAGTAGCCACACGTAGCGACAAGCATCACAGCGGCCGCTCCCGTACCGGGGGCGGCCGCTTCCGTTTGTCCAGCTTGCCCCTACTCGCAGGTAACTCTGATCGATCATCGCTCAAACATGCAGGTCAATAGGCAAATGAGAGAAAGTTTTGGCACGCGGTGCCTTGCTGAGTGACACCGCGTGCCATACGTTGAATCTTGTCCGGATGTCCCCGCGGCCCACGCCCACTCGGCACGGAACGCGCCCCGGATGCCTGCGTCACCAGGCCCCGCACGCCCCACCACAGGCGTCGCCCAGCACCACCGCACCAGCCGGACCGACGGCACCTCGCAGCACCACCCACACGCACCCACGCACGCAACGCGTATCCCCCAGCGCACCCTCATCAGCGCTAAGCCGGAGGCTCTACCGTGAAGGACATCCTGGACGCGATCCAGTCGCAGGCCGCGACGGCCGCCGACTTCGCCGCCATGCCGCTCCCCGACTCGTACCGCGCGATCACCGTGCACAAGGACGAGACGGAGATGTTCGCCGGGCTCACCACCCGCGAGAAGGACCCGCGCAAGTCCCTGCACCTGGACCAGGTCCCGGTGCCGGAGCTCGGCCCGGGCGAAGCCCTGGTGGCCGTCATGGCCTCCTCGGTCAACTACAACTCCGTGTGGACCTCGATCTTCGAGCCGGTGTCCACCTTCAGCTTCCTCGAGCGCTACGGACGCCTGTCCGAGCTCACCAAGCGCCACGACCTCCCGTACCACATCATCGGCTCCGACCTCGCGGGCGTCGTGCTGCGCACCGGCCCCGGCGTCAACGCGTGGAAGCCGGGCGACGAGGTCGTCGCGCACTGCCTCTCGGTCGAGCTGGAGTCCTCCGACGGCCACAACGACACGATGCTCGACCCCGAGCAGCGCATCTGGGGCTTCGAGACGAACTTCGGCGGCCTCGCGGAGATCGCCCTCGTCAAGTCCAACCAGCTGATGCCGAAGCCCGGCCACCTGAGCTGGGAGGAGGCCGCCTCCCCCGGTCTGGTCAACTCCACCGCCTACCGCCAGCTGGTCTCCCGCAACGGCGCCGGCATGAAGCAGGGCGACAACGTCCTGATCTGGGGCGCGAGCGGCGGGCTCGGCTCGTACGCCACCCAGTTCGCCCTCGCCGGCGGCGCCAACCCGATCTGCGTGGTCTCCAGCCCCGAGAAGGCGGACATCTGCCGCGCGATGGGCGCGGAGGCGGTCATCGACCGCAACGCCGAGGGCTACAAGTTCTGGAAGGACGAGCACACCCAGGACCCGAAGGAGTGGAAGCGCTTCGGCAAGCGCATCCGCGAGCTGACCGGCGGCGAGGACGTGGACATCGTCTTCGAGCACCCGGGCCGCGAGACCTTCGGCGCCTCGGTCTACGTCACCCGCAAGGGCGGCACGATCGTCACCTGCGCCTCGACCTCGGGCTACAACCACGAGTACGACAACCGCTACCTGTGGATGTCCCTCAAGAGGATCGTCGGCTCGCACTTCGCGAACTACCGCGAGGCGTGGGAGGCCAACCGCCTGGTGGCCAAGGGCAAGATCCACCCCACCCTGTCGAAGGTCTACTCCCTGGAGGAGACCGGCCAGGCCGCCTACGACGTCCACCGCAACCTCCACCAGGGCAAGGTCGGCGTCCTCGCGCTGGCCCCCGAGGAGGGCCTGGGCGTCCGCGACCACGAGCTGCGCGCCCAGCACCTCGACGCCATCAACCGCTTCCGCAACATCTAAGGGCCAAAGGGACAGCCTGAGATGACAGAGCGCCAGAAGGACCGTCCGTGGCTCATGCGGACGTACGCCGGCCACTCCACGGCCGAGGCGTCCAACGAGCTGTACCGCCGCAACCTCGCCAAGGGCCAGACCGGCCTGTCGGTCGCGTTCGACCTTCCGACGCAGACCGGCTACGACCCCGACCACATCCTCGCCCGCGGCGAGGTGGGCCGGGTCGGGGTCCCGGTCTCCCATCTGGGCGACATGCGGCGGCTGTTCCAGGACATCCCCCTGGAGCAGATGAACACCTCGATGACGATCAACGCCACCGCCATGTGGCTGCTGGCGCTCTACCAGGTGGCCGCCGAGGAGCAGGGCGCGGACGTCTCCCAGCTCCAGGGCACCACCCAGAACGACATCGTCAAGGAGTACCTCTCCCGCGGGACGCACGTCTTCCCGCCGGGGCCGTCCCTCCGCCTGACGACGGACATGATCGCGTACACGGTCAACCACATCCCGAAGTGGAACCCGATCAACATCTGCAGCTACCACCTGCAGGAGGCCGGGGCCACCCCGGTCCAGGAGATCTCGTACGCGATGTCCACCGCGATCGCGGTGCTGGACTCGGTGCGCGACTCGGGCCAGGTGCCCGAGGAGCGCTTCGGCGAGGTGGTCGCCCGTATCTCCTTCTTCGTGAACGCGGGCGTCCGCTTCATCGAGGAGATGTGCAAGATGCGCGCCTTCGGCCGCATCTGGGACAAGGTCACCCGCGAGCGCTACGGCATCGAGAACGAGAAGCAGCGCCGCTTCCGGTACGGCGTCCAGGTCAACTCCCTGGGCCTGACCGAGGCGCAGCCGGAGAACAACGTCCAGCGCATCGTGCTGGAGATGCTGGCCGTCACCCTCTCCAAGGACGCCCGCGCCCGCGCGGTGCAGCTGCCCGCCTGGAACGAGGCGCTGGGTCTGCCCCGGCCCTGGGACCAGCAGTGGTCGCTGCGCATCCAGCAGGTCCTCGCCCACGAGAGCGACCTGCTGGAGTACGAGGACATCTTCGCCGGGTCCCACGTCATCGAAGCCAAAGTCGACTCCCTGCTCGCCGACTGCCTGGCCGAGATCGACCGGATCCAGGAGATGGGCGGCGCGATGGCGGCCGTCGAGTCCGGGTACCTGAAGTCCCAGCTGGTCTCCTCGCACGCCGAGCGGCGGGCGCGGATCGAGGCCGGCGAGGACAAGATCGTCGGTGTCAACTGCTTCCAGCAGACCGAGGAGAACCCGCTCACGGCCGACCTGGACGGCGCCATCATGACGGTGGACCCGGCGGTGGAGGCGCTCACCGTCGAGCGCATCGGCCGCTGGCGGGCCGAGCGGCAGGAGTCCTCGGACCGGCAGGGGAACGGCGATCCGTTCGTCTTCCCCACCACCCGGCAGGCCCTGGAGCGTCTGAAGGAGGCCGCGGCGGGGACCGAGAACCTGATGGAGGCCACCCTGGAGTGCGCCCGGGCGGGTGTCACCACCGGCGAGTGGTCGAGCGCGCTGCGCGAGGTGTTCGGCGAGTTCCGCGCCCCGACCGGGGTCTCCTCGGCCCCGGTGGCGGTCACCGCCGAGCCCGGTACGCCGATGCACGAGGTCCGCGAGAAGGTGTCCCGTACGGCCGACGAGCTCGGCTCGGGGCGGCTGCGCCTGCTGGTCGGCAAGCCCGGCCTGGACGGGCACTCCAACGGCGCCGAGCAGATAGCCGTGCGGGCCCGCGACGCCGGCTTCGAGGTGGTCTACCAGGGCATCCGGCTGACTCCCGAGGAGATCTCCTCCGCGGCGCTGGCCGAGGACGTGCACTGCGTGGGACTGTCCATCCTGTCCGGATCCCACAGCGCACTCGTCCCGGATGTCCTCGAACGCCTGCGCGCGGCGGGGGCGGGTGACATTCCCGTCATCGTCGGAGGCATCATTCCGAACGCGGATGCCGTGACACTCAAGGCGGCCGGTGTCGCCGCCGTCTTCACGCCGAAGGACTTCGGCATCACGGAGATCATCGGCCGTATCGTCGACGAGATCCGCAAGGCCAACAAGCTCGACCCCCTTCACAACACCGCAAACCTTGCAAGCACGGAGGTCCCCGCATGACCACGCCCGTCCACCCGGTCAACCGTCTTCGCCCGCGTCGCTCCTGCCTCGCGGTCCCGGGTTCGAACCCGCGCTTCCTGGAGAAGGCCCAGGGCCTGCCGGCCGACCAGGTCTTCCTGGACCTGGAGGACGCCTGCGCGCCGCTCGCCAAGGAAGGCGCCCGCCACACGATCGTGGACGCGCTGAACAACGGCGACTGGACGGGCAAGACCCGGGTCGTGCGGGTCAACGACTGGACCACGCACTGGACGTACCGCGACGTCGTCACGGTCGTCGAGGGCGCCGGCCCGAACCTCGACTGCATCATGCTGCCGAAGGTCCAGGACGCCCAGCAGGTCGTGGCCCTCGACCTCCTGCTGACCCAGATCGAGAAGACGATGGGCTTCGAGGTCGGCAAGATCGGCATCGAGGCGCAGATCGAGAACGCCAAGGGCCTGGTGAACGTCGACGAGATCGCCGCCGCCTCCCCCCGGCTGGAGACGATCATCTTCGGCCCGGCCGACTTCATGGCCTCGATCAACATGAAGTCCCTGGTCGTGGGCATGCAGCCGCCCGGTTACGGCGCGGACGCCTACCACTACATCCTGATGCGGATCCTGATGGCGGCCCGCATGCACAACCTCCAGGCGATCGACGGCCCCTTCCTCCAGATCCGCGACGTGGACGCGTACCGCGAGGTGGCCGGCCGGGCGGCGGCGCTGGGCTTCGACGGCAAGTGGGTACTGCACCCCGGCCAGGTCGACGCGGCCAACGAGGTCTTCTCCCCCTCGCAGGAGGACTACGACCACGCCGAGCTGATCCTCGACGCGTACGACTGGTGCACCTCCGAGGCGGGCGGCAAGAAGGGCTCGGCGATGCTCGGCGACGAGATGATCGACGAGGCCAGCCGCAAGATGGCCCTGGTCATCGCGGGCAAGGGCAGGGCCGCCGGCATGCAGCGCACCAGCAAGTTCGAGATCCCGGAGGCCTAGGACCATGCAGTTCGGACGCACGTACGAAGAGTTCGAGGTCGGGGCGGTCTACAAGCACTGGCCCGGGAAGACGGTCACGGAGTACGACGACCACCTCTTCTGTCTGTTGACCATGAACCACCACCCGCTCCACATGGACAGCAACTACGCCGAGAACACCACCGACTTCGGCAAGAACGTTGTCGTGGGCAACTACATTTACTCGCTGCTGCTCGGCATGTCCGTGCCGGACGTCTCCGGGAAGGCCATCGCCAACCTGGAGATCGAGTCCCTGCGGCACGTGGCGCCGACCTTCCACGGCGACACCATCTACGGCGAGACCACGGTCCTCGACAAGACCCCGTCGAAGTCGAAGAACGACCGCGGCATCGTCTACGTGGAGACCAAGGGCTACAAGCAGGACGGCACCCTCGTCTGCGTCTTCCGGCGCAAGGTGATGGTCCCGACCGAGACGTACATCAAGGAGCGCGGCGGCGAGCAGCCCGGCCGCCCGCAGCTGAAGGAACAGGGGAAGTAGCCATGGCCCGACTCGCCCAGACCGCCGGGCTCACGGACGTCCAGCGGGAGATCCTCAAGACCGTCCGGGAGTTCGTCGACAAGGAGATCATCCCGGTCGCGACCGAGCTGGAGCACCGCGACGAGTACCCGCAAGCGATCGTCGACGGCCTCAAGGAGCTCGGCCTCTTCGGCCTGATGATCCCGGAGGAGTACGGCGGCCTGGGTGAGTCGCTCCTCACCTACGCCCTGTGCGTCGAGGAGATAGCGCGGGGCTGGATGTCCGTCTCGGGCATCATCAACACGCACTTCATCGTGGCGTACATGCTCAAGCAGCACGGCACGCAGGAGCAGAAGGACTACTTCCTCCCGCGCATGGCGCTGGGCGAGGTGCGCGGCGCGTTCTCGATGTCCGAGCCGGGCCTGGGCTCCGATGTGTCGGCCATCACGTCCAAGGCGGTGAAGGACGGCGACGAGTACGTCCTGAACGGCCAGAAGATGTGGCTGACCAACGGCGGCACGTCCACTCTGGTGGCCGTCCTCGTCCGAAGTGACGAAGGACACCCGGAGGGCACCGCGCCCCACAAGTCGATGACGACCTTCCTCGTGGAGAAGGAGCCGGGCTTCGGCGAGGTCCGTCCGGGCCTGACCATCCCGGGCAAGATCGACAAGATGGGCTACAAGGGCGTCGACACGACCGAGCTCATCATGGACGGACTGCGCATTCCGGCCAATCGGGTCCTCGGCGGCGAGACCGGCCGAGGGTTTTACCAAATGATGGACGGGGTCGAGGTCGGCCGCGTCAACGTGGCGGCCCGTGGCTGTGGTGTCGCTCAGCGTGCATTCGAACTGGGTGTCTCTTATGCCCAGCAACGTCACACTTTCGGCAAAGCCATCGCCGAGCACCAGGCCATCCAGTTCAAGCTGGCCGAGATGGCTACCAAGGTCGAAGCCGCCCATGCGATGATGGTGAACGCAGCACGCAAAAAGGACTCCGGGGAACGAAACGACCTCGAATCAGGGATGGCGAAGTACCTCGCCTCCGAGTACTGCAAGGAGGTGGTGGAGGACGCCTTCCGTATCCATGGCGGGTACGGATTCTCGAAGGAGTACGAGATCGAGCGTCTCTACCGGGAGGCTCCGATGCTGCTGATCGGTGAAGGTACCGCCGAGATCCAGAAAATGATCATCGGGCGACGCCTGCTTGAGGAGTACCGACTCCAGGGCTGAAAGTACCTTTTGCGGCGAATCATCCACTGATTCGTCGCAAAAGAGTCACTAGCAGTCACTGGCTGACGGCCATCGACTCGGCTTCTGGCTTGCCCAGTTGTTGCGCGCAACCGATAGCATTCCAGTAAAGCCGCCGTCCCGTCCCCCTGTTTGCGGCGCGGCAATCACCCGCTACGAAGGTCATCCATGCCCCACAGCCAAACCTCTGCACCTCGCGACAGCCTCCTTGGCGTACGCCTCGCGCGCGGAGCATCGCCGTGGCTTCTGCCGACCGTCGCCGCCGCGGCGCTCAGCCTCACCCGGGCTCGCAAGTCCGGGCGCTGGGCCGCGGCGGCCGTGCCCGCCACCGCGCTCGCGGCGGGCATGCTGTGGTTCTTCCGCGACCCCGAGCGTGAGATCGCTCAGGGCCGTGTCATCTCGCCCGCCGACGGTGTGGTGCAGAGCATCATGCCGTGGAAGGACGGGCGGACCCGGGTCGCGATCTTCATGAGCCCGCTGAACGTCCACGTCAACCGTGCGCCCCTCGCGGGCACGGTGACGTCCGTGGAGCACATCCCCGGCGGATTCGTCCCGGCGTTCAACAAGGAGAGCGAGAACAACGAGCGCGTTGTCTGGCACTTCGACACCGAGCTCGGTGACATCGAGATGGTGCAGATCGCCGGTGCCGTGGCCCGCCGCATCGTCCCGTACCTGCCGGCCGGCACCAAGGTCGAGCAGGGCGAGCGCATCGGTCTGATCCGCTTCGGCTCCCGCGTCGACATCTACCTCCCCGAGGGTGTCGAGGTCGCGGTCGAGGTCGGTCAGGCCACCACCGCGGGGGTGACCCGAATTGACCGTGACTGACCCTGAGACTCCCGCCACAGGCTGGGTTCCCGAACCTGCCGAGGAGGAGTCCGCCGAGGACGACATGCCGCTCTCGCTGCGGCTGTCGATAGCGGACACCCTCACCCTCGGCAACGCGACGTGCGGATTCATGGCGGTGTACTTCACCACCACCGGAATCCTCATCCCGCACCTCACCGGCAGCGGCGAGTCGGGCATGGCCCGGCACAGCGCGGCGACCGCGGTGATACTGATGCTGCTCGCGGCGGTCTTCGACCTCTTCGACGGCATCGTGGCCCGCAAGCTGCGCAGCTCGCCGATGGGCGCCGAGCTGGACAACCTGTCCGACCTGATCAGCTTCGGGCTGGCGCCGGCGTACTTCGTGCTCGTCTACGGCATGGTCGCCGACGACGCACACCAGAAGATGTCGGCACTGGCCGCGATCGTGGTCCTCCTCGCCGTCGTCCTGCGACTCGCGAGATTCAGCTGCGTGACGATGAAGGACGGCATGTTCCAGGGCATGCCGAGCCCCTTCGGGGCGCTGACGGTCGTGTCCATCGTCCTTCTGGAGCTCCCCTTCGTCCCGACCCTGCTGGCGATCGTCGGCGTGGCCTGGCTGATGGTGAGCCGGGTCGAGTACCCCAAGCCGCGGGGTGTCCTCGCGGTGGCGATGCTCAGCTGGATCGTCGGGGCGATGGGGCTGCTGGCGGCCTGGGCGTTCGACGCCCCGGGCGGTCAGCTGCTGCTCCAGACCGGCTGCGCCCTGCAGATCGCTCTGGCCGCGACCATTCCGCTGTTCGCGACGACCCGGCGGGCGAACACCTTCCGGCACAACCGCCGCGAGGCCCGCGCCACGCTGCGCTAGCCGCACCCGAGTACCTGGGAGGGCCCTGGACGCCACTGGCATCCGGGGCCCTCTCCCCTTTCCGGGACCCGGCCCGCCCGACCCCCGGGGTCGGTAGGCTTGATGTCGGAAAACCGCCAGCCGTGGGGGGTTCCGGCCCGGATCCTGGAGCCATGCACACCGACACCGAGCGCTGCGTCAGAGCCGTGCAGTCGAAGGACGCCCGCTTCGACGGCTGGTTCTTCACCGCCGTCCTGACCACCCGGATCTACTGCCGGCCCAGCTGCCCCGCCGTGCCCCCCAAGGTCGAGAACATGACCTTCCTGCCCAGCGCCGCCGCCTGCCAGCAGGCCGGCTTCCGGGCCTGCAAGCGGTGCCGGCCCGACACCAGCCCAGGATCACCCGAGTGGAACGCACGGGCCGACGCCGTCGCACGGGCGATGCGGCTGATCCAGGACGGGGTCGTCGACCGCGAGGGCGTGCCCGGCCTCGCCACCCGCCTGGGGTACTCGACCCGGCAGGTCGAGCGCCAGCTCAACGCCGAGCTCGGGGCCGGTCCGCTCGCCCTGGCAAGGGCCCAGCGCGCCCAGACCGCCCGGCTGCTCATCGAGACCTCCGAACTCCCGATGGGCGACGTGGCCTTCGCCGCCGGGTTCTCCTCCATCCGCACCTTCAACGACACCGTCCGCGAGGTCTTCGCCCTCGCCCCGAGCGAGCTGCGGGAGCGGGCGGTGAAGGCCAGCCGCCACAAGAACGCCCAGCCCCGCATCCCCGGGACGATCAGCCTCCGGCTGCCGTTCCGCACCCCCCTCAACCCGGACAACCTGTTCGGGCACCTCGCCGCCACCGCCGTCCCCGGCGTCGAGGAGTGGCGCGACGGCGCCTACCGCCGCACCCTGCGCCTGCCCCACGGCACCGGCGTCGTCGCGCTGACCCCGCAGCCCGACCACATCGGCTGCCGCCTCGCCCTGACCGACCTGCGCGACCTGACCATCGCCATCAGCCGCTGCCGCTGGATGCTCGACCTCGACGCCGACCCGGAGGCGGTCGACGAGCAGCTGCGCTCCGACCCGCTGCTGGCCCCGCTGGTGGACAAGGCTCCCGGGCGCCGGGTGCCCCGTACGGTCGACGCGGCCGAGTTCGCCGTACGCGCGGTCCTCGGCCAGCAGGTGTCCACCGCGGCGGCGCGCACGCACGCGGCCCGGCTGGTCACCGCGTACGGCGAGCCGGTGGAGGACCCGCTGGGCGGGCTGACCCGTCTCTTCCCCTCCCCGCAGGCGCTCGCCGGGCTGGACCCGGAGTCCCTGGCCATGCCGCGCAGCCGGCGCGCCACGTTCACCACCCTGGTCTCGGCGCTGGCCGACGGTTCGCTGCCGCTCGGCATCGACAGCGACTGGGAGGCGGCGCGGACCCAGCTGTCGGCGCTGCCCGGCTTCGGCCCGTGGACCACCGAGATCATCGCGATGCGGGCGCTCGGCGACCCGGACGCGTTCCTGCCGTCCGACCTGGGCGTCCGGCGGGCCGCGCGGGGGCTCGGGCTGCCGTCCACGCCCTCGGCGCTGACCGCCCGGGCGGCCGGCTGGCGGCCCTGGCGCGCGTACGCCGTGCAGTACCTGTGGGCCACGGACTCCCACCCCATCAACCACCTGCCCGCCTGAGGAGCACGAGCATGAGCAGCAAGCAGCACGCCGTCGTCGACAGCCCCTACGGCCCGCTCACCCTGGTCGCCACGGACGGCGTCCTCAGCGGCCTGTACATGACCGGGCAGCGCCACCGCCCCGCCGAGGAGTCCTTCGGGGAGCGGGTCGCCGCCTCCGAGGAGCCGTTCCCCGAAGCGGCGCGGCAGCTGGCCGCGTACTTCGCCGGAGAACTCACCGTCTTCGACCTCCCGCTGCGGCTGGAGGGCACCGACTTCCAGCGCAGCGTGTGGGACCAGCTGGTACGCATCCCCTACGGCGAGACCTGGTCGTACGGGCAGCTCGCGTCCGAGCTCGGCAAGCCGAACGCCTCGCGCGCCGTGGGCCTGGCCAACGGGAAGAACCCGATCGGCATCATCGTGCCGTGCCACCGGGTGATCGGGGCCTCGGGCGGCATGACCGGCTACGGCGGCGGGGTCGAGCGCAAGGTGCGGCTCCTCGACTTCGAAGCCGGGGCCCGGCAGCTCTAAAGCGTGTCTTGGCCTAGACCACGAGCAGGGGCACCAGCAGGGCGAACGCGGCGCCCGCCTCCACCGCGTAGCCGTACAGCGACGGGTGCTGGACGGGGGCGGCGAGCAGGACCACGCTCTGCTGGGCGGCGGCCGCCGCCACCCAGTCGGCGTCGGCGCCGAGGTTGCCCTGGTACCAGCCCTCGCAGGAGCCGGGTCCGCTGACGGCGAGGAGGTCGTCCTCGCGCCGGTAGAAGGCCTGCCACTGGGCGGCGGGCACGGACCAGCCCTCGAAGTCGGTGAACTGGGCCCAGCCGCCCTCGCGTATCGCGGTGTCGAACAGCCAGACGGGCGTCCCCTCGGGGGTCACCTCGCCGCCGGCCTGCTGGTCGGTGGTGAAGTGCACCATGGGGAGGGCGTCGGGCCCGTCGGCGGTGCTGGGCCAGGCGTACATCGTGATCATCAGCTGATTCTGTCCTGCTCGGAGTAAGCCCGGTGTTACCTGGCCGGTCTCATGAGATGCGCGGGCGGCGGCCGTTCTCCAGTTCCGCCGTGCCCTCGCCCGACAGCAGGACCCGGTAGGCCTCTTCGGTGCGCAGGCCGAGCGATCCGGGGAGGTAGGCGGTGAGTTCGGCGGGGTCGACCAGCCGCCAGGACAGCAGCTCCTCCTCCTGGAGGGTGATGGAGGCGAGTTGCGCGTCGTCCAGCACCCCGCCGTCGTAGAGGTACGCGACCAGCGGCGGGCGGCCCGCGCCCAGGGTCCAGTCGACGGCGAGCAGCCGGCCCAGCGGTACGTCGATGCCGATCTCCTCGGCGCTCTCGCGGCGGGCGGCCGTACGGGGCGACTCGCCCAGGTCCGACTCGATGGTGCCGCCGGGCAGGGCCCAGCCCTCACGGTAGTTGGGCTCGACGAGCAGGACCCGGCCCTCGGCGTCCCGGTAGAGGGCGGCCGCGCCGGCCAGCACCCGGGGCAGGCTCGCGATGTAGGTGGCGTAGTCATCCGTGGTGGTCACCGCGCCACCCTACCCAGCCGTCCCGGCGCGGCGGCGTGAAGCGGTCGGTCAGGATCGCTCAGAAAGTGGTCATTTGGTGATTGTTCTCAAATGATATTGTGGCCGCTCGCCCGGGTTGCTTGCCTCTGCCCCGCGGTGCCGAGGGGCGCCGGGAGCCGGCGCGCCGCCTTTCGCCCGGTGGCACACCTTCGACCGGCCGCGTTGGCAGGTCGGACCGTCGGCGCATCCGCCGACGGTCTTTCGCTCTCCCGAGATTGAAGACAAGCGACAGCCATGCACAACGCAGCAGCCCCGGCACGTGACGAGGCCATCCCGCCGGTTCCCGTGTTGTCGGTCGTGATCCCGATCTACAACGAGCAGGAGGCGCTGCCGCTGACCGTGGCGCGCCTGCGCCCGATCCTGGACGGGCTGGGCGTCGACTACGAGGTCGTCGGCATCGACGACGGCAGCACCGATGCCACCCCGGTGATCATGCAGAAGATCCGCCAGGACTGGCCGGAGCTGCGCATCGTGCGGTTCGCCCGCAACTCCGGGCACCAGGCCGCGCTGACCGCGGGCATCCACCGGGCCTACGGCGACTACGTCGTCAGCATCGACGCCGACCTCCAGGACCCGCCGGAGAAGATCGCGGAGATGTTCGCGCTCGCTCGCGAGAAGGACCTGGACATCGTCTACGGCGTGCGCGGCGACCGCGGCACCGACACCTTCTTCAAGCGGCGCACGGCCGGCGCGTACTACTGGCTGATGCGCAAGCTCGTCGGCAAGAACATGCCCAACCAGGCGGGCGACTTCCGTTTGCTCAGCCGGGCCGCCGTCGATGCGCTGAAGTCCCTGCCCGAGCACCAGCCGGTCTACCGCCTGCTCGTGCCGTGGCTCGGTTTCAGCAGTGGCGAGGTCGTCTACGTCCGCGAGGAGCGCGTCGCGGGCAGCACCCACTACCCGCTGTCCAAGATGGTCCGGCTGGCCCTCGACAGCATCACCAACTTCTCCGCCAGCCCGCTGCGGCTCGCCACCTGGCTCGGCCTGATGAGCTTCCTGGTCTGCTTCGCCCTGGCGATCTACACCACGTTCCAGTACGCCTTCGGCTCGACGGTGCCCGGCTGGTCGTCGCTGTTCATCGGCATGCTCTTCATCGGTGGTGTCCAACTGATCTGTGTGGGCCTGCTCGGTGAGTACATAGGACGGATCTACTCGGCCGTCCAGAACCGGCCCGCCTACTTCGTCGGCTACGACTCGGCCGAGGAGAGCGCCACCGCGCGCAGCGACCGGAACGCCGAGTACGCGGCCTGATCCCGGCCTCCCGCAGCGGGGCGGCCGACGCACAGCAGGTAGGGAAGAACAGGACGTATGGGTACAACTGACAGCGCCGCGCCCGAGCAGACAGCCTTCCGGGCGCGGCCGCTGGGCGGCTCCACCCCGCCGGGCGGGGCCGGGCGACCCGCGCCGCACGCCTTCTGGCGGTTCCTGCCGGCGATCGCCGCGTACCTCCTCCTGGTCTCCCTGCTGCTCGCCGCGGACACCTCGGTCGGCGACGTCGCGCGGTACACCTTCTACGTGCTGTGGGGCGTCATGCTCCCCGGCACCCTGGTGTTCCGGGCGCTGCGCCGGCGGCCGCACACCCTGGTCGAGGACCTCGCGTTCGGCGCCGTCACGGGCCTCGTCCTGGAACTGGCCGCCTGGGCGGTCCTGGTCGGCGTCGGGGCCCAGTCCGTCGCCCTCGCCTGGCCCCTCGCCGTGGTGGTCCCCTTCGCGGCCGTACCGCGGCTGCGGCGGCACTGGCGTCCGCGCGGCTTCACCAGCCCCTCCCTGGGCTGGTCCTGGTCGGTCGCCGGGACGGTCATGCTCACGAGCGCGTACTACTCCCAGGTCTTCCTGTCGCGCTATCCGGTCCTGCCCACCGACGAGACCAGCCGGCTCTTCGGCGACATGCCCTACATGCTGTCGCTCGCCGCGAACGCGAAACAGCACGTTCCGCTGACCCTCCCGCAGGCCGCCGGCGAGCCGCTGCACTACCACTGGTTCGCCTTCGCCCACATGGCGATGACCGACATGGTCGGGCACATCGACCTGCCGGTGGTGGAGTTCAGGCTCATGGTTCCGGCGCTGGCCGCGCTGAGCATGGTGATCACCGCCGTGGTGGCCCGGCGCCTCGTCGGCCGCGCCTGGGCCGGCCCGCTGGCCGCGCTCCTGATATTCGCGGTCGGCGAGTTCACCGCGAGCTACCCCAACAACGTGAACAGCTGGACCTTCGGGGCTCCCGCCGTCCGGCTCATGTCCTGGTCGAGCCTCTCCCTGACGTACAGCCAGCCGCTGCTGATCGCGCTGCTGGGCGTCGTCGGCGACGCCCTGCGCAGGAGCCACAAGGACGACGGCGCGAGCGGCAGCGGCGGCGCCCCCGTACCCCTGCTCGGGCGCGGGGTGTTCGTCCTGACCGCGCTGTTCGCCCTGGCCTCCACCGCCGCCAAAGCGAGCACGCTGCCCGTCACCCTCGCCGGACTGGCCTTCGCCGGACTGATGATGCTGATCGCCACCCGCCGCGTCCCGTGGACCGTGGTGGGGCTGGGCGCGATCATCGCCGGTGCCCAGCTCTTCGCCACGGCGGCCATCTTCAACTTCGAGAGCTACGGCCTCCAGATCGCCCCGTTCGGCAATATCAAGAGCTACTGGGCCGATCCACAGCACGCACGCTCGACGGCCTTCCAGGCACTCGTCGTCACCGCCACCCTCGCCGCCTTCCTGTTGAGCCATCACGTGAAGCTGCTCGGCATGATTCCGCTGGTCTGGCGCCGCCGGTTCAGGCTGGAACCGGTCCAGTGGTTCCTCTTCGGTTCCGCCGTGGCGGGACCGGCGGCCTATCTGGCCGTCAACGGCTACAACTCCAGCTACTTCACGATCGCGGCCCTGCCCTTCGGCGCGATCCTCTCGGCCTGGGGATACTGCGAGGTGTTCGAGCGCGCCGCGCTGTCGAAGCGGGCCCGGGCAGCGCTGGCCTTCGCCACCGTGGGCTTCGTCGCGCTGCTCACCCTCGCGATCCACCGCTACTCGGGCGCATGGGCGGTGTCCGCCCAGCGCTTCTTCGGTGATGCGGCCGGCACCACGTCCTACACCCTGCTGCTGGCCTCGCTCGCGGCGGCCGCGGCGCTCGCCGCGACCGCCCTGGTGTGCGGCGTGCTGTGGCGGATCGCGGGCCGGGCGTGGCCCGCGCTGCGCAGCCGAGGCGGCATCGTCCTGCTGACCGGCGCTCTGGCGGCGGGCGCACCCGGCCTGTTCCACGACGTGCTCCAGGCCAGGGAGGTCGCCTGGGTGGGCTCCTGGGTGATGCCCGCCAGTCAGGTCGAGGCGGCACGCTGGGTCCGCGCGCACAGCGAACCCTCGGACGTCCTGGTCACCAACAGCCACTGCTGGGAGTTCGACGACTACGCCAACGGCCCGGGTTGCACCAACGTCCGCTCCCAGTGGCTCAGCGGCTACTCGGAGCGGTCGGTGCTGGTCGAGGGGTGGGCGTACGCACCGCGGCTCGTCGCGCTGACCGGTGGCGGCACCGCCTACGACGGGCCGTTCTGGGACCAGGAGCTGTTCGGGCTCAACGAGGACGCCGTCTACCGCCCCACGGACGGGGTGCTGCGCCGGCTCCACGACCGGTACCACGTTCGCTATGTGGTGGTGCACCGCCCGACGGGCCACGAGTCACCGCTCCTGCGCACCCTTGCCGACCAGGTGTTCGACAATGGCCGGATCGCCGTGTACCGCCTGTCCTGAGCCGGAATACTCCATGGCCGCGAGGGCGGAGGCTCCGGTGCCCGGGGCCGCCCCGGAGGCCGGGGGCGGGTTCCAGGTAGTGGGTGAGCGGCTCCCCCACCCCGTAGAACATCAGGCCGATGCCCATGCCCGCGCTGAACATCATCGCGATCCACGCGAGGTTGGTGAACTCGGGTTCGGAGTCGTCGGCGCCCAGGCGACCACGGCCAGCACGGCGATCACGGCCGCCGTGACGACGGTGACGTCGGGCGCGGGGTCCGGCGGACCGCCGGAACCGCCACCTCGGGTACCCGGACGTGGCTGTTCCGGTGAATCCGCGCTCATGCGGCCACACTATGCAGGCGTATATCCCTATTTGTGCGCATGGCGCGCCGAGTGTGACCCAGGCCACTCATGGGCATAGGAGGATCCTCCGGATAAGCTCATGGCGGCGCGACTGCACTGTTCGATAGCAAGGGAATAGCAAGGTGACGGACGGAGCAGTAACTGAGGCCGCGCGCGTGCTCATCGCCGCGGACAAATTCAAGGGCTCGCTCACGGCCGTTCAGGTCGCGGAGCGGGTGACGGCGGGCCTTCGCAAGGCCGTACCGGACGTGGAGATCGAGACCCTCCCCGTCGCGGACGGCGGCGACGGCACGGTCGCGGCCGCGGTGGCGGCCGGTTTCGAACGTCGTGAGGTACGGGTCACCGGGCCCCTCGGCGACCAGGTCACGGCCGCCTTCGCGCTGCGCGAGGGCACCGCTGTGGTCGAGATGGCGGAGGCCTCCGGGCTGCAGCTGCTGCCGGCGGGCACCTTCGCGCCGCTGACGGCCACCACGTACGGCTCGGGCGAGCTGCTGAAGGCCGCGCTGGACGCGGGCGCGCGCTCGATCGTCTTCGGCGTGGGCGGCAGCGCCACCACGGACGGCGGCGCCGGCATGCTCGCGGCGCTGGGCGCGGTGTTCCTGGATGCGAACGGCGAACCGGTCGGTCCGGGCGGCGGCGCGCTGGCGTCTCTGGCGTCGGCGGACCTGTCCGGGATCGACCCGCGCTTCGCGGACGTGGAGTTCGTCCTGGCGAGCGACGTGGACAACCCGCTGACGGGCCCGAAGGGCGCGCCTGCCGTCTACGGCCCGCAGAAGGGCGCGTCGCCGGAGGACGTGGCGACGCTCGACGCGGCGCTGGCCCACTTCGCGGTGGTGCTGGAGAAGTCGATCGGCGCGAAGGCCGCGGAGTGCGCGGTGCTCCCGGGTGCGGGGGGCGCCGGTGGCATCGGCTACGGGGCGCTGCTGCTCGGTGCGACGTTCCGGCCCGGCATCGAGCTGATGCTGGAGGTACTGGGCTTCGCGCCGGCGCTGGAGCGGGCCACGCTGGTCATCACCGGCGAGGGCTCGCTGGACGAGCAGACGCTGCACGGCAAGGCGCCGGCCGGTGTCGCGGCGGCGGCGCGGGCGGCGGGCAAGCCGGTGGTGGCGGTGTGCGGCCGTCTCCTCCTGAGCCAGGAGGCCCTCCAGGCGGCCGGGATCCAGCGGGCGTACCCGCTGACGGACCTCGAGCCGGACCCGGCGAAGTCCATCCCGAACGCCGGGCCCCTGCTGGAGCGGGTCGCGGCCGACATCGCCGCCGACGTTCTCTGAGCCGTACCGGCTGGTGAGGCCCGGTCCCCCCGGGGGGCCGGGCCTCTGCCGACCGCCGACGGGGCTGGATGTGGCCGGTGCGGTGCGCCCAGCCGGGCGCGGTACTACGCCGTGAGCCGGGGGCCGGAGGCCGAGAGCAGCTGAGCCGTCGTCACCACGCGGGCGAAGCCGCCGCCCTGGAGGTTGACCGCGGTGGCGGTGGCGAGTTCGTCGGCGGTCAGGCTGAGGCCCGCCGGGCCCGCGAGGTCGAAGGTGTGGGTGGCGTCGAGCGGGACGAGGACGTCGTAGCCCAGGTTCCCGGCCATCCGGGCCGTGGTCTCGACGCACATGTTGGTCTGGATCCCGGTGACCACCACCTGGCCGATGCCCCGGGCGGTGAGCCAGGAGGCCAGGTCCGGGGTGCCGTAGAAGGCCGAGTTGACGTGCTTGGTGATCATCAGGGATTCGTACCGGCGCTTCTCCACGAAGTCCTTGAAGGCGTGACCGGGATGGTCCGCGGCGAGGACGGAGCCGGGGCTCAGCGAGGCGTGCCGCACCTGCACCACCGGCCGCCCGGCGGCGTGCCAGGCGTCCATCAGGGCGGAGATGTTGTCCTCGGCGGCCGGGTTGTTGCGCGGCCCCCAGAAGGACGCGTCGTCGAAGCCCTGCTGCACGTCGATGACCAGCAGGGCACTGTCCGGGGCGATCTCGATCTCGTGCTTCGTCATGGCTCCATGCTGGTCGCCCGAGGGCGGGCCCGACAGGGGCGCCGCCGCCTCCGATCGATGGGATCCTGCCAGCCTGGCAGGATGGCACACTGGCCTCGTGCACCGCGTCGCGATCCTCGTCCAGCCCGGCATCCGCAGCTTCGACCTCGCCGTCATCACCGAGGTCTGGGGCCCTGACCGCAGCCATGCGGGGGTGCCGCCCTTCGAGCTGCGCCGGTGCGCCGTGGAGCCCGGGCCGATCGCCCTGCCCGGCGGGCTCACCCTGGCCCCCGACCGCGGGCTCGACTGGCTGACCTCGGCCGACCTGGTCGTCGTACCGGCGCTGGCCGAGCCGGACGATCCGACGCCCGAGCCGGCTCTCGCCGCCCTCCGGGAGGCGCACGCCCGGGGCGTGCCGGTCGCCGCGCTCTGCGCCGGGGCGTTCGTCCTCGCGGAGGCCGGGCTGCTGGAGGGCCGCCGGGCGGTGACGCACTGGTCGCTGGCCCCCCGGCTCGCCGACCGCCATCCGGGGGTACTGGTCGAGGACGCCCCGCTCTACGTGGAGGACGGCGGGCTCTGGACCTCCGCCGGGGTGGCCTCCGGGATCGACCTGTGCCTGCACCTCGTCCGGGAGGCGCACGGCGCCGAGGCCGCCGCCGCCGTCGCCCGCTCCATGGTGACGGGCCCCTTCCGTACCGGGGACCACGCCCAGTACCTGGACCGGCCCACACCGGCGGCCGACCGGACCGCCGAAACCCTGGCGGCCGTACGGGAACGCGCCCTGCGCCATCTCCACGAACCGCTCGACGTGGCCACCCTGGCACGCTGGGCCGGCATGTCCCCGCGTTCCTTCGCCCGGCACTTCGCCTCGGCCACCGGCACCACCCCCCACCGGTGGCTGCTGAGCCACCGCCTGGACAACGCCCGCAAGCTGCTGGAACGCACCGACCACCCGGTCCCGGAGGTGGCCCGCCGCGCCGGTTTCGCCAGCGAGGTCACCTTCCGCCAGCGCTTCACCTCGTACGTCGGCCTCAGCCCCCGCGCGTACCGGGCGGCCGCCGCCGCCGCGCAGCCACCCCAAACCCCCTGGACAGTGTTAGAAAGGGCTCATGACCGGACGTAATGGTCGCCAGCCGACCGGGTGGGGCCCGCGCCTGTTCGCGCGCCTGTCCCGGTGGGGGCACAGCGTCGCCGGTCAGGTCTTCGCCCTCCAGGCGGTGATCGTGCTGCTGCTGATCAGCGCGGCCGCGGTGGCGCTGGTGGTCCAGTCCCGGTACGACAGCGAGCGCGACGCCCGCAACCGCGCGCTCGCGGCCGCCGAGGCCTTCGCGCACGCCCCCGGCCTCCCGGCGGCGCTGAAGGCGCCGAACCCGACCGCCGCGCTCCAGCCGCTGGCCGAAGGCGCCCGCCTCGCCTCCGGCATCGACTTCATCGCCGTGATGAACACCGACGGGGTCCGGTACACCGACTCGCGGCCCGAGCTGATCGGCAAGCGCGCCACGGGCGACCTCGCCCGCGCCGTCGCCGGGCAGTCCTTCACCGAGACGTTTCTGGGCGAGCCCAGCGACGCGGTCCGGGCCGTCGTGCCCGTACGGGACGCGAGCGGCGCGGTCGTCGGCCTGGTCGGCACGGGCATCGAGGTGGAGAACGTCTCCGACGCCGTCGAGGACCAGATCCCGCTCCTGGTCGGCGCCGCGGTGGGCGCCCTGCTGCTCGGCACGGGCGGCGCCTTCCTGGTGAGCCGCCGGCTGCGGCGCCAGACCCGCGGTCTGGGCGCCGCCGAGATGTCCCGGATGAACGAGCACCACGAGGCCGTCCTGCACGCCGTGCGCGAGGGTGTGCTCATCATCGGGGCCGACCGGCGCCTCGTCCTCGCCAACGACGAGGCCAGACGGCTGCTCGACCTGCCGCCCGACGCCGAGCAGCGGCACGTCGCCGACCTCGGCCTCGACGCGCGCACCACCGAACTGCTGGTTTCGGGCCGGGCCGCGACGGACGAGGTGCACCTGGCGGGCGACCGGCTGCTCGCGGTCAACGTACGGCCCACCAAGCCGTACGCGGGCCGGCCCTCCGGCACCGTCATGACCCTGCGCGACTCCACCGAGCTCGCGGCGCTCTCCGGCCGGGCCGAGGTGGCCCGCGAACGGCTCCAGCTGCTCTACGACGCCGGCGTGCGGATCGGTACGACGCTGGACGTCGTGCGGACCGCCGAGGAGCTGTCGGAGGTAGCCGTCCCCCGCTTCGCGGACTTCGTCACCGTGGAACTCCTGGAGCCGGTGCTGCGCGGTGACGAACCCGCGTCGGCCTCCGGCGTGTACACGGAGATGCGGCGGGCGGCCATGAGCGGGGTGCGCACCGACACTCCGCTCCAGCCGGTCGGCGACATCATCCGGTTCGTCGTGCCGACCGCGCCGATGGCCGCCGCCCTGGACGCCGGGCAGGCGGTGCTCGCGGCCGATCTGCACGCCGCCATGGGCTGGCGGGCGCAGGACGCCGACGGAACCCGGATCGCCCTCGACTACGGTCTCCACTCGCTGATCTCCGTACCCGTCCAGGCGCGGGGCGTGGTCCTGGGCATGGCCAACTTCTGGCGGGCCGCCGGCACCCCGGAGGCCTTCGACGAGGAGGACCGGTCCTTCGCGGTCGAGCTGGTGGCGCGCGCGGCCGTCTCCATCGACAACGCCCGCCGCTTCACGCGCGAGCACGCGACGGCCGTGACCCTGCAGCGCAGCCTGCTCCCCCGGGTGCTGCCCGAACAGACCGCTGTGGACGTCGCCTTCCGCTACCTGCCCGCGAAGGCGGGGGTGAGCGGGGACTGGTTCGACGTGATCCCGCTGCCGGGGGCCCGGGTGGCGCTGGTCGTCGGCGACGTCGTCGGGCACGGGGTGCACGCGGCGGCCACGATGGGCCGACTGCGGACCGCCGTGCACAACTTCTCCACCCTGGACCTGCCGCCCGACGAGCTGCTCGGGCACCTGGACGAGTTGATCAACCGGATCGACCAGAACGAGGCCGCGGGCGGCGACGACGCCGACGGTGGCGGGGACGGGGTGGGCGAGCCGACCGGGATCACGGGCGCCACCTGCCTGTACGCGATCTACGACCCGGTCTCCGGGCAGTGCGTCATGGCCAGCGCCGGACACCCCGGGCCCGCCCTGGTGCGTACCGACGGGCACGTGGAGTTCCCGGCGCTGCCCGCCGGGCTCCCGCTCGGGGTCGGGGGCATGCCCTTCGAGGCCGTCGAGCTGCAGCTGCCCGAGGGGAGCCGGCTCGTGCTGTTCACCGACGGTCTGGTGGAGGACCGCCACCGGGACTTCGACTCCGGCCTGCGCCTGCTGGCCGAGACGCTGTCCGCCACCGGCCGCAGCCCCGAGCAGGCCTGCGCGGACGTACTGGCCACGATGCTGTTCCCGACGCCGACGGACGACATCGCCCTGCTGGTCGCCGACACCCGGCGGCTGGAGCCCGCCAAGATCGCCGAGTGGGAGGTGCCCGGCGAGCCGTCGGCCGTCTCGCGGGTGCGCAACGCCGGTTCGGCGCAGCTCTCCGCGTGGGGGCTGGACGACATCGCCTTCACCACGGAACTCATCCTCAGCGAGCTGGTCACCAACGCCATCCGGTACGGGAGCGCGCCCGTCCGGGTCCGGCTGCTGTGCGACCGCAGCCTCATCTGCGAGGTCTCCGACGGCAGCAGCACCTCCCCGCACCTGCGGTACGCGGCCACCACCGACGAGGGCGGGCGCGGGCTGTTCCTCGTCGCGCAGTACGCCGACCGGTGGGGCACCCGCTACACGGATCGCGGCAAGGTCATCTGGGCCGAGCTGCCGCTGACCGGGGGCTCGGAGCCGTCGGCGCCGGCCCCGCTGGACCTGGACTCGCTGGAGGACCTGGCCTGGTGACGGCCCGGCGATGCGGGCCGGCCGGGGAAGGGCCGGCTTTCCCAGCCTTCCCGGCTTCCCAGCCTTCCTGGCCTTCCTGGCTTTCACACCGGCCGGGTGCGGGCCAGCAGCACGGCCACGTCGTCCTGCGGAGCGCCCGGCAGCAGCTGCTCCAGGATCCCGTCGCACAGCTCCTCCAGGGGCTGCTCCACCCCGCGCAGGGCCCGTGCCAGCTGGTCCATGCCCTCGTCGAGGTCCCGGTCCCGGGCCTCGATGAGGCCGTCGGTGTAGAGCACGAGCAGGCTTCCCGGGGGCAGTCGTACCTCTTCGGTGCGGAAGTCCTGCCCGCCCGTGCCCAGCGGGGTGCCGGGCGGGCCGTCGAGGAAGGTGATGGTCCCGTCGGCGCCGACGATCGCGGGCGGCGGGTGGCCGGCCCGCGCGATCACACAGCCGCCCGACGCCGGGTCGTGGACGGCGTAGACGCAGGTGGCCATCTCGTCCTCGCCCAGGTCGGCCACGACCGCGTCGAGCGAGCCGAGCATCCGGGCCGGGGGCGCGTCGAGGCGCGCGAGGGTCCGTACCGCCGTGCGCAGCTGGCCCATCACGGCCGCCGCGTGGATCCCGTGGCCCATGACGTCCCCGATGACCAGCCCGGTCCGCCCGCCGGGCAGCTGGATGACGTCGAACCAGTCGCCACCCACGTCGTGGTCGCTGGCGGGCAGGTAGCGCCCGGTCAGTTCGAGGCCGGGGACCTCGGGCAGCTCGCTGTTGGTGAGGCTGCGCCGGAGGGTGAGGGCGGCCTGCCGCTGGCGCGTGTACATCCGGGCGTTGTCGATGTTGAGGGCGGCACGGGCGACCAGCTCGTCGATGAGCACGCAGTCCTGCTCGTCGAAGGGCTCGCGCCGGCGCAGCCGCGTCACGGTGACCGCGCCGAGCACCTGGCCGCGGGCGACCAGCGGGATCATGCGGGCGGAGCCGAGGCCGGCCAGGTAGGAGCGCAGGGCTTCGGCCCGCGGGTCGGTGATGAGCGCCGGGATGTCGGACACGTACAGGTTTATGGGCCGGCCCTCGGCGACGACCTGTTCGTAGACGGTGCCCGTGGGGATCTGGAAGGTCTGGCCGGCGACGAGCTTCGCGGTCGGGGCGTCCGGGTCGGGGAAGGTGGCCGCCAGCCGGCGCAGGATTCCACGGGTGGAGGCCGCGGCCACCGCGCCCTCGTCGGGGCCCAGGACCGCTTCGAGCAGCTGTACGTCGGCCGAGTCCGCGAGCTGCGGTACGAGGACGTCCACGATCTCCTGGGCGGTCTGGTGGAGGTCCAGGGTGGTGCCGATGCGGGTGCCCGCCTCCGCGAGCAGGGCGAACCGGTGCCGGGCCTGTTCGGCGTCGGCCTGGGCCCACTGGCCCTCGGTGATGTCGATGAGGGAGGCGATCAGGCCCAGGGGCCGCCCGGAGCCGTCGAGCAGCGGGGCGTAGGAGCAGGACCAGGTCCGGTCGTGCTCGGGGTCGGCCGCGGTCCGCCCGGTGCGGCGGACGTCGACGACGGCCGTGCCCCGGTCGAGGACCTGGCGCATGGTCGCCTCCAGCGCGGCGGCGTTGACCCCGGGCACCACCTCGGTGAGCCGTTTGCCGACGTGGTCGGCGGCCGGGACGCCGTTCATCCGGGCCAGGGCGTCGTTGACCCGGAGGAAGCGCAGGTCGAGGCCGAGGGTGCCGAGGCCGATGGGCGACTGGGTGAAGAGGCTCTGCAGGGCGGCGAGCGAGTCGCGCATGTGGAGCACCTCGGAGGTCTCCACGGCGATGAGCATGGCCCCCGTACGCCCCTGCGGGTCGGGGGCGGGCAGGATCCACATCTCCATGACGACGCGGAGGCCGTCCCGGTGGCGCACGGGCAGGGTGCCGACGACGGTCTCGCCCGCCTGGACGCGGCGGGTCAGCTGATCGGCGAGCTCGCGGTTGGCGTCGGGGACGAGGACGTCGGAGCCGAGGCGGCCGAGGATGTCCTCGGGGCGGTACCCGAGCAGGTCCTGGGCGGCCAGCGACCATTCGACCACGCGCCCGTCCGCGTCCTCCCGCCACAGGGCGATCGGCAGCAGCTCCCGGAGCACGCCCGCGTACCCGACAGCCGCCGCCGGCGGATCCGGCACCTCGCTCGTCGACTGGTAAGTGTCCAACGCACCGACCTCACCCCGGGGGGCCTGATTCCTACCGATTCACCCTATCCGAGGCACCGGCACGGGGCTCTGTGTCCGGCGACTCCCGGGGCGGTCGTACGGCAGCCGGTGTCAGATCGTGAACGGCTTCTGCTGGAGGAAGCCGTCGGCCGGGGTGCCCGTCGTGTAGAAGTTCGGGCTCTGGATGGCGGGCATGCGCTTCTGGATGTCGCGGTGGAAGGTGCGGTAGTCGCCCTGGAAGGCACCCTTCCCCCACACCTTGAGAACGTTCGCGGTGAACAGTCCGTTGACGTCTCCGTCGGAGGCCACCTGGTTGTCCTGGCAGGCGGCGATGAGCACGGCTCCGGGCGCCGGGCGGCCGCCGTTGCCGTCCTTGAGTTCGCGCTGGAGGCCCTCGTAGAAGGCCCGGTCCCGGGCGAAGATCTCCTGCTGCTTGAGCAGCGGCATCAGCCGGGACGCCGCCTCCACCTGGCCCGGGTCACGGGTCTGGAACTGCGACTGCATCGCCTCCGGGGTGAGCAGCCCCTGGAGGGACTCGATGGCGCTGCCGCTGTGGCAGCAGTCCAGCAGGACGAAGATCCTGACGCCCTTCTCGAACCGCCGGAACTCCCTCTGGAGCTCGTCGTCGAGGAACTGGCGGTCGAAGAACACCAGCGTCTCGTCCAGCCGGTCGGGCTCGTCGTCCGATCCGACGACGTTGTCCATCTGGCCGCCGTGGCCCGAGTAGGTGAAGAGCAGGATGTCCCCGCTCTTGAGCCGTCCGGCCGCCTTGCGCAGTTCCCCGGTGATGTTCTCCACCGTGCCGTCGCCGGTCAGGATCACGGTGTCGCCGAACCCGCCGGCGCGGGCCACCGCCGCCATGTCTCGGGCGTCGTTCTCGCAGGCCAGGAGCTTGCCGTCCCAGCCGTCGTACGCGGCGGGATCGACCTTGTTCAGGCCGACGTGGATGGACAGGCCAGTGGACACGGGTACTCCTCGGGGAGTGGCGGGCAAAGGGGGGTCGGGAGCATGGGTTCCGCGGCGGCCGCCTCCTGAACCGGGACGGTGGGGACGCCGCCCGATCGGGCCTGCCGGGGGGAGGTCGGGAGGATGGCCGCTGTTCGGGTGGCCCGTGGCTCCGCACCGTAAACGATCACTTGCACACGGTATTGCCATCTTATGAACGCAATTGATACGCCGCCGGATCGGGCGGCGGGCACCAGGGCGCGGCAGGACTCCCTCGCCGATCGCACCGGCTACGACGAGTCCTTCCTCGGTCCCGCCGTCCCGCTCCCCGTGCCCGACGCGGCCGGGATCGAGACCGTGGTCCTCCCGTACACCCACTTCACCGTCGTCCTGCGCCCCGACCGCAGGCTGGCCGCCTCCACCGCCGTCTGCATCGACGGCGAGCGGCTCGTGGAGGACGTACCCCGGGACGACGACTGGGGGTTCGACCCCCGCCTGCCCGAGGCCCAGCAGGCCGGCAACGACATCTACCGCGACAACTCCCTGGACCGGGGGCACCTGGTCCGCCGCCTGGACCCGGTCTGGGGTGCCACGGCCGAGGCCGGCCGCGCGAACACGGACACCTTCCACTTCACCAACGCGGCCCCGCAGCAGGACTCCTTCAACCAGGGCAAACAGCTGTGGCAGGGGCTGGAGAACCATCTGCTCGACCACGCGGCCCGGTTCGACCGCAAGCTGTCCGTCTTCACCGGTCCCGTCCTGCACGACTCCGACCCGCCCTACCGGGGCATCCAGGTGCCGCTGCGGTTCTGGAAGGTGGCCGCCTTCATGCAGGACGGCCGACTGGCCTCGACCGGGTACATCCTCGACCAGAGCCCGGACCTCAGCCGGGACCGCGAGCGGGCGATGGCGGGCGCCAGGCCCGGCGATCCGCCGCCGCTCGGCCCGTTCCGCACGTTCCAGGTGCCGGTCACCGACATCGTCGAGCTCACCGGCCTCGGCTTCGGGCCCCTGCCCGCCGCCGACCTCATGCCCGTCACCCGCGCACCCGCGGAGCGCTGGAAACGTCTGGAGAGCTACGGGGACGTGGTACTGGGCAGCTGAGATGGACGACGCCACGGTCGTCTACGTCCACGGCAACGGCAACAAGGTCCGCAAGGAGCTGCTCAAGTCCCAGTGGGACAGGGCGCTGTTCGGCACGGACATGGGCGCGGCGTCGCGAATGGCCTACTGGGCGCCGGTCCGGTACGGCACTCCCCTGCCCGACGAGGAGCCCGACCCGCTGTCCGGCGGCCCGCCCCCGGTCCGGGAACTCCCGGACACGGGGGTGCCGCGGACCCCGGAGGAGTTCATCGAGCACACGCTCCGCGAGGCGCGCCGGACGGCGGGTCCGGCGCTCGGGAGGCGGTCGCCCCAGGCCGGGGAGGAGGAACTGGCGCACTGGCTGGCGAAGATGACGTACTCGGCGGAGACCCTCGGCCGGGCCGAGGACGCGGTGCCCGCACCGGCCTCCCCGGACCTCGCCAAGGCGCTGCCGCTCCCCGTCTTCCTGCGCGCGCCCCTGTTCGAGCTGCTCGTGAAGCTCACCTTCGAGGACGTGTACGCGTACTTCTTCGGCGGGGTCGGCGAGGCGATGCGCGAGGTCGTCCGCGGCGAGCTGGCGGACCTGCGCGACGGGCCGCTCGTCGTGCTGGGGCACAGCCTCGGCTCGGTCATCGCCTACGAGGTGCTCCGCGAGGAGCGACGGGACGTCACCCTGTTCGTCAGCGCGGGTTCTCCACTCGGCATCACCGAGGTCCAGGACCGGCTCGCGCTCCCGACGGCGGTCCCGGCGGGTGTGGCGGCCTGGTCCAATGTCTCGGACCTGCGGGACACGGTGGCGCTCGACCACTGGCTGCGGCCCGAGTACGGTCCGCCCGGCCTCGTCACCGACCACCTGGTCAGGAACGACAGCGGCAACCACCACGGCATCGCCGAGTACCTGCGCAGCGCGCCCGTCCTGCAGGAGGTCCGCGCGCTGTTCGGCCGCGTTGCGACGGACCGGGCCGAGTGAAACCATGACAGGTATCAGGCAGTCCGTCTTTCCGCGCCGCTACGGCGGCTGTGCAGGTGCGGTATGTCTCCCAAGGATACCGAATGGGGACTCGTCACCGAAATGGTGCGGGACCACTTCTTCATTTCCGGCGAACCCCGGCCCAAGCTGATCCAGTTCGGATTCTCACCCGAGTTCGTGAGCAAAATCCCACTGAATTGGGTGAGCAGCGACAATTCCGTCGCCCTGGTCGAGGCGGTGCGGAACAGCGGCATCGAAACCCAACTCCAGCTGCTCAGCACTCTCGTGCGGATCGACTCGCTGACCTCCATCCCGGAGGGAAAAGAGGCCCTGCGCCTCAAGTCCGAGCTGGAGGAGGCCGCGCGGCTGCACATCTCACCCCAGGACTTCTTCCTCAGCGGCGTGCTCCGCAACGGCGCAGAGGTGTTCATCGACCGGGCGGACTTCAGGAAGCGGCTCCGTGAATTCGTCGAGAATCCCGACAAGACGGTTCTGGTGGTGGACGGAGAGCCGGACAGCGGGCGCTCCTACAGCTACAAACTGATCCGGCACATAGGCGAGCACTGCAATTTCCGCCCGGTGCGGGTGACGCTGAACCGGACCTCCACCGCCGAGCAGCTGGTCCAGCGGCTCACCGAGTCCGTCGCGGACCCGAACACGGCCCTCCCGGACAAGGCCCTCCCGGACACGGCTCTCCCGGACGCGGCCCTCCCGCCATTGAATCCGACACAATTGAACGATCCACTACCCGAGATGGATGCGGCGGTGCACCGCGTCGTCAGCCAGGCCACCACCGCGAGCGGGCAGTACTGGCTGGTACTGGACGACTGCGACAAGCTCGACGTCAATTCCGACGTCTGGGACTGCATCGGCAAGCTGGCCCTGACCATCTACAACCAGAGGCCGGCCCCGCCGGACGTTCCGCCCCGGCTGGTTCTGCTCGGGTACTCGCCGACGATGCGCCAGCTCCCGTACGAGATACGCAAGAACGAGGTCAGGGACACCGCCCGGATGTTCGGCCCGGACGATCTGCGGGAGTTCTTCCGGCAGTTCTTCACGGAGGCTTCGACGCCCCACCCGGACACGCAGCGGGTCTCCGCCCTCGTGGAGACGACCGTCCCCGCCGTCCTCCAGGCGGGTGAGGCCTCCGGCCCGGACAGCTACATGCGCAAGGTCTGCACGGCGGCAGCGGAGTCGGTCCGCCTCTACGGCGCGCTCGCGCCCGGCGAGGACTTCGGCGCGCACCTGGGCGAGCGGCTGCGCGCCGCGGTGGCCGCCCACGGTCCCGCCGACGTGTCGGACCTGCGCAAGGCCTACCGGGAAGCGGCGTCCCTGCTGAGCCGGTTCGACCCCGCGCGGCTGAAGCTGCCCGGCGAGGAGGAGCCCTCCGGGGCGGCCGGCGTGGAGCTGCTGCGCGACTGCCGGGCCGTCGGCGCGCGCAACACCTTCACCTGGGTGCTCACGTCGGAGGTCCGCGACACGGCGCTGCGCGGCTTCCCCGGTCCGGAACGGGCCCGCCTCGCGCTGCTGGCGAACCTGGAGCAGATCCCGCCCGGCCCGAGCCCTGAACGCACCGCGCTGGCCTATCTCGACGGCACGCCACCGGACCTCGCACAGCAGAAGCTGGACGAGCTGCCGCTCACGCTGCAGGCGGTGTTGTGGCTCGCGCAGATCCCGGGCATCACCGGCGTCCCGGACAGCGAGGAGGTCCAGCAGCTGCTGGACCGGGCGCGTCTGATGCAGCCCCTCGACCGCCTCGCACGCAGCTCCTTCCAGGGGCGCGCCGAGGAACTCGACCGGCTGCGCGCCTACATCGGACTGCCTACGCCCTTGCAGGACGAGTTCACCCGGGCGGTCGGCAGCGGCACGAAGCGGCCGGTACTGATCCACGGGCTCGGCGGCATCGGCAAGAGCACTCTGCTCGCGACGTTCCTCCGGGACAGCCTGCGCGACTTCCCGACCGCGTTCCCCTTCGCGTACGTCGACTTCGAACGGCCCACCCTCTCGGTCCACGAACCGGCCACCCTGATCGCGGAGATGGCCCGCCAGCTCCGCGTCCAGTTCCCGGAGCACCACGCCGACTTCGACGCCCTGGCGCGTGCGTGCGAGGAGACCGTCGGCCTCCACCGGGCCGAGGAGGACACGGTCGACGAGCTCTACGAGCTCGCCACCACCCGGGCGACGATGGCGCGGCTCTCCCAGTCGGGCGTGCACGCCCTGGCCACCGCGCGCGAGAGCATGCTGGCGGCGCAGCTCGCGACACTCGTCGTCCAGGCGGTGGGGGTGCCCGCGCGGGAGCAGCCGCCCCTGGTGCTCGTGATCGACTCCTTCGAGGAGGCCCAGTACAGGGGTTCCCCGGAGCTCGGCCGGATGTGGGCTGTCTGGACGGCGCTCCAGAAGGTGCACCCGCGACTGCGCACCGTCGTCGCCGGACGGCTGCTGAAGCAGCATCCGGCCAGGGTGGTGGAGCCCCTGACCATCGAGCTGAACGACCTCGGCCCGGAGGCCTCCGTGGCCCTCCTGGTGTCCAGCGGAGTGACCGACGAACGGCTCGCCGAGAAGCTCGCCGACCGCGTGGGCGGCAATCCCCTGAGCCTGAAACTGGCGGCGCGGGCAGCCGAGCAGGAGGGCGACCGGGCCGAGTCGCTGAACGAACTCATCGAGAGCCTGCCCCGGCGGCGCCGCCACTTCTACCGCAAGGTCGACCAGATGCTCATCCAGGGGACCCTGTACGAACGGATCCTGAGGCGCATCGGGGACGAGGACGTCCGCGCCCTGGCCCAGGCCGGAATGGCGCTGCGGAGCATCACCCCCGGACTGATCCGGGAAGTCCTCGCCGAGCCGTGCGGACTGACGGTGGACTCCGACCCGGAGGCGGAGCGCCTCTTCGAGCTCTTCTCCCGGCTCGACCTGGTGGAATCCGCCGGTCCGGGGACCGTACGCCACCGGGCCGACCTGCGGGCCATCATGCTGCGGCTGGCCGACTGCGCCCGTGCGGACGTGATGCGGGCGGTCGGGCAGCGGGCCGTCGCGTACTACGCGGCACGCGAAGGCCTGGAGCCGCGGGCGGAGGAGATCTATCACCGGCTGCGGCTGAACGAGAGCCCGCGCGAGGTGGAGCTGCGCTGGCTGCCCGGTGTCGAGCGGTTCCTGGCCGGGGCCGACCAGGACATGGCGGGACGGTCCGCCGCGTACCTCGCCGGGCACTTCGGCGGCCACACCCCGGACGAGGTGATGGCGCAGGCGGAGCAGGAGGACTGGGAGGAGATCGCCGCCAACGAGGTGGAAGACCTGCTGTCGCAGGGCTACACCGAAGCGGCCGCCGCCCGGCTCGAGGAGCGGCGCCCGTGGACCTCGGGCAGCCGGCTGCACCCCCTGTGGGTCGAGACCCTGGACCGGCTGGGCCGTCGTGCCGATGCCCGGGCGGCCGCCGAAGCGGCCGTGGACCGCGCCGCCGAGGACGGCTTCCCCGGGCGGCAGCTGGAGCTGCTGCTCCTCTCGTCGCGGCTGGCCGAGGCGGACGGCGACCGCGGCGAGGCCGACGAGGACCTCGCCGAGGCCGAGGAGATCGCCACCGGCCTGGGCAAGGACTTCGAGGCGCTGGGCGCCCTGCTGACCCGTGCACAGCTGGCGTCCGGCGCCGAGGACCACGACGAGGAGGTCGAGAGCAGGCTCGCCGAGCGACTGCGGCGGCTGCCCGACGCGGAGCTCGTCCGGCAGCCCGCCCTGGTGCGTGCCGCGGTCGCCGAGGTCTCGCACGACCACCCGCGGATCCTGGAACACGCCCTGAACGTCGTGGGCTTGCCCGAGACCGAGGACGGGGTCCTGGACGTCCTCGGCGAGGCGATCGGCCGCGTGGTGGCCGACCGGCCCGAGCTGCGGGCCTCGCTGTTCCGCCTCCTGGCGGACTCCGCCGGGCCGACCGAACGGAGGTCCCCGAGCGGGGCCACTCACCAGGGGGTGCAGGGCATGCTGCACGCGGCGCGCCGGCTCGGGACGCTCGACCGGCTCGCCAAGCGCCTCCTGACCCTCGACGACCGGAGCGGTGAGCTCGTCGCGGGCGTGGCGGCGGCGATGGGCGCGGGTGCCACCGCCCCCGGGCCGGCCGGACCCACGGGCGCGCGGCCGGCCGCGTCGGAGCCGGGCGAGGCGAACCCCTCAACGGAGTGCCCAGCCGAAGGGAACGGCCACAGAGCGGCCTGATCGACCATGAGCGACACGTATCTCTCCCAGGACGACGTCGTACAGCTGCGGGACACCGCGGTGGAGGCGGGACTGACGGACCCGGCACTGCGGAGTCTGCTGTTCGCGGGCATCCTCCCGAAGTACCGCGGCTCGCTGCCGCTCCTCGCGGCGCCCGGCCAGCAGGTCCACTCGGACCTCAACGAGATGAATCGGGTGGAGCGGCTGATCGACGGCACCGTGCCGCTGGCCGTCTGGCTCCGGAACGCCGCCGACCAGCTCACCGACGCCGCCGCCCGTGACGTGGTCCTCAAAGCGATGGACCGGGTGGTGCGCGACGCGGCCGGTGAGCCCGACGTGGCACCCGACGTCCCCACCGGGGAGACCAAGGAAGAGATCATCTTCCGGGACGACACGGTGCCGTTCGACTTCCTGAGCGGTGGAGCGCTGGCAGGCTCCTCGGTCGCCCGCGTCAAGGTGCTCCCGTACCAGGGGGGCGCACTGCTCCAGCCGGTGGCGCTGCCCCACAGCGGCACGGGCTGGCTCATCGCCCCCGACCTGCTCGTCACGAACCACCACGTGGTCAACGCCCGCAAGCGCACCGATGGTCAGCAGCAGGTGGCGGAGCCGGTGGACCTCCGGCTCCAGGCCCAGGGATCACGCTCCCGGTTCGACTACCTGAGCGAGGACGACGCGGACACCGAGGAGGCGCGAGCGAGCGAACTCGTGGCCTGCGACGAGGAGCTCGACTACGCGGTGCTGCGCCTGACCGGCGCCCCGCCCCGTCCCTTCCTCCGCGTCGCCACCGCACCGCTGGCGGTGGCCAAGGACACGCCGGTGGCGCTCAACATCATTCAGCACCCGGGCGGGGAGCCGAAGCGGATCGCGCTGCGCAACAACCTCGCCTTCGAGGCGGACGACCGGGACGTGCGCTACTTCACCGACACCCGGGGCGGCTCGTCCGGCTCCCCGGTGCTGACCGACGACTGGACGGTGGTGGCCCTGCACCGCGGCACGCGCCGCGTCACGGACGTCAGCTTCCAGGGCAAGAGCACGGCCTTCGTGAACGTCGGCACGCAACTGAGCGCCATCATGCAGCACCTGCGGGAGCACACCCCGCAGATCCACGACGAGATCACTGCGGCCCAGTCCACGCTGACGCGGCAGGCACAACCACAGGAGGTGTGAGATGCGCGGTGGATCACCGGTGGCGACCGGGCCCGAGCAGGTCTTCCGAGAGGACCTGCTGGAGGTGGCCGAACGCGTGCGCAAGGGGCTGGACGCGGAGAAGGACACGGAGATCCTCGAGTCCGCCGAGGAGCTTCCCCGCGAGGAGGAGGCGGCCGCTCAGATCGGCCGCGCCGCCCGGGAGGAGCGGGCCAGGGTGCTGGAGGCCGGGGTGCGCGGGCTGGAGAAGCTGGCCGCGGGCCGCACCGGCGACATCGACCCGGACGAGCACTTCGGGGTGGAGGCGATCGTCCTGCTCGAAGGCCGCCCGGCGATCCTGGTCCAGGGCCAGGACTTCGCCTCGCAGCCGGGCGACTGGGCCCTGCTGGACGGGCAGCGGCCGGGCATCCGGAAGTCGATCGAGCGGGTCGGCCGGGTGGAGGTCTCCGGCCACGCGGAACTGGACTGGCTGGGCACGGGCTTCCTGGTCTCGCCGTTCGCCGTGATGACCAACCGCCATGTCGCGGCCGAGTTCAGCCGCGCGGATGGCGAGGGCGCGTTCACCTTCCGCCAGGGCATGGGTGCGCGCATCGACACCGCCGAGGAACTCGGCGCGCCCGCCACCGACGGATCGTTCGAGTTCCAGGTCACCGAGGTCATCGGCATCCACCGCGACGTCGACATGGCGCTGCTCCGGGTGTCCCCGACGGCGGGCGGCGGCGGACCGCTGCCCACGCCGCTGCCGGTCGCGGCCGACGCTCCGCCGGACCTGCCGGGCCGGCCCGTGTACGTGGTCGGCTACCCGGCGGCGGACGGCCGCCGCAACGAGCCGGAGGCCATGAGCCGCATCTTCATGGACATCTACAACGTGAAGCGGCTCCAGCCGGGCACCGCGACGGCGCTGGTCCCGGACGGGCCCGGGTTCACGATGACGCACGACTGTTCCACGCTCGGCGGCAACAGCGGCTCCCCGGTCTTCGACCTGGCAGACCACCGGGTGCTCGGCCTGCACTTCGGCGGCCGGTTCAGGTCGGGCAACTTCGCCGTGCCGCTGTTCCAGCTCACGGACGACCCGCTGCTGGAGCGGGCGGAGGTCAACTGGGTGTAGAGGGCCTCCGAAGTCGAGCGCGCACAGGTCTTGACTCGGGCGAAATAGGGAGGAAACTCATCAATACACCGGAATACCGGATAGAGCCGCACCTCCCTCTGGAGACGTCCAGAGGCTCGCGTGACCCTTGTCCAGGCTCTGGCCAGGCCCCCGGCAGATCTTGCGAACCACGGGAGCCATCGGCGACGGCGGATGGCTCATGGCATCGGCGAGACTGCCGGGGACTGTCTTGTCCGGACGGGGACACCACCTGTCCGGACGGGGACACCCCACTAAGGGCTGTCCCGTAATCCCCGGTGGATCAGCGCACGGCGTCAGATGCGGTGCATCGCAAGGCGGAGGGGTGCCCCCATACTGGGCGTATTCGGGCGTTCCGACAACGCAGCGAGGTGCCGTAGCTGGCGTCGTGCGCCCGCCGGGGATTACGGGACAGCCCTTAGTTCCCGAGCGCGCCTTCGAGGAGCCGGGGCGCGGGCGCCTCGCGGAGGACGGCCGCGACGGACTGCGCCAGCCGGGGGATGCGGTGGCCCGGGATTCCCGCGATGTTGATCCGGCCCGACGTGGTGCCGTAGACGGCGAACTCCCGGCGCAGCCGGAGCATCTGCGCCGCGGTGAGCGGCAGCATCGAGAACATCCCCTTCTGCTGTGCGAGTGCCCGCGCCTGCGGGCCGCAGCCCAGGGCGCTCAGGTGGGTCGTCAGATCCGCCCGGTTGGCCTCGATCCGGCCGCGCATGACCTCCAGTTCCGCCTGCCAGGCGGCCCGCAGCCCGGCGTCCTCCAGGATCGTCGTGACGACGGCGGCGCCGTGCTCGGGCGGCATCGAGTACAGCGTCCGGGCGGCGTTCTGCAAGGCCGTCTCGGCGTGCCGCAGTGCCTGGCCGGACGCGCCGAGAACGATGGCGCAGCCGGTGCGGTCGCTGTAGAGGCCGAAGTTCTTCGAGCAGCTGACGGCGATGAGCGTCTCGGGCACGCGCGCGGCCAGGATGCGCGTGGGCAGCAGGTCGGCCTCCAGTCCGTCGCCGAGCCCGTGGTAGGCGAGGTCGACGAACGGCATCCAGCCGCCCCGGACGGCCAGCTCGGCCAGCGCCTCCCAGGCGTCCAGCGTGGGGTCGGCTCCCGTCGGGTTGTGGCAGCACCCCTGGAGCAGGACGACGTCGTCGCGCCGCGCGCCGCGCAGTTCCCGCAGCACGCCTTCCGCGTCGAAGCCGCCCTGCGCGTCGCGCCAGCCGTACGTACGGACCGTCAGCCCGGCGGCCTCCAGGATGGGCCGGTGGTTCACGTACGCCGGGTCGCTGATCCAGACCGTGGTGCCCGGGCGGGTCCGGCAGATCAGGTCCGCCAGCAGCCGCAGCGCGCCGGAGCCGGCGACGGTCTGGACGGCCACGGCACGGTCGGCGGGCACCTCGGACCCCAGGACCAGCTCCGGCAGGACCCGGTTGAAGGCGGCGTTGCCGGACAGCCCCCGGTACTCCTTGGACTCGGAGCGCTCCGCCAGACGGATCTCGGCCTCGCGCACGGCGGCCATGACGGGCGTGCGGCCCGTCTGGTCGCGGTAGACGCCGAGGACGAGGTTCAGGCGCTCGGGCCGCTCGTCGGCGGCGAACTCCGCGGTCAGGTCCCACAGCGGGTCGGTGGGCGGCGGCGGGAGGAGCTCAAGCATGTGCGGGGACCTCGGGTCTAGGGGGTGTCTTGTCGGTCGGGCCGGATCAGGGAGCGGCGTCTGGTGCCGTGGTTCGCAAGGCCGAGGAGGGAGTCGACGCGGAGCGTCGGCGACCGACGAGAACGCGGCGAGGCGCGGTGCCAGACGCCGCGAGCCCGGCCTGATCGGCAAGACACCCCCTGAGGCGGATGCGGGGACGGCGGTTGGCCAGGACGACGCCGGCGGTGATGAGGGGGACGCCGACGAGCACGGCGAGGGTGGGTGATTCGTCGAGGAGGGGGATGGCCAGCAGGACCACGGCCACGGGGCTGAGGCTGCCGACGACGGAGCTGCGCTCGGCGCCCAGCCTGCGGATGGCGAAGGCGTACAGCAGGCCGGCGCACAGGCCGACCCCGAGCCCCTGCACGACGAGGAACAGGGCGATGTCGCCGCCCGCCGCGTGCGCGAGGCCCGTCGGGAGCACCCCGGTGAGGACCAGGAGCCCGATGACCGCGAAGGAGGGCAGGCACAGCAGTCCGATCGAGCCGACCGGATCGAGGTCGACGTCCCGCAGGCCCACCGTGTAGAGGGCCCACAGTCCGCTGGCGACCAGCAGGGTGCCGGCCCCCGCCAGCACGTCCGTGTCCACGGGGACGACGTAGCGCCAGACGAGGGCGATCACGCCGGCAGCGATCAGCGCGAGCCCGGCCGCCTGGGTTCCGCGGGGCGCGCCGTGGCCCCGGGCGACCATGAGCGCGGAGACGAACAGCGGGACCATGCCGGGGACGATCGAGCCGACGAACGCCGCGGACGTCAGGGCGCCGCCGTGCATCGCCGCCAGGAAGAACGGCACGCCCGCACCGCAGATGATCTTGATCGCGGGGCCCGGCCGGACCGCCGCGATCCGGTGGCGGCGCCGCCACAGGGCGGGGAACAGGACGACGATCGGGACGCCGAAGCGCAGCAGGGCCGCGTCCGCGGGCAGCAGGGTGGAGGCGCTCAGGGCCCGGGCACTGAGCGCGAAGGCGGCCCAGATCGACACGGTCACCACCAGCGCGAGCACGCCCTGGGCGTGCGGGGAGAGCCCGAGCCGGCCGGGGTTTCCGGCCGGCGGGACCGCTGCGTCGGGAGGCGCGGTCACCCCGGTGATGTTCGTCGCGACCACGGAAAATGTGCTCCAGCCTCTGGGACCGGACCGGTCTGGTCCGTTCGAGGGCAACGCTAGGGCTTGGGCCGGGGCAGCCGATTGCCAGTTCTGCCTCTCGGACATACGTTTGGGGCAGAATCTGCCAAGGAGTGGCCATGGACGCAGTCGATCTGCAGATCATCCGGGAATTGCAGGCCGACGGGCGCCTGAGCAACCAGGACCTCGCGGACCGCGTCCGGCTCTCCCCGTCGCCCTGCCTGCGCCGCGTCCGGCGGCTGGAGGAGGCGGGTCTGATCCGCGGCTACACGGCCATGGTCGACCAGGTCGCCTTCGGGCTCCCGGTCACCGTCTTCGTCCGGATCCGGCTGGAACGCCACACCGCGGAGGCGGTCCGGCTCTTCGAGGAGCACGTGGCGGTCATCGAGCACATCCAGGACTGCTACCTGATGGCGGGGAGCAGCGACTACCTGCTGCGCGTGGTCATCGAGGACCTGGAGGCGTACGAGGCCCTGGTGCGCCACCGGATCCACGCCATTCCCGGCATCGCCTCGATCGAGTCGAGCTTCGCGTTCGGCAGCGTCAAGCAGTCCCGCACGTACCCCCGCCCCTCCCCCGGCGGGTCCGCGCGACGCCTGTGAAGCCCCCCGGCGGTCCCCCGGTGGCCGGCGCCGTCGCCTACCGGGCGGCCTCGACCGCCGCCTCGAAGGCCGCGTAGGCCGCCGCGTCGAAGAGCACGAACCGGACCTCGTCCACCTCGGTCCGGGCGGCCCGTACGGTCTCCACGGCGATCCGCGCCCCGTCGTCCATCGGCCAGCCGTAGATCCCGGTGGAGATGGCCGGGAAGGCGACCGTACGGGCACCCAGCTCGTCGGCGACCCGCAGGGATTCGCGGTAGCAGGAGGCCAGCAGCGCCGACCGGTCATCCTCCCGCGACCAGACCGGGCCGACGGTGTGGATGACGTGCCCGGCCGGGAGCCGGCCCGCGGTGGTGGCGACGGCCCGGCCGGTGGGCAGGCCCTTGCCGTAGTGCGAGCGGCGCAGGTCCTCGCAGGCGGCGAGGATCTCCGGCCCGCCGCGCCGGTGGATGGCGCCGTCGACCCCGCCACCGCCGAGCAGGGAGGAGTTCGCGGCGTTGACGATCGCGTCGGCCTTCTCGGCGGTGATGTCGCCGAGGACCAGGGTGATGCGGGGCATCAGGTGTCCTTCCGCAGGTGGCGCCAGACCGCCTTGGCGGCGTTGTGGCCGGACATGCCGTGCACGCCCGGGCCCGGCGGGGTCGCGGAGGAGCAGATGAATACGGCCGGGTGGGGGGTCGTGTACGGGGAGAGGGAGAGCTTGGGGCGCAGCAGGAGCTGGAGCCCCGAGGCGGCGCCGCAGGCGATGTCCCCGCCGACGTAGTTGGGGTTGCGGGCGGCGAGCTCGGGCGGGCCGGCCGTGGCACGGGCCAGGACCAGGTCGCGGAAGCCCGGCGCGAAGCGCTCCAGTTGGCGTTCGACGGCGTCGGTGAGGTCCCCGCCCCAGCCCGCCGGGACATGCCCGTACGCCCAGAACACGTGCTTGCCCTCGGGGGCCCGGCCGGGGTCGGCGAGGCTGGGCTGCGCGGTGATGAGGAAGGGGTTGCGCGGGGCGCGGCCGCCCGAGGCGAGTTGCAGGGCGGCGTCGATGTCGCGGGTGCGCGGGCCGATCTGGACGGTGCCGGCCCGGCGCGGTTCCTCGGCGGTCCACGGGACGGGGCCGTCCAGCGCGTAGTCGATCTTGAACACGGCGGCGCCGTACTTGTAGCCCTCGTAGGCCCGGCCCAGGCGCGCGATCCGGGCCAGCGCGGTCGGCGAGGTGTCGAAGACGTACGCGCGGGCCGGCGGGAGGTCGTCGAGCCGCTTGACCTCGAAGCCGGTGTGGATGGTGCCTCCGAGGTCGCGCAGGTACCCGGCGAGCGCATCGGAGATCGACTGCGAGCCGCCGCGCGGCATGGGCCAGCCGTTCGCGTGCGCGGCCAGGGCGAAGACCAGGCCGACGGCTCCGGTGGCGATCCCGCCCAGCGGGGCGATGACGTGCGCGACGAGCCCCGCGAACAGCGCCCGGGCCCGGTCGTCGCGGAAGCGGCGCAGGAGCCAGGTCGAAGGGGGCAGCCCGGTGAGCCCGAAGCGGGCGAGGGTGACGGGATCGCGGGGCAGGGCGGTGCCCGGCAGCGACATGAAGTCCCGGGCCAGCGTGTCCCATTTGCCGAGGTACGGCCCCACGAGCCGGCGGTACGCACCCGCGTCGCGCGGCCCGAAGGACGCCGCCGTCTCCGCGACCGAGCGGGACAGGACGGCGGCCGTGCCGTCGTCGAAGGGGTGCGCCATGGGCAGCGGGGCGTGCAGCCACTCCAGCCCGTACCGCTTCAGCGGCATCGTGGCGAAGACGGGCGAGCCGATGCCGAGCGGGTGCACGGCCGAACAGGGGTCGTGCCGGAAGCCGGGGAGGGTCAGCTCCTCGGTCCGGGCGCCGCCGCCGACCGTGTCGGCGGCTTCGAACACGGCCACCGAGAAGCCGCGCCGGGCCAGTTCGACGGCGGCCGTCAGCCCGTTGGGCCCCGCCCCCACCACGACCGCATCGAGAATCGACGGCACTTGCGACTCCTTCGTCCGGCGGCGCCTGCGTTCCCCAGGATATTCCGGCCGCGCGTTCCCTAACCCCGCAGCAGGTCGCGGATACGGACCGCGGTGGCCTCGTCCCGGCCGACCGCGAAGGGCAGCTCGTTGTCCCGGTCCACCCGGAAGGGGACCCCTGCGACGGTGCTCTGCGCCCCGCCGGCCTCGGCGACCAGCAGCAGACCGGCCGCGTGGTCCCAGGCCGAGGGCCAGGTGAAGGCCAGGCCGTCCATCTCGCCGCGGGCCACCTTCAGGTACTCCAGGCCCGCCGATCCGCACGGCCTGGCCGCCACGCCGGGCACGTCCAGCCGGCCCAGGATCCGCTTGTCCTCCTCGGAGGTGTACAGCGGGTGGGCCATGGCGATCCGCAGCTCGGCGCCCGGCTCGGGCGAACCGCAGTGGATCCGCTCGCCATTGACGTACGCGCCCTGCCCGCGCACGGCGGTCGCCAGCTCCTCCCGGGCCGGGGCGAAGGTCCAGGAGGCGAGGATCTCCCCGTGGTGGGCCAGCGCCACCAGGGTGCAGAAGGCGGGGTCCCCGGAGACGAACTGCCGGGTCCCGTCGACGGGGTCCACGATCCATACCGGGGCGTCCGCGCGCAGCGCCGCGTACACGGTCGGGTCGGCGTGCACGGCCTCCTCGCCGACCACGGCCGAGCCGGGCAGCAGCCGGGTCAGGGAGGCCGTGAGGTGCTCCTCGGCCTTGCGGTCGGCGACCGTCACCAGGTCGTGCGGTCCGGTCTTCTCGTCGACCTCGTGGTCGGCGAGCTGGCGGAATCTCGGCATGATCTCGACCGCCGCCGCCTTGCGGACGGCCTCTTCCACATCGGACAGGCCTTGTACCAGGAACTCATCGATCATGCCCCCAGCAAAGCACGCCCGGCCGACAAACCCCACCGACAGTTCCCGTCGGAGGGCTGGACTCCGGGTGGACCGCGGGTGAACCGGCGAGCGGAGGGCGGCATACCGCCTGGTGGGCGCTGTGCGGCCGCGTAGGGAAAGAGTGTGCGGGGATACGGCCCCGGCGGGCACGATGGGGGAATGATCGTATTCCGCTGCGCGCACTGCGGGACGGACCTGTCCGTGCCGGTACGGCAGGTCCCGCTGCCCCCGGAGGACGAGGTGCCGCTGCCCTTCCAGCTGCCCGACGGCGAGGACTGCCCGCCGCGTCTGGCGCCGGGGACCTTCGCCTACGATCCGCGGCCGTCCCGGTTCGCCTGGGGCCGGGCGCCCAAGGGCACCCCGGCCCCCCGCGTCACCGACGGCGCCATGCGGAGCGCCGTGCTCAGCCCCGAGGACGTCCGCGGGGTCGAGCCGGTCCCACGGCGGCGGCAGGGCTGCTGCGGGCCGAGCGGCTCCCAGGGGCCGAACCTCGTCTGCGCGGGGTGCGGCGCCGAGGTCGCCGTCGAGACGGCCGACTGCTACACGATGCAGGAGATCGTGCTGGACCCGCGGTTCGCGGAGGCGGTCGCCCGCCCCGCACGACCGCGCGTGCCCGGGGTCAGCTGTTGAGGGCCGGGATGATGTGAGTGCCGTAGGCGTCGATCGTGGACTCCTTCGCGTCGTGCATGTCGTAGAGGGCGAACTGGTCGACGCCGAGGTCGCGCAGGGCGCGCAGCTTCTCGATGTGGGCCTCGGGCGGGCCCAGCAGGCAGAAGCGGTCGACGATCTCGTCGGGGACGAAGTCGGTGGACGGGTTGCCGGCCCGGCCGTGGTGGCTGTAGTCGTAGCCGTGGCGGGCCTTGATGTACTCGGTGAGTTCCTCGGGAACCATCGAGGAGTGCTCTCCGTAGCGCGAGACGAGGTCGGCGACGTGGTTGCCGACCATGCCGCCGAACCACCGGCACTGGTCACGGGCGTGGGCGAGGTCCGTGCCCACGTACGCGGGGGCCGCCACGCAGATGGTGATCTCGGCCGGGTCGCGGCCGGCCGCCGCGGCGGCGTCCCTCACCGACTTGACCATCCACTCGGTGAGGTAGGGGTCGGCGAGCTGGAGGATGAACCCGTCCGCCTTCTGCCCGGCCAGGGCGAGGGCCTTCGGACCGTACGCGGCCATCCACACCGGGAGTTTCCCGTCCCGGATCCAGGGGATGCGGATCGGATTGCCGTCGACGACCGCTTCGCGGCCCTCGGCGAGGTCGCGGATCACCTCGATGGCCTCGCCGAGCCGGGCCAGGGTGTTCGGCGCGCGCCCGGCGACCCGCATCGCCGAGTCCCCGCGCCCGATCCCGCACACGGTGCGGTTGCCGAACATGTCGTTGAGGGTGGCGAAGGTGGAGGCGGTGACCTCCCAGGTGCGGGTGCCCGGGTTGGTGACCATCGGCCCGACGTGCAGTTTTCGGGTGTGCTCCAGGATCTGGCTGTAGATGACGAACGGCTCCTGCCACAGCACGGCGGAGTCGAAGGTCCAGCCGTAGCGGAAGCCGTTGCGCTCGGCACGGCGCATGAGACTGATGACCTGCGAAGCGGGCGGATCGGTTTGCAGGACGAGGCCGAAGTCCATGACGGACACTCCTTACAGGTACTGGCAGGTGGAGCGGGGGACGAAGACCCCGTGGCCGGCCCGGCCCGTGTACTCGCGCCGGTCGATGACGAGTTCGCCGCGGGAGAGCACGGTGTCGACGCGTCCGGTGATCCGCTTGCCCTCGTACGCCGAGTAGTCCACGTTCATGTGGTGCGTCTCGGCGGAGATGACCTGCTCGGCGTGCGGATCGTAGAGGACGATGTCGGCGTCGGAACCCGGCGCGATGGTGCCCTTCTGCGGGTAGAGGCCGAACATCCGGGCCGGGGTCGCGCAGGCGATCTCGATCCAGCGGCGGCGGCTGATGTGCCCGTCCACGACGGCCTGGTGGAGGAGGTCCATGCGGTTCTCCACCCCCGGCAGCCCGTTGGGGATCTTGGAGAAGTCGCCGCGGCCCAGCTCCTTCTGGCCTCGGAAGCAGAACGGGCAGTGGTCGGTGGAGACCACCTGGAGGTCGTTGGTCCGCAGCCCCCGCCACAGCGCCTCCTGGTGCTCGCGGGGGCGCAGCGGGGTGGAGCAGACGTACTTGGCGCCCTGGAAGTCGGGCTCGGCGAGGTTGTCGGTGGACAGGAAGAGGTACTGCGGGCAGGTCTCCCCGAAGACGGGCAGGCCCTTGTCGCGGGCGGCGGCGAGCTCGGCCACCGCCTCCTCCGCCGAGACGTGGACGACGTACAGGGGAGCGCCCGCGACCCGCGCGAGCTGGATGGCGCGGTGGGTGGCCTCGGCTTCGAGGAGCACCCTGCGGACCTCGCCGTGGTGGCGGGGGTCGGTCTCGCCTCGGGCCAGGGCCTGTTCGACGAGGACGTCGATGGCGATGCCGTTCTCGGCGTGCATCATGATCAGCCCGCCGTTGGCGGCGCCGCGCTGCATGGCGCGCAGGATCCGCCCGTCGTCGCTGTAGAAGACGCCCGGGTAGGCCATGAACAGCTTGAAGGAGGTGACCCCCTCGCTCACCAGGAGGTCCATCTCCTTGAGGGTGCCCTCGTTGACGTCCGAGAGGATCATGTGGAAGGCGTAGTCGACGGCGCACTTGCCGTCGGCCTTGTCGTACCAGGTGTCGAGGCCCTCGCGCAGGGAGTGGCCCACGCTCTGCACGGCGAAGTCGACGATGGTGGTGGTGCCGCCCCAGGCGGCGGCCCGGGTTCCGGTCTCGAAGGTGTCCGAGGCCGCGGTGCCGCCGAAGGGGAGTTCCATGTGGGTGTGCGCGTCGACCCCGCCCGGGATGACGTACTTCCCGCTCGCGTCGATCGTACGGTCGGCGGTCCAGGCCTCGGCGGCGGCCGAGCCGTGCGCGGCCAGGGCCGCCACGCGGCCGTCCTCGATCAGGACGTCGGCGTGGAGTTCGTCGGCGGCGGTGACGACCAGGCCGCCGCGGATCAGGGTGCGGATGCTCATCGGAATCCCCCTACTGGATGCTGCGGAGCGCCTGTTCGAGGATCTCGGCGCCCTCTTCCGCCTCGGCGACGGTCAGGGAGAGCGGCGGCGCGATGCGCAGCACGCTGGTGTTGTACGCGCCGCCCTTGCCGATCAGCAGGCCGCCCGCGCGGGCGGCCTCCAGGACGGCCGCGGCCGCGTCCGGGTCGGCCTGGTCGGTGCCGGGCCTGGTCAGCTCCAGGCCGGCCATCAGACCGCGGCCGCGTACCTCCCGTACGGCGGGGACGTGGGCCGCGATCGCGCGCAGCCGCTCCAGCAGCAGGCCGCCGACGCGGCGGGCGTTGCCCTGGAGGTCGTGCTCCAGCAGGTACGCGAGGTTGGCGGAGCCGGCCGCCATGGTGACCGGGGAACCGCCGAAGGTGGAGATGGAGTTGGAGTCCAGGCAGTTCATCACCTCGGCGCGGGCCACGACCCCGCCGATGGACATGCCGTTGCCGATGCCCTTGGCGAAGGTGAGGATGTCCGGCGGCCCGTTCTGGGCGTGGGCCTGCCAGCCCCAGAAGTGCTCGCCGGTGCGGCCCCAGCCGGTCTGCACCTCGTCGCTGATCCACAGGATGCCGTGCCGGTTCAGGACCTCGCGGAAGGCCCCGTACAGGCCGTCGGGCGGGGAGGTGAATCCGCCGACGCCCTGGATCGGCTCGGCGATGAGCGCGGCCACTCCGCCGCGGGCCTGCCCCAGTACGTCCTCCAGGTCGGCGACGGCGGCGGCGGTGAACGCGGTGTCGTCGAGGTGGGCGAAGGGGCCGCGGGTGCGGACGGCGCCGTGGACGTAGTACGTCTGGAGCGGGGAGAGGCTGGTCGGGGACCAGCCGCGGTTGCCGGTGACGGAGACGGCGGAGAAGGACCGGCCGTGGTAGCTGTTGCGCATCGCCAGGATCTGGTTGGAGCGGCTGTACGTCGTCGCGAGCAGCAGGGCGGTGTCGTTGGCCTCGGTGCCGGAGGTGGTGAAGAAGACCCGGGCGTCGGGGATGCCGGACAGCGCGGCGACCCGCTCGGCCAGCTCCACCATCGGGCGGTTGAGGTAGAGGGTGGAGGAGTGGATGATCCGCCCGGCCTGTTCGGAGACGGCCTTGGTGACCTCGGGCAGGGCGTGGGCGGTCATCGTGGTGAGGATGCCGCCGAAGAAGTCGAGGTAGCGGTTGCCGTCGGCGTCCCAGACGTGGCGGCCCTCGCCGTGGGTGAGCTCGACGGGGCGGTCGTAGTAGAGCGCGAGCCAGTCGGGCAGGACGGTGCGGTGGCGGCTGTGCAGGGGAATCGGGTTGGTCACGGCTGTACGAGCCCTCCGTAGGCGTCGGGGCGGCGGTCGCGGTAGAAGGCCCACTGGTCGCGGACCTCCTTGATCAGATCGAAGTCGAGGTCGCGGACGAGGAGTTCCTCCTCCTTGTCGCTGGCGACGTCGCCGACGAACTGGCCGCGCGGGTCCACGAAGTAGCTGGTGCCGTAGAAGTCGTTGTCGCCGTACTCCTCCTGGCCGATGCGGTTGATCGCGGCGATGAAGTACTCGTTGGCGACGGCCGCGGCGGGCTGTTCCAGCTGCCACAGGTAGGCGGAGAGGCCCCGGTGGGTGGCGGAGGGGTTGTAGACCAGCTGGGCTCCGGCCAGGCCCAGTTGGCGCCAGCCCTCGGGGAAGTGGCGGTCGTAGCAGATGTAGACGCCGATCCGGCCGACGGCGGTGTCGAACACCGGCCAGCCGAGGTTGCCCGGGCGGAAGTAGTACTTCTCCCAGAAGCCTTTGACCTGGGGGATGTGGTGCTTGCGGTACTTGCCGAGGTAGCTGCCGTCGGCGTCGATGACGGCGGCGGTGTTGTAGTAGAAGCCCGCGGACTCCAGCTCGAAGACCGGTACGACGATCACCATGCCGGTCTCGCGGGCGAGGTCCTGCATACGGCGGACGGTCGGGCCGTCGGGGACGGCCTCGGCCCAGCGGTAGTGCTCGGGCTCCTGGACCTGGCAGAAGTAGGGGGCGTTGAACACCTCCTGGAAGCCGATGATCTTCGCTCCCTGGGCGGCTGCCCGCCGGGCGTGCTCCTCGTGTTTGGCGATCATCGATTCGGTGTCTCCGGTCCAGGTGGCCTGGACCAGCGCGGCGCGGACGACTTGGGCCATGAGCTGCTCCTCGCGACGGGAACGCCGAGTTCTACGCACGTAGACGGTGTGCGTAGGGAGTAGAACGTAGGCCTCGTCACAGCGTGGGGCAAGACCGCCGTGCGCGGTTGGAGTAGTCGATCAGGTTACGTCGCCCCGTGGTCGATTGCGGTCAGGAGACGGGCGGTTTACGCCGTGGCGATCCCTGCCACGCGGAAGGCGTGGGCCAGGTCGCGGTGGCGGGTTCCGGACAGCGCCGCGGCGGCCTGGAGCAGGCGCGGGGCGAACCACTGCGGATCGCGGCGGGCGAGGGCGGCCGCCTCCTCCGCGGTGCGGACCCGGACGAAGGCGCCGAGCAGGGCGTCGGCCTCGCGGGTCCGGCCGGCCCCGCCGAGGGCGAGGGCCGCCTCGGCGATCTCGGCGGTGGGGCGGGCCACGCCCTGGCGCAGCAGCGCGTCGCTGTCGGCCTCCCGGCCGGCCTCGCCGAGGGCGGCCGCGGCCGCCGCGAGCCGCTCGGGCGGGAGCGAGGCCGCCTCCCACAGCAGGGTGGCCCAGTCGGCGGCGAGTCCGGCGCGGGCCAGTTGGTCGGCGAGGCCGGGCAGCCGGTCCGCGGGCCAGGCCGCGACCTCGCAGAGCAGCGCGTGCGCCTCGCCACCGCGGCCTCGCGCGCGCAGCGCGATCAGCTCGCCGACGACGGCCCGCGTGCTCCGTGCCGGCGGCGCCGGGCACGCCTCGGCTTCGCCGGCCCCGGGGAGACCCTCGGCCCCCCAGACCCCGGCGGGGGACGCCTCCGCCGGCTCAGGACCGACTGCCGAGTGAGCCCAGGCCTCCG
>NZ_JBICZH010000003.1:615739-658152 GCF_043201995.1 Streptomyces sp. NPDC048258
TCCGGGCCCGACCCGCCGTACCCAGGCGCGGCGAACTCACCACCCCCGGAAGACACCTCCCCCGACACAGGGCCGACTGCCGAGTGAGCCCAGGGCTCCGGGCCCGACCCGCCGTACCCAGGCGCGGCGAACTCACCACCCCCGGAAGACACCTCCCCCGACACAGGGCCGACTGCCGAGTGAGCCCAGGGCTCGGGGCCGGGCTCGCCTTGCCCTGCCTGTGGCATCGCCGCGTCGCCCTGCTCGCCAGGGCGGGCCAGGGCGGCGGACCGGCGGCGGGCGCCCCGCGGGGCGCGGTGCCCGGGCTGCGGGGCCGGTTCGCCGCGCCCTGCCGGGGGCGCCGCCGCATCGCCCTGCTCGTGGGTACCGCCGGGTGCCGGTTCGGGGTGGTGGCCCGGTCCGCGAGCGGCCGGGGTGTCCGCCGGCGGCGCGCCCGCCGGGCGGCCGAATCGGGCGCCCCGGGGGGCCGGGAGTTCGGGCTCGGGGCGGCCGAAGCGCGCCCCGCGCGGGGCGGGTCCGCCGCCGAGGTCGGTGTCACCGTCCGGGTGGCCCGGCGGTGGGGTGAAAGCCGGGGCTTCGGGGGCCGCCGAGCCCGCGTACCGGGCGCCCCCGGCCCGCCGCGTGCCGCGCAGCCACCGCCCCTCGGCCCGCCCGACCGGCGCCTCGGCCTGGACCACCGGCGCCCCCGACCGACCGACCGGCGCCTCGGACTCGGCCACCGGCGCCGTCGGCCGCGCGACCGGCGCCTCGGCCCCGGCTAACGGCGGGTCCGGCGGGCCGGTCGGCGGGGCGAGGTGGGCCGGGCGTTGCCGGGGGACGGCGGGGAGGGGCTGCGTGGTGTCCGGGCCGGCCGGCCATACCGAGTCGCCGGGGCCGGCCCGCAGGGCTGCCAGGCGGGCCGAGATGTCCTCGTGGCGGGCCGTGGCGCGGGCCGCGTCGTCCTGGGTCCAGGAGAGCTCCCGGGCCAGGGCGTCCGCCTCCGCCGGGTCGGTGGCGGAGCCGAGCCGGGCCGTCAGGCTCCGCAGGGCCGCCCGCGCGTCGGCCCGCTGCGCGGCCGCCGCCGCGTACTGGGTCCGCAGCTCCTCCATCCCGCCCGGGAGCCTGTCCCAGGCGGTGACCGCCGCCGCCCGCAGCCGGGCTGCGTATACGGTCTCCCGCGCCGCGGTCTGCTCGCCCCGCGCCGCCGTCAGGTCCCGCAGGAGCGACTCCACCACGTCCCACGGGGGTATCGCGGCCCCGTCGAGACAGGCCCGCAGCCCGTCCGGATCCCGGCGCAGGAACTCCCCGTACCAGCCTGCCCCGGGATCCAGCCTCTGGGTCAACCCACGTAGATATTCGGCGAGTCGACCGATCGCCGGTGAAGTCGCGGTCTCCATGACCGCATTGGATCCCACCTGTGTTACGGGCGGGCTACGGGCACCTCAAAGCTTGACGGCGATCGCGGTGTGCGGCCGCCGCCCGCGCCGCACCACCATGGCGGGCACGTCCACCGCCCAGAACTGCCACGTGTACTTGCGCGACATGAGCCCCCGCACCCGCCGCAGCCCCGCCTCGTCGAGCAGCCGTGCCTCGCCCTCCCGCACCGGCGCGCCCTCCTCCATGCGCCCGCGCACGTCACAGGCGGCGACGGTGACCCGGCCGTCGTTGCGGATTCGCTTGACCTTCCACGAGTCGCTGCGCGTCCACACGTACAGCTCTCCGCCGTCGGCCACCGCCCACACCGGCGTCGCCACGGGCGTGCCGTCCTTGCGGAAGGTGGTGAGACTGACGTACTTCGCCCTGCCCAGCTCTTCGGCATCCATACGGCGACCCTAAGGGCTGTCCGGACGATCTTCGCGGGCCCCGTGGCCTTCCGGGCCGCGAACGGCCCGCCCGTCCCCGCCGGGCGCGTCTTCGCGGAAGACCGCGTCTCCCGGGTCCTCGGCACGGGCCCCGCCGTCGGGGGCGGCGCAGGCGGCGAGGAGCAGGCCGCCCGCGAGGAGCGCGCCGAGGAGTCCGAAACCGAGTCGCTGGGGTGCGTTCGTGGCTGACACGCCTTCACGCTTGCCCCGCGCTCCGGCGGTTCCATCGCGGATTGGGCCGGACGGCCGCCGGTAGGACCTCAGACGGGCACGAGGGAGCAGCGCCGCATCACGTCGTCCAGGGAGAGGCCGAGGACTTCGGCGAGGGCGGCCACGGTGAAGAAGGCGGGGGTGGGCGCCCGGCCGGTCTCGATCTTGCGGAGGGTCTCGGCCGAGAGCCCGGCTCCGGCCGCGATCTCGACCATGCTGCGCGCGCCGCGCGCCTCGCGCAGCAGCGCGCCCAGGCGCTCGCCGCGCTCGCGCTCTTCCGGAGTCAGGGGGGTACGGACCATGCCCCCATCCTACCCCGCACGCCAATAACTATCCCGTTAAAGTTATACCGGTATAGTTATTGGCATGGTGGAACTGAAGACGGAACAGTCGATCGACGAGATGCGCGCCGCCGGCCGCGTCGTCGCGCACGCCCTGGCGGCCGTAAGGGAGGCCGCGCGGGTCGGTATCTCCCTGCTGGACCTGGACCGGGTGGCCCGCGGCGTGCTCCGCGAGGCGGGCGCGGCCTCGCCCTTCCTGGGGTACCGGCCGGAGTTCGCGCCGGTGCCCTTCCCGGCCGTGATCTGCACGTCGGTCAACGACGCGATCGTGCACGGCATCCCCGGCGCGTACCGGCTGCGCGACGGCGACCTGGTCAGCGTCGACTGCGGGGCCGGGCTCGGCGGCTGGGTCGGGGACGCGGCGGTCAGCTTCACCGTCGGCCGGCCCCGCCCCGCCGACCTGCGGCTCATCGCGACGGCCGAGGCGGCCCTCGCCGCGGGCATCGCGGCAGCCGTGCCCGGCAACAGGATCGGCGACATCGCCCACGCGGTCGGTACGGTCTGCCGCGCCGCCGGATACGGCATCCCCGACGGCTTCGGCGGCCACGGCGTGGGCCGCCACATGCACGAGGACCCGGGCGTACCCAACGAGGGTCCGCCGGGGCGCGGCATGAAGCTGCGCCCCGGCATGGTCCTCGCGATCGAGCCGATGCTGACCGCGGGCGGTACGGACGACTACACCTGCGACGGGGACGGCTGGACCCTGCGCACCGCCGACGGCAGCCGCGCCGCGCACGCGGAGCACACGGTCGCGATCACCTCCGACGGCCCCAGGATCCTCACCGCCGTGTGAGCGTCACGGCTTCCCGTGCGGGTGGACGACCATGGCCGAGCCGCCGCCGCGGCGGCTCGTCTCGGCCGCCGCCAGCCAGCGCCCGTCCGGCAGGCGCTGCACGCCCGTCGCCGCGCCGATCTCCGGGTTCTGCCGGAAGCCCTGACCGATCGCCTCCAGTTCGGCGCGCAGCGGGCTGTTCCACAGGCCCGGCTCCAGCTCGGTGGTGGCCTGGTTGCGCTGGCTGGCCCGCGGCGCGGCGATCGCGTCGACCAGCGGCAGGCCCCGGTCCAGGTGGCCGATCAGGGTCTGCAGGACGGTGGTGATGATGGTGGCGCCGCCCGGGGAACCCACCGCGAGCACCGGCCGCCCGTGCTCCAGCACGATGGTCGGCGACATGGACGAGCGCGGCCGCTTGCCGGGGCCGGGCAGGTTCGGGTCGGGGACACCCGGCGCGGCCGGGGCGAAGGAGAAGTCGGTCAGCTCGTTGTTGAGCAGGAAACCGCGGCCCGGGACGGTGATCGCGCTGCCGCCGGTGGACTCGATGGTCAGGGTGTAGGAAACCACGTTGCCCCAGCGGTCGGCGACCGTCAGGTGGGTGGTGTTCTCCCCCTCGTACGTGGTCGGTGCCGTCTGGCCGGTGGTGGCGCAGGGCACGGGGTCGCGCGGGTCTCCGGGGGCCAGCGGGCTGGTCAGCGCCTGGTCCGGCTTGATCAGGCAGGCGCGCGAGTCGGCGTACCGCTGGGAGAGCAGCTCCCGCGTCGGCACGTTCTCGGCGGCCGGGTCGCCGACCCAGCGGCCGCGGTCGGCGAAGGAGATCCGCGAGGCCTCGATGAAGCGGTGCAGGTACTGCGCCTCGGACAGCTTCGAGAGGTCGGTGCGCTCCAGGATGTTCAGCGCCTCGCCGACGGTGGTGCCGCCGGAGGACGAGGGGGCGATGCCGTAGACGTCCAGGCCCCGGTAGCTCACCTGGGTCGGGGCCTGCCGCTTGGTCCCGTACGCGGTCAGGTCGCCGGCGGTCAGGTCGCCGGGCCGGACGTTGCGGGTGGCCGCGGGGTCCACCGGGGGCTTGCGGACGGCCTGGACGATGTCCTCGGCGATCGGGCCCCGGTAGAGCGCGCCGGTCCCCTTGCGGGCGAGTTCCGCGTACGTGGCGGCCAGGTCCGGGTTCTTGAAGGTGGAGCCGACCACCGGCAGGGCGCCGCCCGGCAGGAAGAGCTTCGCGGTGTCCGGGAAGTCCTTGAACCGGTCCTGGTTGAGCTCGGTCTGGGCGCGGAAGGTGGCGTCCACGGTGAAGCCGTCGCGGGCCAGTTTCTCGGCGGGCTTCAGCAGCTGTCCGAGCGGGCGGCTGCCCCAGGAGTCGAGGGCGCTCTTCCAGGTGGCGGGGGTGCCGGGGACACCGACCCCGCGGCCGCTGGTCTGGCCCTCGGCGAAGGGAATGGGGAAGCCGTTCTCCTGGAACAGCGTGGCGGTGGCCGTCGCGGGGGCGGTCTCGCGGCCGTCGATGGAGTGCACGCGGCGGGATCGGGCGTCGTAGTAGACGAAGTAGCCGCCTCCGCCGATGCCGGACGAGTAGGGCTCGGTGACGCCGAGCGCGGCGGCGGTGGCCACGGCCGCGTCCACGGCGTTGCCGCCGGAGCGCAGTACGGCGATACCGGCCGCGGAGGCGTCTGCGTCGACGCTGGCGACGGCCCCGCCGTAGCCGACGGCGACGGGCACCTTGGCCGGGGTGGTCGCGGCGTCGGCGGTGGAGGGCGGAGCGGCGGCCCCGGTGGACACCAACGCCCCGGCGAGGGCGACGAGCGCTAACTGACGTGCGGCGGGACCACGCATCCGGTACCTCCAGTCGACGGCCTGTCAGACCATGTCGCCGCAGCCTAACTTCACGGCACCCCCCGCGTCATGAAGGCATGGTGACGGCTACCATCCGCCGCATGAACGACGACGTGCGCAACATCGTGCTCGGGGTGATAGCCACCGCGCTCAGCGGCGGGTTCGGCTGGTTCTCCCGGACCTACCTCTGGCGCCGCGCGCTCCGCCGCAAGCAGGCCTTCTTCGGCCTGCCGACCGGATCCGACTGCCTGTTCGTGGTCAACCGGCAGATGGGCGGCACGGATTCGTCGCTGCACCGCAACGACGCTTTCGCGCTGCTGGAGATATCCGCCCTGATCAAGGACTGCGGGGCGAACGTCCAGATCGTCACCCACGACGGCGCCCGCCAGGGCTTCGGCGAACGGGCCGAGTTCTGCGTCGGCGGGCCCGCCTCAAACACCCGTACGACGGCGCACCTGACCTCCATGCTCCCGGGTGTGCAGGTCGACGTCGGCCTCGCCTCGGGTCATCCGGACCGCGGGGCGATCCGCGTCGGCGAGGAGAGGTACCGCTGGGAGAAGGGGATGGTCGAGTACGTGCTGCTGGCGCGGCTGACGACCCGGCACGGCTCCCGGCCCGTCTTCCTGCTCTCCGGGCAGACCGCCAACAGCAACCAGGCCGCCGCCCGCTACCTGGCGAAGCACCATGTGCGGCTGGCCCGCAGGTACGGCCGCGAGTCCTTCTGCCTCCTGCTGAAGGTCATCAACTCCGACGCCTACGGTCCGGATGTGACGGAGCTGGTGGCGGACGTCACCGGGCCGGCCCTGGCACCCGCAGCGGCAGCCGGGTGATCCCGTTGATGAAGTTGGAGACCAGCCGCCGGGGCGGGCCCGCGAGTTCGGGCGGGGGCATGGCCGCGCACCACTCCTCGTAGAAGGTGCGCAGCTGGAGCCGGGCGAAGTGGGCGCCGAGGCAGACGTGCGGGCCGTCCCCGAAGGACACGTGCGGGTTGGGCGTCCGGCCGAGGTCCAGGCGTCCGGGGTCGGTGAAGACGCGCTCGTCGTGGTTGGCGGAGGCGTGGAAGACCACCACCTTGTCCCCGGCCCGGACGCGCCGCCCGGCCAGCTCGGTGTCGACGGCCGCGGTCCGGCGGAAGCTGAGCACCGGCGGGTGCACGCGCAGGAGTTCGTCGACGGCCCGGTCCATCGGGGCCCGGCCCTCGGCGAGCAGGCGGTAGGCCCCCGGGTCGCGGGCCAGCGCGAGCAGGCCGCCGGGCGCCGCGCTGCGCACGGTGTCGTTGCCCGCGACGGTGAGCAGGAAGAAGAACATCTCCAGCTCGGCCGCCTCCAGTCCGGCCTGGGCGAGGGCCGTCATCACGTCGTCGCCGGGGTGCGCGCGCTTGTGGGCGGCCAGTTCGCGGGCGTACGCGAACATCTCGCCGAGCAGCGCCGGGGAACGCGGGTTCAGCGGCTTGCCGTCCGGACCGAGCAGGGGCGCGGGCGCGTCCTCGGGATCCTGGTAGCCGATGATCCGTACGGTCCACTCCAGCAGCAGGGCGCGGTCGGCGGCCGGGACGCCGAGCAGATCGGTGAGGTTCAGCAGCGCGTACTCGTCGGTGACGGTGTGCACGAGGTCGGCGGCGCCCTCCTCGGCCTTGTCCCGCGCGGCGGCGAGCAGCGTCCGGGCGCGGTCCCGTACCCGTCCGGCGAAGGCGTCGACGCGGGCGGGGGTGAAGGCGCGGGAGACGAGCCGCCGCAGCCGGCCGTGGTCGCCGGCGGCCTTGCCCGGGTCCTGGTTGAGCATGGCGCGGCGCAGGAACGGCAGGTCGGCCGGGTCGGGGTCGCGGATCTGGGTGGCGCCCAGCCAGGAGGAGTACGTGCGGTGGTCGCGCAGGACACGAACGACATCGGCGTGCCGGGTGACCGCCCAGAAGCCGGGGCCCGCGGGCCAGCCCTGGATCTCCGGCTCCGCCTGCCAGGCCACGGGGTGGCGGTCGCGCAGGATCCGGTAGCGCTCGTGGGGGATGCCCTCGGCGTAGATGCGGGGGTCGAAGACGTCGGGGACGTCCGCGGCGTGATCCATGGGGCCACGGTGACGGGTGCGCGGCCCCGCCCGCAAGGGGCGCGGCCGGCCACGGGCCGTCCGCACACATCAGCGCCGCGAGTCGCACTCGGCGGACGGGAGGGTGGTGTGGGTGTCCCGCAGGGTAACCGGGCTGAGGACGTCCGGCACGGCGGAGACGCCGACGGTGCACACCAGCTGGTTGCGGGCCAGTTCCGACAGTCCCCCCACGGCGAACGGCAGATGGACCGTGATCCCCGCGCTCTCCGAGTACTCGCTCACCGCCAGCGCCGACTCCTGTCCGGCGGCCAGCCGGGGCAGCGCCGTGGTGAGTCCGGCCTCCTGAGCCGGACCCATGGGGCCGTTCAGCAGCAGCAACACGAGCGCCCTGGGCGCGATGGTGTAGTCGTCGGACATGAACGGGATCGGGACGAGCCGGTCGCCCTCCTTGGAGAGGAAGTAGAGGACGACCCCTTTTTTGCCGCCGGCGATCTTGACGGTAGCGGCATGGCCGCTACCGATCACCCCAGTGCGTTTGATCCCGCATCCGGCGAGCAGCAGGGCGCAGCACGCCAGCGCCGCCGTGGCCGCCGTGGCCCGGGACCTCGCCTTCCGCCCTGTCATACGCGGGCCTCCAGCGGCATGTCGAGGGTGAAGAGGGCTCCCCCGGACGGCCTGTTGCCCGCCCGGAGGGTACCGCCGTGCAGGCGGACGTTCTCCAGGGTGATGGCGAGTCCGAGGCCGCTGCCGGCGGAACGGGTGCGGGCCGCGTCGGCCTTGAAGAAGCGGTCGAAGATGTGCGGCAGCACCTCGGGGGCGATGCCGGGCCCGCTGTCGGCGACGTCGATGAGCAGCCGTTCGCCGTCCTCGCCCGGTGCCGTCCGTACGGTGACGTGTACGGGGGCGCCGCCGTGCCGCAGGGCGTTGCCGACGAGATTGGCGAGGACCACGTCGAAGCGGCGCGGGTCGAGTCGGGCGCGTACCCCGTACGGCAGTTCGGTGACGACGCGCTCATCGTCCCAGTGGCGTCGTTCGAGGGTCTTGCGCACGGCTTCGGCGATGTCCACGTCGTCGAGGTTGAGCTCGGCGGCCCGGGCGTCGAAACGGGAGATCTCCATCAGGTCCTCGACGAGGACGGCGAGTTTGCCGGTCTCGGCGCTCACCAGGCGCAGGGCCTTGGCCGTGTCGGCGTCGAGGTGCGCGGCGTCCTCGTCGAGGACCTCGGTGACGGCGAGCATCCCGGCGAGGGGGGTGCGCAGTTCGTGGGAGACGTCGGAGGCGAAGCGGCGGGCGCGGGTCTCCGCGTCCCGCAGCTCGCTCACCGACTGCTCCAGGGCGCGGGCGGTCTCGTTGAAGGTGCGGGCGAGTCCGGCGAGTTCGTCGGCGCCCCTGACCTCGATGCGGGTGTCGAGGCGGCCGCGGCCCAGCCGCTGGGCGGCCCGGCGCATGTCGCGGACCGGCCGCAGCACGCTGCGGGCGGCCAGCAGCGCGGGGACGATGGCGATGGCCAGCCCCGGGACCGCGCCCTGCTGGGCGGCTTCGACCATGGCCTCGACGGTCTGCTTCTCGGTGGCGAGCGGAACGCAGGCGAAGAAGACGAGCCCGGTGGGTTCGGTGTAGCCGTTGTGCTCGAAGACGGCGGGGACGCCGACCGTGAGGTACGGATTGCCGCGCTGGTCCTCGACGCGCTGGAAGGCGGTGTACTGGCCGCTGAGGACCTTCTCGCGCAGGCCGGCGGTGACCACGGTGGAGGTGGGCGAGGCGGGGTTGGTGGAGGCGCGCAGGCTGCCGTACTCGGCGAAGAGGATCCACGGGTGCGGTTTGCCGCGCTTGCCGAGGTCGATGACGATGCGCTGGAGTTCCTGCTGGCTCAGGGGAAGGCGGATCTCCTGCTGCTCGATCTGGTCCCGCAGGCTGCTGATCGCCGTGTCCTGGGTCTGCTTGAGGATGGCGTTGCGCGCCTGCTGGTAGGTGAGGGCGGCCGTGCTCACCGCGCTGATCGCGGCGACCAGCAGGAAGGCCGCTATCAGCCGGGTACGCAGCCCGAGCGGGGCTATTCGTCGCACCTCGCGCCCCCTACAGGGGACCAAAGCGATAGCCGAAGCCACGCACGGTCTGGATGTAGCGGGGGCTTCCGTCGGGGTCTTCTATCTTGTGGCGCAGCCGGCGGACGCAGGCGTCCACCAGCCGGGCGTCGGCGTGGTAGCTGTGGTCCCAGACGTACTCGAGGAGTTGCTGGCGGGAGAAGACCTGCTCGGGAGAGGCCGACAGGTGCAGCAGGAGCTTGAGCTCGCTGGGGGCGAGGGGGACGCGCTCGCCGTTCTTGGCGACGGTCAGCCCGGAGCGGTCGACGGCCAGCTCGCCGTGCTGCTCGACCTCGGGGCGGCTGCCCGCCGGGGCGCTGAGCCGGCGCAGTACGGCCTTCACCCGGGCCTCTATGACCTCGGTGCGGGCGGGTTTGACGATGTAGTCGTCGGCGCCGGCCTCCAGGCCGATGACTATGTCGAAGTCGTCGCCGCGCGCGGTGAGCATGATGATCGGCACCTCGCTGGTCTCGCGTATCCGGCGGCAGACCTGTACGCCGTTGATCCCCGGCAGCATCAGGTCGAGCAGCACCAGCTCGGGGCGGAAGCTCGCCATCAGGTCGAGTCCCGCCTCGCCGGTCTCGGCGGCGCTCACTTCGTGGCCGCGGCGGCGCAGCCCGAGGCCCACTCCTTCCCGGATGGAAGGGTCGTCCTCGATCAGCAGTACGCGTGGCATCGGGCCAGTATCCCAGGGTGGTTCAGTGCCCTCCTCCGGCTAGCGGCCTATGCGGCGCCGCAGGGAGTCGAGCTGGTCGGTGATCTCCGTCAGGCGCAGCGGCCCGGCGAGGAGGACGACGACGAGCAGCAGGGCGACGGTTCCCGCCCCGACCGCGGCGAAATCCCCGAACCGCTCGGCGGCGCGGGCGGCCGCGTACCCGGCGGCGGCCGCCGGCGCGCAGGCGGCCAGCAGCCGCAGGTGGGTGCGTACGGCGGTGGCGCGGCGTTCGGTACGGGTGCCGTCGCGCGGGCCGAGGCGCCTGGCGAGGGTGCGCGCGGTCACGGCGGCGCCCGCGAGGAAGGCGACGGAGGAGGCGGCGGCCATGCCGGTGACCGCCCAGCGCGGGGACAGCAGGAAGTAGGCGGCGGCCGACAGCCCGGCGTTGAGCGCGGCGATGGTGAGGTTGAGGAAGAAGGGGGTCCGGGTGTCGGAGAGGGCGTAGAAGCCGCGCGAGAGGACGTACTGCGCGGAGAAGGCGATCAGGCCGGGCGCGAAGGCCACCAGCATGCCCGCCATGACCTCGACGTCGGCGGCGTCGGTGAGGCCGTAGCCGAAGACTGCGCCGATCACCCAGGGGGCGAGGGCGGCGAAGAGCGCGGCGGCGGGGACGACGAGGGCGGCGCTGGAGCGCAGCGCGTAGGAGATGTCCTTGCGGACCTCTGTGAGGTCGCCGTCGGAGGCGGCCGAGCTCATCCGGGGCATCAGGGCGGTCACGAGGGAGACGGTGATGATGCCCTGCGGGACGATCCACAGCTGGTAGGCGTTGCTGTAGGCGGTGTAGCCGGCGCCGCCCGCGAGCCCGGCGTCGACGGCGTGCTGTCCGGTGGCGGTGGAGAGCCGGGTGACGACCCAGTAGGCGATCTGGTTGGTCAGGACGAGCATGACCGTCCAGCCCGCGTTGCGCAGCGGGCGGCCGAGGCCGCTGCCGCGCCAGTCGAAGCGGGGGCGCCAGCGGAAGCGGGCGGCGCGCAGCGACGGGACGAGGGCGAGGGCCTGGATGACGATGCCGGCGGTGGTGCCGAGGCCCAGCAGCCGGGTCTCGGCGGCCGTGAGGCCGTTCGTCGCGTCGTGGGAGACGTAGAGGAAGAGCCCGAAGACGCCGATGATCACGACGTTGTTGAGGACCGGGGTCCACATCATCGCGCCGAACCGGCCGCGCGCGTTGAGCACCTGGCCGAGCAGGGTGAAGAGGCCGTAGAAGAGGATCTGCGGCAGGCAGTAGCGGGCCAGGGCCACGGTGGTGCTCGCCTGGGCGCCGCTGTAGTCGGTGTACGCCGTGACGATCAGCGGGGCGGCGAGGACGGCCACCGCGGTCAGCGTGACGAGCGCGAGGGTGCAGGCGGTCAGCAGCCGGTCGGTGTAGGCGGCTCCGCCGTCCCGGTGTTCCTTGGCCGCGCGGACCAGCTCGGGTACGAAGACGGCGTTGAGCGCGCCGCCGATGAGCAGCATGTAGATGATGTTCGGGACCGTGTTGGCGACGGCGTAGCTGTCGCCGAGCAGTTCGGTGCCCAAGGCCGCGACGACGACGGCGGAGCGGACGAAGCCGGTGGCGCGGGAGACGACCGAGCCGACCGCCATGAGCGCACCACTGCGCAGCACCGAGGTCTTCACCGGTGCCGCGCCGCTGCCGGTGTGCTCGGCGGCCTGTCTGGTGTCGGTGGCCGTCACCGGCGGGCCAGGTATGCCTGGAACGCCTTGTAGAGCGCCGTGTTGGCGACTCCGTCCATCGGTATCTCCCACTCTCCGAGCGTCTCGACGACCTGTCCGCCGGTGCCGAGCTTCCAGCGCAGCAGCCCGAAGGAACGTTCGTCGGGGTCGAGGGTGGAGGGTACCCCGCGCATGTCGTACTCGTCGGCCCCGAGGGCATGGGCGTCGCACATCATGCGCCACTGCAGGGCGTTGCTGGGGCGGACGTCGCGCCGGTGGTCGGCGGAGGCACCGGTCTGGTACCAGACGCGCTTTCCGGCGACGATCATCGTGTGGGCGGCGAGTATCTCGCCCTGGTGGATGCCCAGGTAGAGCCGCATCCGGCCGGGTTCCTCGGCGTTGAGGACCTGGTACTGCTGCTCGTAGTACGCGAGGGAGCGGCCGAGCCGGAAGCCGTCGCGTTCCTCGGTGATCCGCAGCAGCCGGTAGAACTCGGGCAGGTCGGCGGCCCCGCCGATGACCGTCTCCACACCGGCCTTGGTGGCCTTGCGCACATTGCGGCGCCACTCCTGGTTCAGGCCCGACCACAGCTCGTCGAGGGTGCGGCCGGCCAGCGGCACCCGGAAGACGTGGCGGGGCTGGGCGTCTCCGTCGTCCTCGCCGCCGCAGCGCTTCCAGCCGCGGGTGCGCAGCCGGTCGGCGAGGGCGGCACCGACCGGGTCCACCTCGGTGGCGAGGACGTCGGATATCTGCCGGCCGGGCCCCGTGGCGGACTTGGCGGTGGCCGCGTCCCAGCGCCGGTAGGCAGGGGTGGGGCCGATGCGGACGGCGAAGGCTCCGGCTGCCCTGAGGTGACGCATGAGCGGGGTGAGCCAGCGGTCGACGTGCGGGTCGGACCAGTCGGCTACGGGGCCCTCGGGGAGGTAGGCGAAATATTTGCGGGTGCCGGGGAATTGGCGGTAGAGAACGAGTCCAGCACCTTCGATCTCACCGCCGGGGTAGTGCCATCCGACCCTTTCCGCGCGCCAAAGGTCCTTTACCGAGGCCCAGGACGGGTACTGGAGAAAGCTGGCCCGGCCGTGCCGGGAAAGGAACGTCTGGTATTCCGGTACGGACAGGGTGCGCACCGTCAGCTCCCGGTCCTGGCCCTGGTGCTGGGTGGGGGTCACGAGCAGTGCACACATGGCTGATCGGCCTTCCGGTGCGTCCGGCGGGGGGACGGGGGATCGGGACGCACAGGACTCTCACAGCTGTCCATGACCGGACTGCGCGGCGATTGTGACCGGACGATGACCGTTCTGCTGCGGTCGATGTCACAACCGAAAGCACGATATTTTCCGCGGATTGCGCAACCTAGAGTCGTGTTGTTCGCATCTACGTTTGCGAACAATCATTACTTTGGGAGGGATTTTCGTTGAGCCGCATACGCCGTACCGCCCTGGCGAGCACCGCACTTCTGGCCGCCGCGCTGACCGCATGCTCGGGCGGCAGCGGGAGCGGGGGCGGTGCGACCGGCAAGGCCGAGATGAAGCCGAAGGCGGACATGGCGGTCTCGGTGAACCTCACGGGCGATCAGGTGAAGGCGGGCGGGCCGGTGACGGTGACCGTCGCCGAGGGCAAGCTGGCCCAGGTGAAGGTGACCGACGCCAAGGGCGCGGAGCTGCCGGGGAAGATAGCCGACGACGGCAGGACCTGGACCTCGGAGCGCAACGCCGCCCCCGGCGCGGAGTACAAGGTCGAGGCACAGAACACCGAGAGCCAGAGCGCCACCACGCAGTTCAAGACCAGCGCCGCCGACAAGGTGAACAAGGTCTCGATCAACGTGCCCAAGGGCAGCACGGTGGGCGTGGCGATGCCCGTGTCGCTCGTCTTCGACAACCCGGTGACGAACAAGGCCGAGGTGGAGAAGCAGCTCAAGGTCACCACCTCCGACAACACCGAGGGCTCCTGGGGCTGGATCAAGGACTACTCCGGCAACGACCGCGTGGACTGGCGGCCCAAGGAGTACTGGAAGGCCGGCACGGACGTGAAGGTCGAGATGAACCTGAACGGCGTGGACTCCGGCAAGGGCGGCGGCCTGTTCGCCCGGGACTACAACACCGAGTTCAAGATCGGCAAGGACCGCCGGATCGAGGTCAGCCTCGACAGCAAGAAGATGTCGGTGACCGAGGACGGCCAGGCACTCAAGCCGATTCCGATCTCGGCCGGCACTCCGGGCGGCAAGAAGGCTTCCTGGTCCGGAAAGATGGTGATCATGACGAAGGAGGGCACCATCCGGATGGACTCCCAGACGGTGGGCCTGGACGACGCCTACGACAAGATGGTCGACTACTCGATGCGGCTGACCTGGTCGGGCATGTACGCGCACGCCGCACCGTGGAACGCCGGCAACTTCGGCCGCGCCAACAGCAGTTCCGGCTGCGTCGGGATGAGCGACGCCGACGCGAAGGACTTCTTCGCCAGGTCCCAGATCGGCGACCCCTTCGAGGTGGTCGGATCCGGTTCCAAGGGCAACGCGGACCTCGGCAACGGCTACGGCGAGTGGAACCTGTCCTGGGACCAGTGGAAGGCCAAGAGCGCCCTGTCCGGCACCCCGCAGAACGGCTGACCGGGAAGTTTCACAGCTGACTTCCGTTCAATTGTTACCACCACGTAACTTACTCACGGGTTACCTTCGGTAAGCCCCTCCCGTTACCGTCGGGTCACTTTGACGACCCCGGCGCACGCGAGGAGCGATTGATGCAACGCACCACCACCGCCGCAGCCGTGGCATCCCTGCTGGCGGCAGCCGCCCTGGGCCTGGCCCCCCACCAGGCCCAGGCGGCTCCCGCACCCGCCGCGGCGGTCACCGCCGACGCCTCGTCGGAGCTGCGCTTCCACGACATCCCCGGATCCGGCGGCATCACCCTCAAGGGCAACGTCTTCACCCCGGCGGGCGCCGAGGCCGGCCGGAAGTACCCGCTGATCGTGCTCCCCACCAGCTGGGGCATGCCGCAGATCGAATACCTCGCCCAGGCCAAGCAGCTCGCCGACTCCGGCTACGTCGTGGTCAGCTACACCTCCCGCGGCTTCTGGCTCTCCGGCGGCCAGATCGAGGTGGCCGGCCCGCCGGACATCGCCGACGTATCGGCCGTCATCGACTGGGCCCTGGCCCACACCGCCGCCGACCCGGACCGCATCGGCCTCGGCGGGGTCTCGTACGGCGCGGGCATCAGCCTGCTGGCCTCCGCGCACGACCCGCGCGTCAAGGCCGTGGTCGCGCTCAGCGGCTGGGCGGACCTGATCGAGTCCATCTACTCCGGCCGCACCCAGCACCTCCAGGCCGCCGGGATGCTCGGCGCCGCCGGCTTCCTCACCGGCCGCCCCGGCCCCGAACTCCAGTCGATCCTCGGCGACTTCCTGGGCTCCCGACTGGACCGGGAGCAGCAGATGATCGAGTGGGGCAAGCAGCGCTCGGCCGCCGAGCAGGTGGACCGGATCAACGCCAACGGCGCCGCGATCATGCTGGGCAATGCCTGGGGCGACACCATCTTCCCGCCCAACCAGTACGCGGAGTTCTTCGAGAAGCTGACCGGCCCCAAGCGGCTGGAGTTCCGCCCGGGCGACCACGCCACCGCCGAGGCCACCGGCCTGCTGGGCCTGCCCAACGACACCTGGACCAACGCCCACCGCTGGTTCGACCGCTATCTCAAGGGCGAGCGCAACGGCGTCGACACCGAGGCCCCCGTGCAGCTGAAGTCCCGCAGCGACGGCGGGTACGAGGGCTACGCCGACTGGAAGTCGGTCGGCGCCGCCGGCACCGAGAAGCTCCCGCTCTCCGACAGCGAGCACCTCTTCGCCAATGTGGACTCCGGTGCCAACGGCGGCGTGATCTTCCTCTCCAGCATCCTCGACCAGCTCGTCAAGGCACCCCCGGCCGCCTCCATCCCGCTGCTCCCCCGCGCCTTCGCCGCCGTCTGGCAGTCCGGGCGCTACGACGAGCCGCGCCGGGTCCGCGGCACGGTCGAGGTGCACACCACCGTCACTCCCACCAAGGGCGACGGCACCTTCGTCGCGTATCTCTACGACGTCGGCCCGCTCGGCATCGGCAAACTGGTCAGCAACGCCCCGTACACCTTCCACGGCCGCACCCCCGGGCAGGCCTTCGGCGTGGACCTGGAACTGTTCTCCACCGCCTACGACGTGCCCGCGGGCCACCGGCTCGCCCTGGTCATCGACACCGTCGACCCGCTCTACATCGAGCACAACCCCACCGGCGCGCAGCTGACCTTCTCCTCGCCGCGCACCGATCCCAGTTACGTCTCGGTGCCGCTGCGCGAGCAGTGATCCGCGGCTGCTGCCGTGCGGGGTGGCCCTGCTGAGGGATCGATCGGGACCCCCTCAGTGCTTGAGGATCTTGGACAGGAAATCCTTGGCGCGGTCGCTCTCGGGGGCGGTGAAGAAGTCCTCCGGGGTCCGGTCCTCGACGATCCTGCCGTCGGCCATGAACACGACGCGGTTGGCGGCGGATCGGGCGAAGCCCATCTCGTGGGTGACCACGACCATGGTCATCCCCTCACGGGCGAGCTGCTGCATGACCTCCAGCACCTCGTTGATCATCTCCGGGTCGAGTGCGGAGGTGGGCTCGTCGAAGAGCAGCGCCTTGGGGTTCATGGCGAGGGCGCGTGCGATGGCCACGCGCTGCTGCTGGCCGCCGGAGAGCTGGGCGGGGAACTTGGGGGCCTGGTCGGCGAGGCCGACGCGCTCCAGGAGTTCCCGGGAGCGCTTGTCCGCCTCGCCCTTCTTGCGGCCGCGGACCTTGATCTGGGCGAGCGAGACGTTGGCGAGGACGGTCTTGTGCGCGAAGAGGTTGAAGGACTGGAAGACCATCCCGACCTCGGCGCGCAGCTGGGCCAGGTCTTTCCCCTCGGCGGGCAGCGGTCTCCCGTCGAGCAGGATGGTGCCGGATTCGATGGTCTCCAGCCGGTTGATCGCCCGGCACAGGGTCGACTTCCCGGAGCCGGAGGGGCCGATGACGACCACGACTTCGCCGCGGCCGACGGTGAGGTTGACGTCCTGGAGGACGTGTAACTGCCCGAAGTGTTTGTTGACGTCCCGCAGCTCGATCAACGGATCGACGACCATGTGCTGCCCTGCCCACTTGTCGGTGTGTCGAGTCCAGGCAAACTAACCAGCCCGGGAAGGGCACTTCCCCTCGACACGCCTAAAGGCGACATAAAGATCGCCTCCGGTCACCCCTCGGAGGCCTCCGCGTACGCCTGGCTGAGCTCGGGGGATCCCGTCATCGCCCAGGACACCCCCGACTCGATCACGTTCAGCTCGCGGCCCGAGGCCAGCCGGATCACCGGCTGGCCGTTGGGCCACACCTGCCAGCCGGCTCCGGGGATGGTGCGGATGATCACCGTCCCGAGGTAGAAGCCCGCGTCGTTCCCGAGCCACGGCACGGCCTCGGGATCCCGCCGCCAGCGGGGCATCAGCTGGTCGAGGGCCTCCAACGAGGCCTGGCTCTCGTCGAGTTCGAGCCCGGCCACCCTCGCCTGGGCGCGCAGCATCTCGCACTCCGAGAACAACTCGGCGACGCCCTCGGGATCATCGGCGAGCGCGGCGGCGAGACCCGCACCCCGTTCCGTTTCGTGCCGGTTCAGCCAGTTGGCCAGGAAAGGGATGTTCATACCGACCAGCGTCGCACCAGGATCCGCCGCTGGCCACAGGGCGCGCGAGGCCGTCTCTTCCGGATCACGCCCGGCCCGCGACGCCTGATCCGAAAGAAGGGGCCGGGATCCGTCGGCCCGGATCGGGACCCGTGCCTACCGGTCGAGATCCAGGTCGACGACGACCGGCGCATGGTCGGACGCGCCCTTGCCCTTGCGCTCCTCGCGGTCGACGTAGGCGTCGGTGACGGCCTTGCTGAAGGGCTCGTTCCCGTACACCAGGTCGATGCGCATGCCCCTGTTCTTGGGGAAGGCGAGCTGGCGGTAGTCCCAGTACGTGTAGGGGCGGTCGTACTTGAGGGGGCGCGGCAGCACGTCGGAGAGCCCGGCGGCCCGCAGCGCCTCCAGGGCGGCGCGCTCGGCCGGGGTGACGTGGGTGAGGCCCTCGAAGACGGCCGGGTCGTAGACGTCCTCGTCGGTCGGGGCCACGTTGAAGTCGCCGAGCACCGCGAAGGGGCGGGGGCCGGCCGCGTCCTCGGCGATGGCCGTGGTCAGGGAGCGGAACCAGTTCAGCTTGTAGCCGTAGTGGTCGTGCGCGACCTCCCGGCCGTTGGGCACGTAGACCGACCAGACGCGCACCCCGCCGCAGGTGGCGGAGATCGCGCGGGGCTCCTGGACCCCCTCGTAGTCGGGCCCGCCGGGCAGCCCCAGGACCACGTCGTCCAGGCCGACCTTGGAGATCAGGGCGACGCCGTTCCACCGGCCGGTGGCGTTGACGGCCGCCTCGTAGCCCAGCTCGCGCAGCTCCGCGTGCGGGAACTGCTCCGCGGAGCACTTGGTCTCCTGGATGCACAGGACATCGGTGCCGGAGCTCTCCAGCCAGGCCAGCAGGCGCGGAAGCCGGGCGGTGATGGAGTTGACGTTGAACGTGGCGATACGCATGCGTCCCAACCTACCGCCCGGCACCGACAGTCACAGATCGGCGGCTTCCCCGGCGGTGAGTCGGCCGTGGTCCGCGCCGCCCAGGCTGTCCAGGGCCCTGTCGTAGATCGGCCGGGCGATGTCGGACAGGTACGCGTCGTGGATGTCGATGGCCCGCCGCGGCTTGACCTCGCGGAGGTAGTCGATCACCTCGGAGACCTTGTTCCACGGGGCGTGCACCGGGAGCATCAGTGTCTCCACCGCCGCGTCGGGCACGGTCAGCGCGTCCCCGGGGTGGAACAGCGAACCGTCCACGAGGTAGCCGACGTTGGTGACCCGCGGGATGTCGGGGTGGATCACGGCGTGCAGCTCGCCGTGCACCTGGACCTCGAATCCGGCGGCGGTGAAGGTGTCGCCGTGCCCGACGGTGTGCACCCGGCCCGGATAGGCGGCGGCCAGCTGCTGCGCCACGCTGCGCAGGGTCCACAGGCCCGCCGCGGGATTGGCGTCGAGGGCGGCCCGCAGCCGGCCCTCCTCGAAGTGGTCGGGGTGCTCGTGCGTGACCAGCAGGGCGTCCGCCCCCAGGCCCGCGTCAGGTTCGCTGAAGGCGCCCGGGTCGATGACGAGCGTGCGCCCGTCCTTCTCCAGCTGGACGCAGGAATGCAGCCGCTTGGTGAGCTTCATGATCCCAGGCTAGGCCCTGTCGACACCTCTACGGAGTCGTCGTCGACACCACGTAGACCCTGGGGTGCTCGGGATCCGTGAGGTCGACCGTGACGTCCCGGGTGGGGCGCGGGTCCGGCTGCTCCAGGGTGATCTCGTACCAGGTGGAGTCCGGGCTCCAGCTCCAGCCCGCGACCTCGGAGTCGTGCGGGGAGATCGCGACCCCGGGGGTCAGCGCGTCCCGGCTGGTGCCGAGGTCGGCCAGGAAGGCGTCCAGGTCGGCGGGGGTGACCGCGAACTGCGTGAAGAGCCGGCTGGTGCGCCAGTTGTTGGTCTCCAGGAACCCGACCCGCCAGGCCTTGGGCGGGATGGGGACCTCGTAGATGCTGCGCTGCACCTTCGAGGGCCAGCCGGGACGCACCGTGGACGCGCCGACCTTGGCGGCCTTGTCGCGGCCGCTCTCGCGGCTCTGCTGGGTGGAGACGGCGAGATAACCCGCGGGTACGCCGACCAGCAGCAGGATGATGATCGCGGTGATCCAGCGGCGCTTGACGACGTGCCCGCGGTCCTCGGCGGTGGGCGGCGGCGTGCCTCCCCCGTCGGGGGCGGACGCCTGGTGGGGCAGGGTGGGCGGGGTCACTGCTCGTTCTGGTCCTTGGAGTCCGTGGGGCCGTTGGCGAGGCGCCGGCCCAGCTGCGCGTAGCGCTCGTAGCGCTCGTAGCGCTCGACGCGGCGGCGCGTGGCGCGGCGGAAGCGGCGGGCGACGAGCCGGGCGAGGTCGGCGGCTCCGACCATACCCGCCTCGGGGCCGAGCTCGGCCTTGGCGATCCGGGCCTCGGGGCGGTAGCCGCGGCCGGTGAGGTGACGCCGGAAGGCGTCCCGGGCGGGGCCGATCAGCAGGTCGTCGGCAGCGCTGACGCCGCCGCCGATGACGAAGCAGGACGGGTCGAGGGCGGCGGCGAGGTTGGCGATGCCGACGCCGAGCCACTGGCCGATGTCCTGGAGCAGCTCGACGCACATGGCGTCGCCCTCGCGGGCCAGCTCGGTGATGAGCGGCCCGGTGATCTCCGAGACGTTGCCGCCGACCCTGGCGATGATGTTGTACGCGACCGGGGAGTCGGCGGCGGCGAGCTCGCGGGCCTCGCGGACCAGTGCGTTGCCGGAGCTGTACTGCTCCCAGCAGCCGCGGTTGCCGCAGGGGCAGCGGTGGCCCCCGGGGACGACCTGCATGTGGCCGAACTCGCCGGCGACCCCGTACCGGCCCCGCTTGACCTGGCCGCCTTCGAGGATGGCCCCGCCGATGCCGGTGCCCAGGGTGATCATGACGAGGTGGTCCTCGCCGCGCCCGGCGCCGAAGCGCCATTCCGCCCACGCCGCGGTGTTGGCATCGTTGTCGACCATGACCGGGACCGCGAGCCGGGACTGGAGGGCGTCGCGCAGCGGCTCGTCTCGCCAGGCCAGGTGGGGTGCGAAGAGGACGCGGGAGCGGTCGGCGTCCACCCAGCCGGCCGCCCCGATGCCCACCGCGTGCACGTCGTGCCGGTCGGAGAGGTCCAGCACCAGCTCGACGATCGTGTCCTCGACGACCTTGGCGCTCTTGGACTTGTCCGGCGTCTCGGCGCGGATCTTCTCCAGGATGACGCCGTCGGCGTCGACGACGCCGGCCATCACCTTGGTGCCGCCGATGTCGATGCCGACGGTCGGGACGCGCGGGGCGGTCAGGTGCGACCGGCGCTCACGGGTCCCGACGGTCCGCAGGACGGTGCCTCGCGCCGACCCCCGGTGGGCGAGCGTGAAGTCCCGGTACGTGCTCATCGAGTCGTGTCGCCCCTGTCGGAGGAAGTGGAACCGGAATCCGGATCGGCTGCACCGGATGTGGCGTCTGGGCCTGATTCTGCCACTCGCTCCAGTTCGTGGCTCAGTTCGTCCAGCTCGGAGCCGCCCGCCATCTGCCGGGTGAGCTCGTCCAGGGTGATCGAGTCGCGGGTGTGGCTGCCCGCCATGGTGCCGCGCTTGAGGAGCACGAACCGGTCGCCGACCAGGTGGGCGTGGTGCGGGTTGTGGGTGATCAGCACCACGCCGAGGCCCGCGTCGCGGGCGGCGGCGACGTACTTGAGGACCACGCCGGACTGCTTGACGCCGAGGGCGGCGGTCGGCTCGTCGAGTACGAGCACCTTCGCGCCGAAGTGCACGGCGCGGGCGATGGCCACGCACTGCCGCTCGCCGCCGGACAGGGTGCCGATGGGCTGGTCGACGTCGCGCAGGTCGATGCCCATGCGCAGCAGCTCGGCGCGGGTGGTCGCGCGCATGAAGTCCACGTCGAGGCGGCGGAGCGGGCCGCGGCCCTTGGTCGGCTCGGAGCCGAGGAAGAAGTTCCGCCAGACCGGCATGAGCGGGACGACGGCGAGGTCCTGGTAGACGGTGGCGATGCCGCGGTCGAGGGCCGCACGCGGGTTGGCGAGCACGGTCTCCTCCCCCTCGATCTCGAAGGAGCCGGCGTCGTGCTGGTGCAGCCCCGCGATGATCTTGATGAGGGTGGACTTGCCGGCGCCGTTGTCGCCGAGGACACAGGTGATCTCACCCGCCGCGACCTCCAGGGAGACCCCTTGGAGGGCGCGGATGTTTCCGTAGTACTTGCTGACCTCGGTCAGCTTCACCAGGGCCGTCGTGCCTTTCGTGGTCACTTGCTCTCCTCCGCCCGCTTGCGGACCCATGCGTTGAGCAGCGTCGCGAGCAGGAGCATCGCGCCGAGGAAGAACTTGAACCAGTCCGGGTTCCACTGGGCGTAGACGATGCCGTTGCTGGTCATGCCGAAGATGAAGGCGCCGACCGCCGAACCGATGGCGGAGCCGTAGCCGCCGGTCATCAGGCAGCCGCCGATGACGGCCGCGATGATGTAGAGGAACTCGTTGCCGACGCCCTCGCCCGACTGGACCACGTCGAACGAGAAGAGGATGTGCTGGCCGGAGATCCAGGCGCACAGGGCGACGCCCATGTAGAGGCCGATACGGGTCTTCACGACGGGGACACCGGTGGCGCGGGCCGCGTCCGCCCCGCCGCCCACCGCGAAGATCCAGTTCCCGGCGCGGGTGCGCAGCAGGATCCAGGTGGCGACGGCGACCAGGGCCAGCCACCACAGGATGGTCACCTTCAGGGTGACCGAGCCGATGTTCCACTGCGAGGCGAAGAGGGCCCGCGCGGAGCTGAAGCCCTCCATGTCGGCGATGCTCTTGGTGGAGACGGACCCGCTGATCAGCTTGGTGAAGCCGAGGTTCAGGCCGGTCAGCATCAGGAAGGTGCCGAGCGTGATGATGAAGCTGGGCAGCTTGGTACGGGTCAGCATGAAGCCGTTGAAGAAGCCGATGGCCAGGGTGACCAGCAGGGACACCAGGACGCCGACCCAGACGTTGGCGGTCATCTGGTAGCTGAACATCGAGGCCACCAGCGCCGAGGTGGTGACCATGACGCCGGCGGAGAGGTCGAACTCACCGCCGATCATCAGCAGGGCCACCGGGACGGCCATGATCCCGATGGTGGAGGCCGAGTACAGCACCGTGCTGAGGCTGGAGGCCTGCAGGAAGCTGGGGGCGGCGAAGGAGAAGAAGACGAAGACGGCGGCCGCGCCGACCACGGCGCCCAGCTCCGGGCGGCCCAGCAGCCGGCGGATCACGGAGGTGTGCGCGAGCCGTTCGTCGACGGCGGGGGCGGCGGTGCTCATCGGCTGCCCCGCTTGATGTACTCCTCCAGCTCGGCCGACTCGGCGGCCGTGACGATCTGCGGTCCGGTGAGCACCGGGCGCCCGCCGCCGAGCACGTCCGCGTTGTAGCGGTAGAGCCAGAGCAGGTCGATCGCCTCGTAGCCCTGGAGGTAGGGCTGCTGGTCGACGGCGAAGCCGAGGGCGCCGGACTTCAGGTCGCGGGCGACGGATTCGTTGAGGTCGAAGGTGTCCACCTCGGCCTTGCTGCCCGCCGCGTCCTTCGCCTTGACGGCGGTGGGGGCGAAGGGCGCGCCGAGCGTGAGGATCGCGTCGACGGAGGGGTCGGCCTGGAGCTTGGCCTGGAGGGCCGCCTGGACGGAGGGCATGTTGGTGCCCTCGACGTACAGGTTCTCCATCGTGCCGCCGAAGGTCTTCTTCGCCCCGGCGCAGCGCTGCTCGTGGCCCACGTTGCCCTGCTCGTGCAGGACGCAGACGGCCTTCTTCCTGCCGCGCTTCGTCAGCTCGGTGCCGACCGCCTCGCCCGCGATCTCCTCGTCCTGGCCGATGTGGGTCAGCGCCCCGTAGGCGGCGGACTGGGCGGAGCCGGAGTTGACCGTGACCACCGGGATGCCGGCCTTGACGGCCTTGGCGATGACGTCCTTGAGGGCTTCCGGCTTGGCGAGGCTCACGATGATCCCGTCGACCTTCTGGTCGATGGCGTTCTGCACGAACTGCGCCTGCTGCTGTGCCTGGTCGTCGTGGGCGTAGACGAAGTTGATGTTGTCCTTCGCCGCGGCCTCCTTGGCGCCCTTCTGGACGATGTCCCAGAAGGTGTCGCCGTCGCCCGCGTGCGTGACCATCGCGAAGGTCCAGCGCGGGGTGGACACGGCCGGCCGGCCTGCCGCGGCGGCCTTCGCCCGCTCCTCGGCGCGCTTGCCGCCCGTGCTGCTGCAGCCCGCGAGCGAGGCTCCCAGTACCGCCGCGAGCACGGCGCCCACGACGCGTACCCCTGTCCGAACCCTAGCCACGTCGCCGCGCCCTTCCCTCGTCCGTCTCGTCCGTCATCATTCGGTCATTCCGGTTCCAGCCGCCCAGTATCCGCCACAGTGGACCATGAAGGGCCATCGGGGCATGCGCGGGCAGATTGACAGGTCCCCCGTACGGGGTCAGGTTGAGTGCATGCGCATCGGGCTCATCGGAACGGGCCGGATCGGCTCGTTCCACGCGGCGGCGCTGGCCCGCCAGGCGGACGCGGGCTCGCTCCTGCTCGCCGACGCCGACCCCGCGCGGGCGGCGCGCCTGGCCGACCGGCTGGGGGCCACCGCCGCGCCCTCCGTGGAGCAGGTCTTCACCTGGGGCGTGGACGCGGTGGTCGTGGCCTGCTCGACCGAGGGCCACGCCGAGCTGGTCGTACGGGCGGTACGCGGCGGCCTGCCGGTGTTCTGCGAGAAGCCGGTGGCCCCGGACCTGGCCCGCACCCTCGCCGCTCTGCGCGAGGTGAAAGCGGGTGGCGGCGTACTCCAGCTGGGCTTCATGCGCCGCTTCGACGCGGGCTACCGCACGGCCCGGGAGCTGGTCCGCTCGGGCGCCCTGGGGCGGCTGCACACCGTACGGACGATGACGGCCGATCCCGCTCCGCCCGCGGCCGCGTACCTGGCGACCTCGGGTGGCCTGTACCGCGACTGCCTGGTGCACGACTTCGACATGGTCCGCTGGGTGACCGGGCACGAGGTGACGGAGGTGTACGCGGCCGGGTCGGACGCGGGGCCGGCGCGGTTCCGGGAGACGGGTGACATCGACACGGCGGCGGCCGTGCTGACCCTGGACGACGGCACGCTCGTCACCTCGACCGGCAGCCGGATCAACGGCGCCGGCTACGACGTGCGGATGGAGCTGGCCGGGGAGCTGGACCAGGTGTCCGCCGGGCTGGACGACCGTACGCCGATCGCCTCCACCGAGCCGCACGGCCCGCCCCCGGCGAGCAAGCCGTGGACGGGCTTCCTGGAGCGCTTCGCCCCGGCGTACGAGGCGGAGCTGGCGGCCTTCGTACGCCTGGTGCGCGGCGAGGGCCCCAACCTCTGCGACGGCCGGGAGGCGCTCGCCGCGTTCCGGGTCGCGGAGGCGTGCGAGCTCTCGCGCCGGGAACGGCGCCGGGTCCGGCTGGAGGAGCTGCCGGATCTGTGAGCGGCTGCGGCTTCCACGGGTTCTGCGGCCTCCGCGGCTCCTGCGGCTTGTCATGTACGGCTACCAGCGCACCGGCAGCCGCTTCACTCCCCGGATCAGGGTGCCCGGGATCCACTCGCGCGGGCCGGCGTCCGGGTCCTCGGCCAGGTCGGGGAAACGTTCCAGCAGGGCACGGATCGCGATGCGCCCCTCCATGCGGGCCAGCGGGGCGCCGAGGCAGAAGTGGATGCCGTGGCCGAAAGCCATGTGGTTCTGGCCGGTGCGGCGGATATCGAAGACGTCGGGCCCGGTGAACCGGGCCGGGTCGCGGTCGGCGCCGGCCAGGGAGACCAGCACGGGCGAGCCGGCCTCGATGAGGGTGCCGCCGATCTCCAGGTCGGCGCGGGCGAAGCGGTAGGTGGCGCTCTCCAGCGGTCCGTCGTAGCGGAGCATCTCCTCCACCGCGCCGTCGATCAGCCCGTCCGGGTCGGCGCGCAGGGCCGCCAGCTGGTCGGGGTGCGCGAGCAGGGCCCGTACGCCGTTGCCGATCAGGTTCACGGTGGTCTCGTGCCCGGCGACCAGCAGCAGGAACGCCATGCCGATGAGCTCCTCCGGGGACAGCTGGTCGCCCTCCTCGTCCCGGGTCCGGATCAGCGCGCTGAGCAGGTCCTCGCCGGGGCGCTCCCGTTTGGCGTCGGTGAGCTCGGCGAGATAGCCGGACATGGCGCGCAGCGCGGCGGTCTCGGACTTGGTGCCGGTCGGCGCGACGATCTCGGTGGACCACTTCCGGAAGGAGCCGCGTTCGAGGTCGGGCACGCCGAGGAGTTCGCAGATGACGGTCATGGGCAGCGGTACGGCGAAGGACGCGATCAGATCGGCGCGGCGGCCGGGACGGGCCGCCATCGCGTCGAGCAGCTCGCCGGTGACCTGCTGGACGCGGGGGCGCAGGGCCTCGACCCGGCGCGAGGTGAACTCACGGGCCACCAGGCGGCGCAGCCGGGTGTGGTGGGGCGGGTCGGAGCGGAGCATGTTGGTGCTGAGGGTGGTGGTGGTGCGGTCGGCGTAGAGGCCGGCGGTCTGCCAGTTCTTCGACACGTCGGGGTGGGCGAGTGCCTGGCGGGCCTCGTCGTGGCCGACGATCAGCCAGACCTCCTCCCCGTCCGCCGTCTTGATGCGGTGGACGGGACCGCTCTCCCTCAACCGCGCGTAGTGCGGGTAGGGGTTCTCGTTGAAGTCGTCGGCGAGGTTGCTGATGTCCAGAACTGGCATGCAGGCCAGCGTAGGGCCGCTGTTCACCTCGGATGGGAGCGGTTTCGGACAATCGTTCAGCCGTCGGCGGCGCGGCGGCCCCACGCGGTGCCGGCGAGCACGAGGGCCGCGCCCGCGAGGCCGAGGGGGCCGAGGTGCTCGCCGCCGATGGCGATGCCGGCGGCGGCCGCCCACAGCGGCTCGGTGCCGAGCAGCAGGCTGACGCGGGAGGGCGAGGTACGGCGGACGGCCCACATCTGCACGAAGAAGGCGAACAGGGTGCAGAAGACGGAGAGGAAGACCAGCCCCGCCCACTCGGCGGCCCCGAAGCCCGCGGCCACGGCCCACGGGCTGTCCCCGGTCCCGGGCACGCCCGCGAGCAGGGCGAAGACGAGGACGGCGCCGCCGAGCTGGACGGTGGTCAGGGAGAGCGAGTCGGCGTCCTGGACGGCCTTGACGCGGGCCATCAGCAGGACGTGCAGGGTCCGGGCGAGGGCGGCGCAGAGCATGAGCAGGTCGCCGAGGCCGGGCGCGGTGAATCCCCCGCCCTGGGTCAGCAGGACCACTCCGGCGATGGAGACTCCGGCTGCGGCGAGGAAGCCGGCGGAGGGCGCCCGCCTCCTCACGGCGGCCTCGGCGAGCGGAGTGAAGATCATGGTCAGGCTGATGATCAGACCGGCGTTGGTGGCCGAGGTGTGGACGACCCCGTAGGTCTCCAGCAGGAAGATCCCGCCGAGTACGAGGCCCAGCACCCCGGCGCCGCGCAGCTGGGCGGGGGTCAGCGCGCGCAGCCGCCGCCGGCCGGCCACGGCCAGCACGGGCAGGACGAACCCGAAGCGGAGCACGAGTACGCCGATCACGGTCTGCGTGGTGGTGATGCCCTTGGCGGCGAGGTAGCTGCCGCCCCAGACGACGGCGACGGCCAGCACGGGCAGGTCGGCGAGCCAGGCCCGGCGGGGGGCGGCGAGTGCGGGCGAGATCACGGTCACGGGGGCGTCTCCAACGGCGGCGAGCGGGTGGAGACTTCGGCGGCTCGCACGGGTGCGGGCTCACCGTACCGGGACCGATCATGACCGGTCGACCCCTTTACGGGCCGGTGGCGGGCCCGGTTCACTCGTCCAGGAACGAGCCGAAGGTGGCGCGGCCCGTCGGCCGGTAGGTGTGGATGGAGATCCCGCTCGACGTCGTACGGGAGCTCGTCAGCTCGCAGGCCGTCGGCAGCCCGCCGGTCGGGAACAGCCGGCGCCCGCCGCCCAGGAACACCGGGAAGACGAGCAGGTTCAGCTCGTCCACGAGGTCCCGGGCCAGCAGCCACTGCGCGAGCTGCCCGCTGCCGTGCACCTGCAGCTCACCGTCGAGCGCGTCCTTGACCCGGACGATCTCGCTCTGCAGGTGCTCCCCGTCGAGCACGGTGGCCGGGCCCCAGGCGGGCTCCTTGAGCGTGGTCGAGGCCACGTACTTCGGCAGCCTGTTCAGGTTGCCCGCGACCGGGTCGGCGGGGTCGTCGTGCTGCGGCCAGTACGACGCGAAGATCTCGTACGTGCGCCGCCCGAGCAGGAACGCCCCGGTCCGGCCGAAGACCTCGGTGACGAACTCCCCCATGCCCTCGTCGGCGTACGGCACCACCCAGCCGCCGTACTCGAACCCGCCGCTGGTGTCCTCCTCCGGCCCGCCGGGGGCCTGCATCACGCCGTCGAGGGTCAGGAAGGTGGTGAGGGTCAGCTTGCCCATGGCTCTGCGCTCCTAGCTCGGTCGTCCGTACGCAGGTTCAGACTCCCCGGCCGCCGCGGACTCATCGGTGCGGCGCGCGAAAACTCCCTGTCCGATTCCCGCCGGCGCCATCTCACGGACTCCCATTTCATTGAACTCGCAACCATTCAGACGCGGCGGGCGCGGCATCACCGCGAACCTCGTGATACGCCGAAGGGGCGCACCGTTGACGGTGCGCCCCTTCGGGCGTGCGCCCGGGGGTGTCGGCCCCCGGGTGCGGGTTCACTCCTGGGGCTCAGCCCCGGACCCTCCCCCAGACTCCGTCCGGGGGGACCCCCACGCCTCAAGCTCCCCCGCACTCCGTGCGGGGGTCCCCAGGCGGGGCTCAATCAGCCGCCCAGTTCCTGGTGGCGGGCGGCGTGCGCGGCCGTGCCGGCCTCCGTCAGCGAGCCGTACAGGCGCAGGCGGGAGAAGCCGCCGTCCGGGAAGATGTCGATCCGGACGTGCGTGCCGACCGCCGGGGCGTCCAGCACGAAGCGGTGGTTGGTGTCGGGCTGCAGGCGGGTGCGCGGCAGGAACTCCGTCCACTCGCCCTCCTCGCCCGTCTTGACCGACAGGGAGGCCCAGCCGGCCGAGTTGCCCTTGAGGTACGCGGTGTCGATCTCGACGGCGCGGATCTCGGACTCGGCGACGAGCTGGTAGCGGATCCAGTCGTTGCCGTTGTCGCGGCGGCGGGCGGTCTCCCAGCCGTCGTCCATCTTGCGGGAGCGGCCCGGGTTGATGGTGTTGGTCGGCGGGGAGTAGAAGCGGTTGGACGCGTCCTGCACCGAGCCGCCGTTCTCCAGCGCGACGACGTCGAAGGTGCCCAGCGTGGCGAGCCACTTCGGGTCCTGTACGACCTCGCCGTACACGCGCAGGCGGGCGATGCCGCCGTCGGGGTGCTGGTTGACGCGCAGGTGCGTGAAGCGCTGCTCGGCGGTGACCTCGAAGCCGTTGGCCGCGTGGCCGCCGACCGGGGTGCGCGGGACCAGGGTGGTCCACTTGACGTCGTCGCCGAGGAGCTCCTCGGGGGTCGGCGCGAGGGCGCCTTCCCAGTTGGTGCCCTCGACGGAGACGGCCTGCGGCATGTTGCCGCGGAAGTGGGCGGTGTCGACGACGATGCCGCGGATCACGCCGGGGGCGCCGAGGCGGACCAGGGCGTAGTCGTGGTCCTCGGGGGTCGGCCAGGGCTGCGTGGCGGAGACGCCACGCCGGCGGCGGGTCTCCCAGCCGTCCATGATCTTGCCCTTGTGACCGAAGTGCTCGGGGTCGAAGTGCGCGGCCTCGGCGATGAGGAGGTTCTCGCGCTGGGCGAAGAACTCGTCGTTGGCGAAGGTGACACCGGCGCCCAGCTCACGGGCGGCGAGGTTCGCGTACTGGGTGAAGGGGAAGTCCGCGGTGCGGTAGTCCGCGTACGGGTCGCCGCCTCCGTACGGGTTCGCGTTGCCGGTGAAGGAAGGAATCGCCACTGTCAGTTCTGCCTTTCGAGGAGGAGGCCCGTAGGCTCGGTCGGGGTGCCGTGGTCGGCGATCTGCGTGCCGCGCAGCCAGGTGGACTTCACGACGCCGTGCAGGGTCTTGCCCGCGTACGCCGTGACCCGGTTGCGGTGGTGCAGTTCCGCGGGGTCCACGGTGAAGGTCTCTTCGGGTGCCAGGACGGCGAAGTCGGCGTCGCGGCCCACCTCGATCGCGCCCTTCTGCGTCAGGCCGGCGAGCGCGGCCGGGGCGGCGGACATCCAGCGGACGACGTCCTCCAGGGTGCGTCCGCGCCTGCGCGCCTCGGTCCAGATCGCCGGGAGTCCCAGCTGCAGCGAGGAGATGCCGCCCCACGCGGTGGCGAAGTCGCTGGTCTTCAGGTCCGCGGTGGAGGGCGAGTGGTCGGAGACGATGCAGTCGATGGTGCCGTCGGCGAGCGCGTCCCACAGGAGGTCCTGGTTGGCGGCCTCGCGGATGGGCGGGCAGCACTTGAACTCGCTGGCCCCGTCCGGGACTTCCTCGGCCGTGAGGGTGAGGTAGTGCGGGCAGGACTCGACGGTGATCTTGACGCCCTCGGCCTTGGCGGCGGCGATCAGCGGCAGCGCGTCGCTCGACGAGAGGTGCAGTACGTGGACCCGCGCGTTCAGCCGCTTCGCCTGGGCGATCAGATTCCCGATCGCGGTGTTCTCGGCGTCGCGCGGGCGGGAGGCGAGGAAGTCGGCGTACTTGGGGCCGGGGACGACCGGGGCCGCGTCCAGGTGGTGCGGGTCCTCGGCGTGCACGATCATCAGGCCGCCGAAGCCGGTGATCTCGGCGAGGGAGGCGGCGAGCTGCTCCTGGTCGAGCTCGGGGAACTCGTCGACGCCGGAGGGCGACAGGAAGCACTTGAAGCCGTAGACGCCGGCGTCGTGCAGCGGGCGCAGGTCCTTGACGTTGTCCGGCAGGGCGCCGCCCCAGAAGCCGATGTCCACGTGCGCCTTGGCGCGGGCGACCTCCTGCTTGACGCGCAGGTTGGCGGCCGTGGTGGTCGGCGGCAGGGAGTTCAGCGGCATGTCGAGGATCGTGGTGATGCCGCCGGCCGCGGCGGCCCGGGTGGCCGTCCAGAAGCCTTCCCACTCGGTGCGGCCCGGGTCGTTCACGTGGACGTGGGTGTCGACCAGGCCGGGGAGCAGGACGTCGTCGCCGAAGTCCTCCAGCCGGGCTCCGGCCGGTACCTCGGCCTCGTACGCCAGCACGGCCGTGATCTTCCCGGCGGCGACGGCCACCGAAGCGGCGCGCGTCCCCTCGGGGGTGATGACGCGCGTCGAGCGCAGTACCAGTTCCACAGCCACGTCGGCCACCGGAACCTCCCCATCTACTTCCACAGAGCGAAATTCAACGTTCTGTTGACGGAGTCTTCACGGCGATCCGGGGCCAGTCAAGAGCGCCCGGACGGACCACTGACACACCTGGACCGCAATTGGATGTTTCCACAGGATGGAATTAAGATTTCGCCATACAGAATGCATCTACCACCACCGGGGGTTGGGAGGGTAACTTCCCGAGGACGTCCGCCACCCGGACAAAACCGCCTCTGACCGGCGGGGACGGCATCGCCCCTGCTCTAGGGCCGACGCCGACCGACCGGTAGGCTGATTCCTTGCCTGCCAGCACCGAAAGGACCGCGCCGTGCCGACGTCCAGCGCCAGCACCACCGACGCTTCCGCCAAGCCCACCGCCGCCAGCGGTGGCGTCCAGTCCCTTGAGCGCGCCTTCGATCTGCTCGAACGCATGGCCGACGCCGGGGGCGAAGTCGGCCTCAGCGAGCTCTCCGCCGCCAGCGGTCTGCCGCTGCCGACCATCCACCGCCTCATGCGCACCCTCGTGGCATGCGGCTACGTACGCCAGCAGCCCAACCGACGTTACTCCCTCGGCCCTCGGCTGATCCGCCTCGGCGAGTCCGCGTCGCGGCTCCTGGGCACCTGGGCCCGCCCCTACCTCGCCCGCCTGGTCGAGGAGACCGGGGAGACGGCGAACATGGCCCTGCTCGACGGGGACGAGATCGTCTACGTCGCCCAGGTGCCGTCCAAGCACTCCATGCGCATGTTCACCGAGGTCGGCCGCCGGGTGCTCCCGCACTCCACCGGTGTGGGCAAGGCGCTCCTCGCCCACACCCCCGCCGACGAGGTCCGGGCCCTGCTGGCCCGCACCGGGATGCCGGCCGCGACCGAGAAGACCATCACCACGCCCGAGGGCTTCCTCGACGCGCTGGAGCAGGTCCGCAAGGTGGGCTACGCGGTCGACGACAACGAGCAGGAGATAGGAGTCCGCTGCCTCGCCGTGTCGGTGCCGAACTCGCCGACCGCCGCCGCGATCTCCATCTCGGGCCCGGCGGGCCGGGTGACCGAGGCGGTGGCCGAGTCCTTCGTACCGATCCTGCAGGGCGTCGCCGCCGAGCTGTCGGTGGCCCTCTCCAACCAGAGCCCCGCCTAGCACCAGCCCAGCCCTGGCAGGCAGCCGTACGAGGCTCCGGCGCCCCTCGCTTCGAGGGGCGCCGGAGCCGTTTCGTACACCGTTCGGGACGCTCGTCGCGACGCCGTTCAGGACGCCGGGACAGGATCCGGGCTCTGCATCAGGCGGCCGTCGGCCATCGTCGCCGTACGGTCCATCCGGTCCAGGTGGGCGTGGTCGTGGGTGACCAGCACGGTGGCCGTCGAGCGCTCGCGGGTCAGGGTGACCAGCAGGTCGAGCACGGCCGCGCCGCGCTCGTGGTCGAGGGCGCTGGTCGGCTCGTCGACCAGCAGGACGGCGGGCTCGTTCATCAGGGCGCGGGCGATGTTGATCCGCTGGCGCTGGCCCCCGGAGAGCTGGTGGGGGCGCTTGTCGGCCTTGTCCGCCAGACCCACCGCGTCCAGCAGCTCCAGCGCGCGCCGGCGCAGCGCCCGCGAGGGGCGGCCCGAGAGGTGCGCCATGACCTGGAGCTGCTCGGCGGCGGTCAGCGAGGCCAGCAGGTTCGGCTGCTGGAAGACGATGCCGATCTTCTCCCGGCGCAGGGCCGACTTCTCGGCCGCGCTCAGCGCCGCGGTGTCCTGGCCCGCGACCACGACCCGGCCGGAGTCCGGGGTGACCAGCGTGGCGGCCACCGCGAGCAGGCTGGACTTGCCGGAGCCGGAGGGGCCGATGACGGCCGTCAGGCTGCCGGCGGGCACCTCCAGGCCGACCGAGTCGAGGGCGGTGAGCCTGCTCTCGCCGTCGGGGTAGGTGAGGGTGACGTCGTGGACGAGCAGGGTCATCGGGCGCTCCCGAGGGCGGTCAGCGGGTCGACGGCGGTGATCCGCCGGATGGACAGGGCCGCGCCCAGCGCGCCGAGCACGATCATGACGGCGGCCGGGACGAGCACGGTGGCGGCGTCGAGCACGAAGGGCACGTTCCCCCCGCTGATCAGCGCGCCGAAACCGGCGGCGAGCGCCGTGCCCAGCCCGGTGCCGATCGCCAGCATGACCACGGCCTGGCCGAGGGCGTCCTTGAGCAGGTACGGGGTCGAGGCACCCAGTGCCTTGAGGACGGCGACGTCCCCGCTGCGCTGGATGGTCCACACCGTGAAGAAGGCGCCTATCACCAGGGCCGAGATGACGAAGAGGAAGCCGCGCATCAGCTGGAGCGAGCCGTTCTCGGCCTGGTAGGAGCCTATGGCGCCCAGGGCCTCGTCCACGGTCCGGGCCTCGGTGCCGGCGGCCTCGTCGCCGGCGGCGAGGCCGGCGGAGCCGGTGGTGTCGAGGGCGACGACGGTGGCGAGGGTGTCCATGGAGGTACCGGGGTTGCCGATGCGCTGCCAGTCGTTCAGGTCCATCCAGACGACCGGGGTGTGGCTGTAGGCGTCGGTGCCGGAGACCGCGGCGACGGACAGTTCGAGCGGGCCGATCGTGAGCTCGGCGCCCGCGGTGAGGCCGCCCAGCTCCTTCGCGGCCTTCTCGGTGAGGACCACCCGGCCCTGGGCGAGGCCGCCGCCGCGCGGGCCGAGCTTCCCCGAGGGCTCCACGCCGAAGACCGACACCGCCGCGGTGCGCGAACCCGAGGCGGCGTTGGTGGTGCGGATGCCGAGCGGCTCCGCCGACGTCACCCCGGGCTGCCCCCGCCAGGCCTGCCAGGCCTTCTCCCGCACCTGGGAGTTGGTGAAGGACACCTTCTGGTCACCGGCGGGCGCCGCGAAGGCCAGATGGGTGGCGGGCAGCCCGGTGACGGCCGAGATGTTCTCCCGGGCCAGGCCGGAGGTGAGCCCGGACAGCAGGCCGACCAGCAGCGTGATCAGCAGTACGACCGAGCCCATGAGGGCGAACCGGCCCTTCGCGAACCGTAGATCTCTCCATGCGACGAACATGTCCCCCACCTTGGTCGTCCGCGTGGACACAAGGCATCGCGCCACGGTAGCGATCCTCGTATCGAAGGACGCATCCGGACATCAAACTTTTGGTTGACCGGGGGCGGTCCGGGCCCACTTACGCTGGTCAGGCCATGGCTGCTCTGAATCCTCCCGTTCCTCCCGCCTCCCGCCCCCTCACCCCCGTGTCGAAAGTGCTGCGGCTGTGCCTGCACGCGCTGCTCCTCGGGCTGCTCGCGCTGGCCGCCGGACGGGCCGTCGCCGACTCCGCGCCCCGGGCAGGCTGGGTCGTCGCCGTCTGCGCGGCCCTGGCGGCCGTGTACGCGGGCGGCGTACGGGCCCCCGCCGTGCACGCGTCACCGCGCGCCGGGGCGGTGTGGCTGGCCGTGCTGGGCGCGGCCTGGGCGGCGCTGCTGGCGGTCTCCCCCGACGGGCTGTGGATCGCCTTCCCGCTGTACTTCCTGGAGCTGCACCTGCTGCGGCTGCGCTGGGGGGTCGCGGCCGTCGCGGTGACCGCCTGCGCGGCCATCGGCGGCTTCCTCGCGCACAGCAGCGCGGTGACGCCCGGGGCCTTCCTCGGGCCGCTGCTGGGCGGAGCCGTGGCGGTGGCGACCGTACTGGGCTACCAGGCGCTGTACCGCGAGAGCGAGCGCCGCCGCGAGCTGATCGAGGAGCTCATCACGACCCGCGCGGAGCTGGCCGCGGCCGAGCGCGGCGCGGGGATCCTGGCCGAACGGGAGCGGCTCGCCCGGGAGATCCACGACACCCTGGCCCAGGGTCTGTCCTCGATCCAGCTGCTGCTGCGGGCCGCCGAGCGGTCGCTTCCCGTGGGCTCGGCGGCCGCGGCGCACATAGCGCGGGCGCGGGAGGCCGCCCAGGAGAACCTCGCCGAGGCGCGTCGCTTCGTACGGGCCCTCACGCCGCCGGATCTGGAGCACGGGTCGCTCGCCGCCGCGCTGGAACGGCTGTGCTCGGGGGCGCCGGGGCCGCGCGTGCGGTTCTCGCTGAGCGGCAGGCCGCGGGTGCTGCCCACTCCGTACGAGGTGGCCCTGCTGCGGATCGCGCAGTCGGCGCTGGCCAATGTGGTGCGCCACGCGCGGGCCGGGCGGGCCGAGATCACGCTCACCTTCATGGACGCCTCGGTCACCCTCGACATCGTGGACGACGGGCAGGGCTTCGACCTCTCCTCCGCCCCGTCGGGCGAGGGCGGCTTCGGCCTGCCCGCGATGCGCTCGCGCGCCGAGACGCTGGGCGGGCTCTTCACCGTGGAGTCCGGCTACGGCCAGGGCACCGCCGTGGCCGTCACCCTGCCGCTGCCCCTGGAGGCCTCCTGATGACCGTCCGGCTGCTGCTCGCGGACGACCACCCCGTGGTCCGGGCCGGACTGCGCGCGGTCCTGGACACCGAACCGGACTTCGCTGTGGTCGCCGAGGCGGCGACCGCCGAGCGGGCGGTGGAACTGGCGGCCACCGAGCCGGTGGACGTGGTCCTGATGGACCTCCAGTTCGGGTCCGGAATGCACGGCTCCGAGGCGACGGCCCTGATCACGGCCCGGCAGGGCGCGCCCCGGGTGCTGGTGCTGACCACGTACGACACGGACGCGGACATCCTCGCGGCGGTGGAGGCGGGCGCCTCGGGCTACCTGCTGAAGGACGCCCCGCCGGAGGAACTGGCCGCGGCGGTACGGACGGCCGCGGCGGGCCAGTCGGCGCTGGCCCCGGCGGTGGCGCTGCGCCTGATGGACCGGATGCGGACCCCGGCGGAGGCACTGACGAAGCGGGAGCTGGAGGTGCTCCAGCTGGTCGCGGACGGACTGTCGAACCAGCAGATCTCCAAGCGGCTCTTCCTCAGCCAGGCCACGGTCAAGTCCCACCTGGTGCACGTCTACGCGAAGCTCGGCGTCGACTCCCGCACCTCCGCGGTCGCGGCCGCCGCCACCCGCCGCCTGATCCGCACGCCGTAGGGGGCCGGCCCCAGGGCGGATACACCGGGCCGCAGGCGGGTGCGCGGCCCGGCCCGGCGGGAGCATCGGGGTGTCGAGCACCCCGACCGCAGAGCGAGCCCCCGATGTACACCGCCGCCGTACCCCGCCAGGTCACGCCCCCCGCCGAGGTCCGTACCGCCTTCGCGCTCTGGCTCACGGCGGTGGCCGCCGGAGCGTTCGAGACCGCGCTCATGCTCGGCCGGGTCCCGGCCGACGAGATCGGCGGCGGCCTCGTGGTCCGCCTCACCGTGTTCACCGCGGCCGTCCTGGTCGCCTTCCGCATGCGCGCGGGTGCGCGCTGGGCGCGGATCACCCTGGCCGTCGGCCTCGGCGTCCTCGGTACCGCCTCGCTGGTCGTGGAGCCCCTGCGGTACCTCCTCGACGGCGGTTCGCTCGCCGGCGCCCTGTCGCACGCGGACACCCTCGACCAGGTCTTCGTCGCGAGCCGGACGGTCCACCTGGCGGCCGTCCTGACGGCGGTGGCCCTGATGTTCCGCCCGGCGGCGAACGCGTACTTCCGCCGACGGCCGTAGCGCCGGGGCTATGCCACCCAGTACGGCCGTTCCACCGCCGGGGTCAGCGGGACGCCGTCGTGGAAGGCCTGCGCCAGGAGCCGTACGCCCTCGTCCAGGCGGTCGGCGGGCAGCGTGTACGGGATCCGGAGCCGGTGTTCGAAGGTCCCCGGGTCCACCCCGAAGCGGGCGCCGCGCCCGATGTGCACACCGGCGGCCGCGGCCCGCTCCCCCAGGGCGGAGCTGACCGGCTCGCCCAGGTCGACCCAGAGCGAGAGCCCGCCGGGCGGCAGCTGCCAGGACCATTCCGGGGTGTACCGCTGGAGGGCCCGCACCAGGGCCTCCCGCTGGAGCCGCAGCTGTGCGAGGCGCGCGGGCAGGGCCCGGTCCAGGCCCTCCATCAGGGGGAGCGCGACCAGCTGGTCGAGTACCGAGCCGGTCATGTCGGCGGAGACCCGTACGGCCGTCAGCTCAGTGATCATCTTCGCGGTGGCCCGGATCCAGCCCACCCGCAGGCCGCCCCAGTGCGTCTTGCTGAGCGAGCCGATGGTGATCACGTGGTCGGCACCGCCGCGCGGGGCGAGCGAGGCCAGGGGCGCGGGCGCGGGCACGTCCAGCGCGATGTCGGAGATCGTCTCGTCCACCACCAGCCAGGTCCCGGTGGCGCGGGTGGCCGCGAGCAGCCGCAGCCGCTGCTCCGGCGGCATCAGCGCGCCCGTCGGGTTGTGGAAGTCGGGGATCACGTACGCCAGCCTCGGCACCAGCTGCCGCAGCGTGGACTCGGCTATCTCCATGTCCCAGCCGGCGTCGGAGACGGCGATGGACCCGGTGCGCAGCCGCGCGTGGCGCAGGGCGTCGAGGGCGTTGGCGTACGTCGGGTTCTCGGTGACGACCCGGTCCCCGGCCCGGCAGAGCAGGCTGACGACCAGCGCGAAGGCCTGCTGGGCACCGGCCGTGACCAGGATCTGTTCGGGGCGGGTGGGCAGCCCGCGGCGGGTGAACCGCTCGGCGATCGCCGTCCGCAGGTCGGGCATGCCGAAGGGGTGGTAGCCGGGCGAGCGGGCGAGCCCCGGCAGCCGGGGCGCGGCCCAGGCGAGGGCCTCGGCGAGGCTGCCGTCCGGGGCGCCCATGGCGGCGATGGCGAGATCGATGCCGGTGTCCCCGTCGGCGCTGTAGCCGCCCGCGCCGACGATCGTGTGCGCGCCGACCGGCCGATGGCCGTCGGGGAGTTCGGTCCAGGTGCCGGAGCCGCGGCGGCTGCGGACGTAGCCGCTCTCGCGCAGCAGGTCGTAGGCGCCGGTGACGGTGGCCCGGCTGGCGCCGACCGCCTCGGCGAGTTCGCGCTCGGCGGGCAGCCGTACGTGCAGGGCGACGCGGCCGTCGAGGATCAGCGTGCGCACGGCGTCGGCGAGCGCGCGGTAGCCGGGGCGGGCCAGCACCTCGGCGGGGAGCAGGGCCGCGAGCTGGCGGCTGCCGATGGTTCTGTCCGCTGTGTGGACCACTCGCCCGTTTGCCATGCCAACCTCCCCTGATTGGCTCTGACGGCCAGGCCAATCGGGGACCAGACTCGCCGTATTGGCCCCCGATTGGCAAGGAGCTTCCGCGATGCTGACCGACCGTGACGAACGAGCCCTGCTGGCTGCCGCCGAGAGCCGGATCTCCCGGCCGTTGCGGATCGGGGCCGCGCTGGCCGCCGTGGGCGGCGCCCTGACCCGTGGAAGGCGGCCGGGCGCGCCGACCCAGGAGCGAGAATCGGTGGCATGTCATCCCACGCGGACCACACCGACCACACCACCGGCCAGACCGCTTCACCGGTGATCGCGGGCCTCCTCCTGGCGGCCGGCGGCGGACGCCGGCTCGGCGGCCGGCCCAAGGCCCTGCTCCCCTACCGCGGCCGCCCGCTGGTCGAGAACGCCGTACGGGTGCTGCGCGAAGCGGGCTGCGGCCCGGTGCACGTGGTGCTCGGCGCCTCGGCGTCGGAGGTCCGCGAGCGCGCGGACCTGGCCGGCTGCGTGGTCGTGGTCAACCCCGACTGGGCGGAGGGCATGGGCTCGTCCCTGCGGGTCGGCCTCGCCTCCCTGGCCGGTACGGGCGCCCGCGCGGCTCTGGTCTCCCTGGTGGACCAGCCGGGCATCGGAGCCGCGGCCGTGGCCCGGGTGCGGGAGGCCTACCGCTCCCCGGCGAGTCTGGTGGCGGCGGCCTACGACGGGGAACGCGGCCACCCGGTGCTGTTCGGCGCGGACCGGTGGGCGGACATCGCGGCGACGGCGACGGGCGACAAGGGCGCGCGGGTGCACCTCACGCGCCACGCCGACGAGCTCATGCTGGTGGAGTGCGCGGACATCGCGGAGGCCTACGACATCGACACCCCGCCCGACCTGGCCCGGCTGCTCTGAGCACGGCGTAACGGCAGTGGCACTGAGGGCCACCGAGAACCGGAATCTGTCGACTCGGAGAATCTCGACATCAACAAACCATTGAACTTCCACCATGAGGAAATTACTATCCACTGGTCAGAAGCGCCCTGAATCCCAGACGGCGCCCGCGACCGTATACCGGAACTCTCCACACCCGACGGCACTGCGTGCCGTCTCGCGCGAGCATTCCCCCGCGGCCGCAAGGCACCGCCGCTGAAGGAGTGACAGTTATGTCCGCACCAGCGCCGTCCCCGCTGGCCATCGTCGCAGCCGAGCCCCTGCCCCGGCAGGACGAAGTCCTCACCGAAGCGGCCCTCGCCTTCGTGGCCGAGCTGCACCGGCGGTTCGCCCCCCGCCGGGCGGAGCTCCTCGCCCGTCGCGGCGAGCGCCGCGCCGAGATCGCCCGGACCTCCACCCTCGACTTCCTCCCGGACACCGCACAGGTCCGCGAGGGAGACTGGAAGGTGGCTCCGGCACCGGCCGCGCTGAACGACCGCCGTGTGGAGATCACCGGTCCGACGGACCGCAAGATGACCATCAACGCCCTGAACTCGGGCGCCAAGGTCTGGCTCGCCGACTTCGAGGACGCCTCCGCTCCCACCTGGGAGAACGTCGTCCTTGGCCAGCTCAACCTCATCGACGCCTACGAGCGCCGCATCGACTTCACCGACACGCGCACGGGCAAGTCGTACGCCCTCAAGGCCGCCGACCAGCTCGCCACCGTCGTGATGCGGCCGCGCGGCTGGCACCTGGAGGAGCGCCACCTGCAGTTCGAGGGCGGCCCGGCCTCCGGCTCGCTCGTGGACTTCGGCCTGTACTTCTTCCACAACGCGAAGCGCCTGATCGACCTCGGCAAGGGCCCGTACTTCTACCTGCCGAAGACGGAGTCGCACCTGGAGGCGCGCCTCTGGAACGACATCTTCGTCTTCGCCCAGGACTACGTCGGCATCCCGCAGGGCACCGTCCGCGCGACGGTCCTCATCGAGACGATCACCGCCGCGTACGAGATGGAGGAGATCCTCTACGAGCTGCGCGACCACGCGGCCGGCCTGAACGCGGGCCGCTGGGACTACCTCTTCTCCATCGTGAAGAACTTCCGTGACGGCGGCGAGAAGTTCGTCCTGCCGGACCGCAACGCGGTGACGATGACGGCGCCCTTCATGCGGGCGTACACCGAACTCCTCGTCCGCACCTGCCACAAGCGCGGCGCGCACGCGATCGGCGGCATGGCGGCCTTCATCCCGTCCCGCAAGGACGCCGAGGTCAACAAGGTCGCGTTCGAGAAGGTCAAGGCCGACAAGGACCGCGAGGCCGGCGACGGTTTCGACGGCTCCTGGGTCGCCCACCCCGACCTGGTCCCGATCGCGATGGCCTCCTTCGACGCGGTGCTCGGCGACAAGCCGAACCAGAAGGACCGCCTGCGCGAGGACGTCTCGGTGGCCCCGGGCGAGCTCATCGCGATCGACTCGCTGGACGCGAAGCCCACGTACGAGGGCCTGCGCAACGCGGTCCAGGTCGGCATCCGCTACATCGAGGCCTGGCTGCGCGGCCTGGGCGCCGTCGGCATCTTCGGCCTGATGGAGGACGCGGCCACCGCCGAGATCTCGCGCTCGCAGATCTGGCAGTGGATCAACGCCGGCGTCGTCTTCGAGAACGGACTGACGGCGACGGCCGAACTGACCCGCGAGATCGCGGCGGACGAACTGGCCGCCATCCGCGCCGAGGTCGGCGAGGAGGCGTTCGCTGCCGGAAAGTGGCAGCAGGCCCACGACCTCCTCCTCCAGGTCTCCCTGGACGCGGACTACGCGGACTTCCTCACCCTCCCCGCGTACGACCAGCTGCTCGGCTGATACCCGCTTCCGGCTGAAACGCACAGCAGTCGGACATCCCCGGCTCCGCCCCCGCCGCCGCCAGGCAGCGGGGGCGGAGCCGTTTTCCGGGCATCGAGCCGAACGACCGATCGGTTGTTACTTGTTCGTAACTTGCCTGTACCTAGCGGTAACAAGTGGGGCCGTGTCACCTTTCCGATGCCACCGGCCGGCGGTACCCCCACTTTTCCAGCCATGCACCGGAGTTGTTCCTGGGCTTCGGCATGGCCTACCGCAGGAGTTCCGCAGTGATCGGATTCCGCAACGTCAGCAAGGACCGGAACCGCCGTCGCGTGCGACGACTGGCTGGGGTCGGGATGGTCCTGCCGCTCGCCGTCAGCGCGCTGGTGGCCGGTGGGGCCGGGACCTCGGCGGCCAGTACCGGGAGCGGGCCCACCGCCGTGGTGTCCATGGGCGACAGTTACATATCCGGCGAGGCCGGGCGCTGGAAGGGCAACAGCCTGACCAACAGCGGAAACCGGAACGGGACCGACCGCGGCTGGGTCACCGGCAGCACCTACGATCCCGGCAAGGTCTACGGGACGACGGCGGGCGGGTGCCACCGCTCCGACTCCGCCGAGGTGCGCAGCGCCGGGGCGATCGCCGCCGTCGCCGTGAACCTGGCCTGTTCCGGGGCCACTTCCGAGAACGTGTTCCGCGCCTCCAACGGCGGGGTGGCCTTCAAGGGCGAGGCCCCGCAGGCCGATCAGCTCGCCGCCGTGGCCGCGAGCCACGACGTCAAGGTCATCGCGCTGTCCGTCGGCGGGAACGACCTCGGCTTCGCCGGCATCATCAAGGACTGCGCGTACGACTTCATCCTCTGGAACTCGTACTGCTACGACGACCAGCAGTACGGCGTGGACCAGAAGATCGACCAGGTCATGGCGAACGTCGGGAAGTCCGTGGACGAGGTGCGAGCCGTGATGCGCGGGGCCGGGTACGCCGACTCCTCCTACCGGATCGTGCTGCAGTCCTACCCGTCGCCGATCCCCCGCGGGGCCGAGAACCGGTACACGCAGAGCGACTGGAGCCGCCTCAACACCGGCGGCTGCCCCTTCTGGAACCGGGACTCGGACTGGGCGCGTGACTCGCTCGTCCCGCAGATCGCGGGCCGCATCAAGGGCGTCGCCGCCGCCAAGGGCGTGCAGTTCCTGGACCTGCGGGACATGCTCCAGGGCCGCGAGGTGTGCGCCAAGGCCAGCAAGCAGGTGAGCTCCACGGTCCCCGCCTCGGCGACGACCAGCGAGTGGGCGCGCTGGATCGACAACAACGAGTCGCAGGGCCTGATCCAGGAGTCCATGCACCCGAACTACTTCGGACAGCTGGCCGTGGGGCGCTGCCTGGCCCTCGCCGTGGCCCAGCCCGCGACCTCCGGCGTCAGCTGCAAGAACACCGCCGGGGCCGATCAGAGCGGGATGTACCTGACCACCGCGCCGTAACGGCGAAAAACCGGATGATCGAATGGGTCCGGGCTGCCATGCTCTCGGGCATGGCAGCCCGTACCGCACGACCCAGTCTCTACATCTCCGTCGACATCGAGGCCGACGGGCCCATTCCCGGGCCGTACTCGATGATCAGTTTCGGGGCCGCGGTCGCCGGGCGGCAGGACGGCGGTTCGTATACCGCCGCGAATCCCGAAGAGCTCACCTTCTACCGCGAGTTGCGGCCGATCAGCGACGCGTTCGTACCCGAGGCCCTCGCCGTGAGCGGGCTGGACCGGGACCGGCTGGCCCGCGAGGGCGCCGATCCGGACACGGCCATGGCGGAGTTCCGTACGTGGGTGCGCGAGGTCTCCGCCGGCGCGCAGCCCGTGATGTGCGGCTATCCGGCCTCCTTCGACTGGACCTTCCTGTACTGGTACTTGATGCGGTTCGGCGGCGACAGCCCCTTCGGCCATTCCGGGTGCCTGGACATGAAGACCCTCTACGCGACGAAGGCGCGCGTACCACTGCGGGCCGCCGTCAAGGGGCGGATGCCGAAGCAGCTGCTCTCCCGCCGCCGGCACACCCACCACGCGCTGGACGACGCGATCGAGCAGGCCGAGTTGATGAGCAACCTGATGCTCTGGCAGCCCTGACCACGCATGCGGCGGTGGGGGGGGGCCCCCCCCCCCCGGGGGGGGGGGCCCCCCCCCCCCCGCCCCGCGCGGGGGGGGGGGCCCCCGCCGGGGGGGGGGGGGGCCCCCCCCCCCGGCCCCCCCCCGGGGGGGGGGGCCCGGGGCG
>NZ_JBICZH010000003.1:658162-684310 GCF_043201995.1 Streptomyces sp. NPDC048258
GGGGTGGTCCCCCCCCCCCCCCCGCCCCCCCCCGGCCCCGCGGGGGGGGGGGCCCCCCCCCCCCCCGGGGGGGGGGGGCCCCCCCACCGCCGTACGGTCCGGTCAGTGCACCGGGACCGGGTCCGGGGCGGCCTCGGCCGCGCCCTTCCCGGCACCGAGGTGGTTGAAGGCCAGGTTGAGCAGGATCGCCACCACGCAGCCGGTGCTGATGCCGGAGTCGAGGACGACCAACAGGTCCTTCGGGAAGGCGTGGTAGAACTCCGGCGCGGCGATGGGGATCAGGCCGATGCCCACCGAGGCGGCGACGATCAGGGCGTTCTCGCCCTTCTCCATGGCCGCGCCGGCCAGGGTCTGGATGCCGCTCGCCGCGACCGAGCCGAAGAGCACGATGCCGGCGCCGCCGAGGACGGGCAGCGGGACGACGCCGATGACGGAGGCCGCCATCGGGCACAGGCCCAGCAGGATCAGGATGCCTCCGCCGGCGGCGACGACGAACCGGCTGCGCACCTTGGTCATGGCGACCAGGCCGATGTTCTGGGCGAAGGCGCTGCACATGAAGCCGTTGAAGAGCGGGCTGATCGCGCTGCCGAGGGTGTCGGCGCGCAGGCCTCCCTCGATGGTCTTCGCGTCCGCCGGACGCCCGACGATCTTGCCCAGCGCCAGGATGTCGGCGGTGGACTCGGTCATGCAGACGAGCATGACGATGCACATCGAGACGATGGCGGCGACCTGGAACTGCGGAGCGCCGAAGTGGAACGGGGTCGGGAAGCCGATCACCGAGGCGTTCTTGACGGCGTCGAAGCTGGTCATGCCCAGCGGGAGGGCGATCAGCGTGCCCGCGACCAGGCCGAGCAGGATGGATATCTGCTGGAGGAAACCGCGCAGGAACTTGCGCATCAGCAGGACGATGACCAGGGTGACGGCCGCCATCCCGATGTTCTTCATCGAGCCGTAGTCGGTGGCCGTGCTGTTCCCGCCCTGCGACCAGTTGAAGGCGACGGGCAGGAGGGAGACGCCGATCAGGGTGATGACCGTACCCGTCACGACCGGCGGGAAGAACCGGACCAGTTTGCCGAAGTAGGGGGCGGCGAAGAAGCCGACGACTCCGGCGACGATGATCGCGCCGAAGATGATGGGGACGGCATCCGCTCCCTCCCCCTTGCCGATCGCGATCATCGGGGTCACACCGGCGAAGGAGACGCCGTTGACGAAGGGGAGTTTGGCGCCGATCTTCCAGAAGCCGAGGGTCTGGAGGAGGGTCGCGAGCCCTGCGGTGAAGAGCGAGGCGCCCATCAGGAAGGCGGTCTCGGTGGCGGAGAGGCCGACGGCGGGGCCGACGATCATGGGCGGGGCGACGACACCCGCGTACATGGCGGCCACGTGCTGGAGGCCGCTCGTGAACATTTTCAGCGGAGGCAGGGTCTCGTCGACCGGGTGTTTCTCCTCCGGTACTGCGACTGCATCTTTGCGAAACCTGGGCGTTGCGGCCACGGCTTCCTCCGGTCGGGTAACACGTCGGCGGGGACGTGGGTGTCTTGGAGGTGGTGCGAAAGCTGTGCGAGTCGAGCTCGTATTCAGTTGTGAGGGCACATGCAGAAACGATTCGCCCGAGTCGGTTCCGCGACGATCAAGCCGGTGGCACGAGTCACCGCTCCCGGGAACGCCCTCAAAGATCAGGCGCTTCCCGGGAACGGCTGCCGACGGACCCCGCTCGGGTCCGCGGCTGCCGGCCGGGGGCCGTCCCCCCCGGCCGGACTCATGGGGATCAGGCCTGCGCGGTGATCCGCGCGAGGCGCTGGGCCTCTTCCCGCGTGGACACCGCGATGGCGTCCTCGTCGGCGAAGAGCAGTCGGTTGTTCTCGACGATCTGCTTGCCGTTGACCAGCGAGAGGGTCACCGGGGCGGCCGCGCCGAAGACCAGCGCGGTGACCGGGTCGGCGATGGAGGAGTGAGCCAGCGTGTTCAGGTTCCACATCACCAGGTCGGCGCACTTGCCGACCTCCAGCGAGCCGATGCTGTCGGCGCGGCCGAGCACCTGGGCGCCTCCGTACGTACCCAGGCGCAGCGCCTGGCGCGCGTTCAGGGCGCGCTCGCGGTGGACCGGGTTCAGGCGGTTGATCAGCAGCGCGTTGCGCAGCTCGGTGTGCAGCTCACCGGACTCGTTGGAGGCGGTGCCGTCCACGCCGAGGCCGACCGGGACACCGGCGGCGAGCATGTCCGGGACGCGGGCGATGCCGGCGGCCAGGCGGGCGTTGGAGGACGGGCAGTGCGCCACACCGGTCTTGGTACGGGCGAACGCCGCGATGTCGGAGTCGTTCATGTGGACGCTGTGCGCCATCCACACGTCCTCGCCGAGCCAGCCGGTCGACTCGAAGTAGTCGGTCGGGCCCATGCCGAACAGTTCCTTGCAGAACTGCTCTTCCTCGACGGTCTCCGAGCCGTGCGTGTGCATGCGCACACCCAGGCGGCGGGCCAGCTCGGCGCCCTGCTTCAGCAGCTCGGTGGAGACCGAGAAGGGGGAGCACGGGGCGACGGCGACCTGGGTCATCGCGTCGAAGGAGTAGTCGTGGTGCTTCTTGACGGTCGCCTCGGTGTCGGCGAGCGCGCCTTCGAGGGTCTCGACGGCGTGGTCCGGCGGCAGGCCGCCGTCCTTCTCGCTGCGGTCCATCGAGCCGCGGGCGAGGGTGAAGCGGACACCCATCTCGGACGCGGCGCGGATGATCGAGCCGGAGAGGTCGCCGGAGCCCTTGGGGAAGACGTAGTGGTGGTCCATGGCGGTGGTGACGCCGCCCTTGGCCATCATCGCCAGGGAGCCCTGGGCGGCCGTGTACGTCATCTGCTCGTCGATGCGCGCCCAGGTCGGGTACAGCGCGACGAGCCAGTTGAAGAGGTTGTGGTCGGTGGCCAGACCACGCGTGATCCACTGGTAGAAGTGGTGGTGCGTGTTGACCAGACCCGGGGTCACGAGGTGCCCTGTGCCGTCGATGCGGCGGACCACGTTCTCGAGGTTCTCGGGGGCTTTGCCCGCGCCGATCGACTCGATCTTGTTGCCGGCGACGACGACGTGGCCCGAGGCGTACTCGGTGTCGTTCGCGTCGACGGTCGCGATCGCACAGTTCTCGATGACGATGCGCTCGACCGCGCTGTCAGGGGCTGCCGATGCTGCCATGGGACTTCCTCGTGCTTTCAGTGGCGGTACGGGCACGGCAAGGCCCAGGAGATTTGAGTGCCGGAACCGGGGGCCTTGACAGCTGACAGTACTGCCGCCCCGTGTGATGCTCCGGGTGCCGATTCAGGAAGCTGAAGAGTGTCGCGCCGTCCCGGGGCCACTGCGGAGCCCCGGGACGCGCGTGCCGCGTCAGAGGTTGGTCATGTCCACGGGGATGCGGGCGTCGACGCCGTCCCGGAGAACAGTGGCCTCGATCAGACCGTACGGGCGGTCCGCGGCGAAGTACACCTCGTTGTCGTTCTTGAGGCCGAAGGGCTCAAGGTCCACGAGGAAGTGGTGCTTGTTCGGGAGCGAGAAGCGGACCTCGTCGATCTCCGAACGGTGGTTGATGATGCGCGAACCCATCTGGTACAGGGTCTGCTGCAGCGAGAGGGAGTAGGTCTCCGCGAAGGCCTGGAGCATGTGCTTCCGGGTCTCGGCGTAGGACTTCTCCCAGTTGGGCATCCGCTGCTCGTCGTCCGACCAGTTGAAGCGCCAGCGAGCCGACACCTGGGTGGCCAGGATCCGGTCGTAGGCCTCCTTCAGCGTCGTGTACTTGTCCTTCACGTAACCCCAGAACTCGGAGTTCGTGGAGTTCATGACGACCAGGTCCTTGAGGCCGGAGACGACCTCCCAGTTCTGACCGTCGTACGTGATCTGGGTGACGCGGGTCTCCGCGCCCTGGCGGACGAAGGAGTGGTTCACCTCGTCGGAGCCGATGAACTTGGAGTTGGCGTCCGAGGTGGCGATCCGGTCCCAGGCGTACTCCTCGATCCGGATGCGCGCCTTCTGGATCGGCTCCTGGCTGTTCACGAACCAGCGCGCCAGGTGGATGCCGAACTGCTCGGCGGACTCGATGCCGTACTCCTTGGCGAACGCGTACACCGTGTTCTTGGTGGTGTCCGTCGGCAGGACGTTGGCGTTCGAGCCGGAGTAGTGGACGTCGTCCATGTCGCCGGAGAGGGCGACCGAGACGTTCAGGTCCTTGATGTGGTGCGTGTCGCCGTCCCGCGTGATCTTGACGACGCGGTTCTCTGCTTTGCCGTACTGGTTCTGGCCCAGAATCGTGGCCATGCTAGCTCCCTCGGTAAACGGAGTAGCCGAACGGGTTGAGCAGCAGCGGTACGTGGTAATGCTCGCCAGGAGTGACCGCGAAGGTGATCGTCACTTCCGGGAAAAACGCACCGCTGTCCCTTACGCGGGGGGCGTCCTGCTGCGCCTCGGCTTGCTTCTTGGAACTGTGCTTATCAAAGAAATACGTCTCGGTCTCGAAGTCGAGACGTACGTGGGTGGTGCCCTCCGGCAGCGCCGGCAGGTCCTTGCAGCGCCCGTCCGCATCGGTGGCGGAGCCGCCCAGGGCCGCCCAGTCCCCGTCGAGCCCGGTGCGGGCCGACAGGGAGATGGCGACGCCCTCGGCGGGCTTGCCGATGCTGGTGTCCAGGATGTGCGTGGACACCGACGCGGTGGTCTCGGTGCTCATGTTCACTCTCCTTCTTCTGCGAGTTCGACGAGGCGGGTCAGGCGGATCTTGTTGATCTTGACGAGCTCACCGCGGGCGATCTCTCGCTCCCGCTCCGGCGAGTTGTCGATCCGGACCTTGACCGCGTCCCGCATGAACTCACCGGTCGCACCGGTGGCACAGATGAGGAAGACGTGGCCGAACTTCTCCTGGTACGCCAGGTTCAGTTCGAGGAGCTCGTTCTTGAGCTCCTCCGAGGCACCGGCCATGCCACGCTGCTCGCGGGCGGAGGTCGGGTCTCCCGGCTTCGGCCGGCCGATCGGCGCGTGGCCTCCCATCGCCTCGCCCAGGTCCTCCGCGGTGAGCTCCGCCATGGCGGACTCGTTCGCGGCGAACAGGGACTCGACGGTGGTGAAGGGGCGCTGGGCGAGCAGCTTGCTCACCCATGCCGAGCTGGCGCACACCTCGTGCAGCTCGGCCGTGGCCGCGCTGTCGTCCAAGGCGTTGAACCGGGTGAGACCCGGGGTCGGACTCGAAGTCACGGTAGGCCTCCGTGGCCTGTTGTTGCTTTGACGGGCTGCGCATAGCTAACGCCCTCGACAACACGGCGTCAACACTTTGTTGAAACTTCCCGTACACAAAAGCCGCCGCCCGGATGAATTGGGCGGCGGCTCGTCACCGTGGGTCAGACAGTGTTCACTCTTGGCTTCACTTCTGGCTGTTCTTGTTGGCCTTCGTCTGAGCGCCCGCGTCCCTGTTCAGGTAGTTGTAGACGGTGAAACGGCTTACACCCAGAGCACCCGCGACCGTTTCCACACCGTGCCGCACGGAGAAGGCGCCCCGCGCCTCCAGTATCCGTACGACGTCCTGCTTGGTCTTGCGGTCGAGCTGGGACAACGGTACGCCGTGCCGGCGCTCCAGGGCCGCAAGGATGTGGTCCAGCGAGTCCGAGAGCTGGGGCAGGCGCACGGCCAGCAGGTCCTGGCCCTCCCAGCTGAGCACGACGTCGTCGGGCTGCGCCTGGGCGGGATCCATCAGCTCGCCGCCCATGGCGTCGACGAGCGGCTTGACCGCGGTGATGAACGGGTGGTCGCGGGGCTCGGTCATGGCGTCTCCCGCCCGATCACGTTGACCTGGAGCGACACGCGCGTCGCGCCGGCCTCCAGCGAGTCGCGCAGCAGCTCGCCCACCGCGGCCAGCACCCGGTCGGCCTCGCCTTCGGCGGTGTTGCCGAACGGGCCGACGTCCACCGCGTCCAGCTGGGCCTTCTGGATGACCTCTCGGGCGGCCACGGCGTGGGCAGGGGCCTCTTCGAGATCGAAGGGCTCGGTCGTGAACTCCACTCTCAATCGCACGCGGTCAAGCTACCGGGCAGGCAGGGGCGGCGCGACAGCGCCTCCTCGAGGGGTGACGGTCGGGCGACGGGCGGGAGGGACTTTTCGGGAGTCCGCACTTGACAGCCGCGCGAACCTCGATGCAGTCTTCCATCAAGCAGAAACTAACTTCCGCAATACGGAAGGAGCGCACACCCCTCATGGGATACACGGACCAGCGCTTCGATGTAAACCTTTCGATCCTCTTCACGGAACTCCCGCTCCTGGAGCGTCCCGCGGCTGCCGCCGCGGCGGGCTTCACGGCGGTCGAGCTGTGGTGGCCCTGGATCGAGACCCCCACCCCCGCACAGGCGGAGCTCGACGCCCTCAAGAAGGCTCTTGAGGACGCCGGCACCCAGCTGGTGGGCCTGAACTTCTACGCCGGCCAGCTGCCGGGCCCGGACCGCGGCGCGGTCTCGGTTCCCGGTGAGGAGTCGGAGCGCTTCAACGCCAACATCAACGTGGCCGCCGACTTCGCGGCCTCGGTCGGCTGCAAGGCGCTCAACGCCCTCTACGGCAACCGCGTCGAAGGCGTGGACCCGGCCGTTCAGGACGAGCTCGCGCTGAAGAACCTGGTCGTGGCCGCTCAGGCCGCCGACCGCGTCGGCGCGATCCTCCTGATCGAGACCCTCAACAAGCCCGAGTCGCCGCTCTACCCGCTGGTGAGCGCCCCGGCCGGCATCGAGGTCGTGGACAAGGTGAACGAGGCCACCGGCCTCGGGAACGCCAAGTTCCTGCTCGACCTGTACCACCTGGCGATGAACGATGAGGACCTCTCCGAGGTCATCGAAAAGTACGCCGCCAAGACCGGGCACGTCCAGATCGCGGACAAGCCGGGACGAGGCGCTCCGGGCACCGGCGAGCTGCCCCTCGAAGAGCTGCTCGACCAGCTGAAGAAGGCCGGGTACGAGGGCTACGTAGGCCTCGAGTACAAGGCCGCGGACGCTGCCGCCTCCTTCGCGTGGCTGCCGGCCGGGGCCCGCGCCGCCCAGTAGGCGGACAAAGTCCAGGCGATCAGCCAGGCACCTCACGCACTTTTCGTACAAAGCATTAAGAGAAGGACCCTCATCATGAGCAACCCCGCTGCGCTCCCGTCGATCGCCTGGATCGGTCTCGGCATCATGGGCTCCCCCATGGCCGAGAACCTCCTGAAGGCCGGTTACCCGGTCACCGGCTTCACGCTGGAGCAGGACAAGCTGGACCGCCTGGCCGCCGCCGGCGGCACCGCCGCCGGCTCGATCGCCGAGGCCGTCAAGGACGCCGACGTCATCATCACGATGGTGCCCGCCTCCCCGCAGGTCGAGGCCATCTCCTACGGCGAGAACGGCATCCTGGAGAACGCGAAGTCCGGCGCGCTGATCATCGACATGTCGTCGATCACCCCGCAGACCTCGATCGACCTCGCGAAGAACGCCGCCGAGAAGGGCATCCGCGTCATCGACGCCCCGGTGTCCGGCGGCGAGGCCGGCGCCATCGAGGCCGTCCTGTCGATCATGGTGGGTGGCGAGCAGGCCGACTTCGACGAGGCCCTGCCGGTCCTCGAGGCCCTCGGCAAGACCATCGTGCTCTGCGGCCCGCACGGCTCCGGCCAGACGGTGAAGGCCGCCAACCAGCTCATCGTCGCGGTGAACATCCAGGCGTGCGCCGAGGCCGTCGTCTTCCTCGAGAAGTCCGGCGTGAACCTCCAGGCCGCCCTGGACGTCCTCAACGGCGGTCTGGCCGGCTCCACGGTCCTGACCCGCAAGAAGGACAACTTCCTGAACCGCGACTTCAAGCCCGGTTTCCGGATCGACCTGCACCACAAGGACATGGGCATCGTCACCGACGCCGCCCGCAACGTCGGTGCGGCCCTCCCGGTCGGCGCGGTCGTCGCCCAGCTGGTCGCCTCGCTGCGCGCCCAGGGCGACGGCGGCCTGGACCACTCGGCCCTGCTCCGCGCCGTCGAGCGCCTCTCCGGCGCCCAGATCTGAGCGGGCCGAGCACCCTCCCCCTGTCACCGGGGGACCTGAGTTTCCGGATGGTGCCGGTGCTGACACCTGTCCTGTCGCGCCCAAGCGCCGGCACCGTCCGGATTTCCTCTCTTCAACTTCGTTCAACAAACTGTTGACGTTTAGTTCCTGCCGAAATTAGGCTGTTCCGCATGACGGAAGACACTTTCCGTCAGCAGTTACCCGTACGGAAGGTCACCATGTCGAAGCGCACGCTGACGACCGAGTCCGGCGCCCCGGTCGCCGACAATCAGAACTCCGCCACCGCCGGCGTCGGTGGCCCGCTCCTGGTCCAGGACCAGCAGCTCCTTGAGAAGCTTGCCCGCTTCAACCGTGAGCGCATCCCGGAGCGCGTGGTGCACGCCCGCGGCTCGGCCGCGTACGGCTACTTCGAGGTGACCGACGACGTCACCGCGTACACCAGCGCCGCGTTCCTGAACACGGTCGGCAAGAAGACCGAGACCTTCCTGCGGTTCTCCACCGTCGCCGACTCGCTGGGTGGTGCGGACGCGGTCCGCGACCCGCGCGGCTTCGCGCTGAAGTTCTACACCGAAGAGGGCAACTACGACCTCGTCGGCAACAACACCCCGGTGTTCTTCATCAAGGACCCGATCAAGTTCCCCGACTTCATCCACTCCCAGAAGCGCGACCCCTTCACGGGCAAGCAGGAGCCGGACAACGTCTGGGACTTCTGGGCGCACGCCCCCGAGGCGACGCACCAGATCACCTGGCTGATGGGTGACCGCGGTATCCCGGCGTCGTACCGTCACATGAACGGTTACGGCTCCCACACGTACCAGTGGACCAACGAGCAGGGCGAGGCCTTCTTCGTCAAGTACCACTTCAAGACGAACCAGGGCATCCGCTGCCTCTCCGGCGAGCAGGCCGCCGAGCTCGTCGGCAAGGACGCCAACTCGCACCAGACCGACCTGCTCCAGGCCATCGAGCGCGGTGTGAACCCCTCGTGGACCCTGTACGTGCAGATCATGCCCGCCGCCGAGGCCGCGGACTACCGCTTCAACCCGTTCGACCTCACCAAGGTGTGGCCGCACAGCGACTACCCGCTGCAGCGCGTGGGCCGTCTGGTCCTCGACCGCAACCCGGACAACGTCTTCGCCGAGGTCGAGCAGTCCGCCTTCTCCCCGAACAACTTCGTCCCGGGCATCACCGCCTCGCCGGACAAGATGCTCCAGGGCCGCCTGTTCGCGTACGCCGACGCCCAGCGCTACCGCCTCGGTGTGAACCACACCCTGCTGCCGGTCAACGCCCCGAAGGCGACGAAGGCCGAGAACTACGGCCGCGACGGCGTCATGGCGCTGCGCAATGGCTCGCGCCACGACAAGAACTACGAGCCCAACTCGTACCAGGGTCCGGCCGAGACCGGTCTGGCGCTCGGCGCCCCGAAGGCCGTCTCCGGCTACACGGGCACCCACGAGGCCCCGGCCCACACCAAGGACGACGACTTCTTCCAGGCCGGTGAGCTCTACCGCCTGATGTCGGAGGCCGAGAAGCAGCGTCTGGTGGCGAACATCGCCGGCGGCCTGTCCCAGGTCACCCTTGAGGACGTCATCGAGAAGAACCTGGCTCACTTCCACGCCGCGGACGCCGACTACGGCAAGCGCGTCGAGGAGGCCGTTCGCACCCTGCGCGACGCCTGAGCCCCACAGCTGTACCGGGGGCCTGACGGGAGGTCAGGCCCCGGGTGCGCGCCCGAGCTGCTTACCCGGATGAGGGGTGGTACGCGGCAAGGGCAGATTGCGCCGGCCCGTGCGGCCGGCGCCGCGTGAGGACCGTGGCGGGCGTGCGAGCCAGTGCGGTGGTAATGGGTTCCGAGGCCCGTCTCTTGACCTGAGGGAGACGACGCCGGAGTTCTCGTCGCCCGCCCGCCACGGTCCCGGCCGCTCCTCTCCGTACAGGGGCCACGCACAGAGTCCCCTGTACGCGGAGGAGCCCCACCTCCCCCCATGCTCCGCCCGGCGGTGCGAACGTCCTGTCGCGCCAGCCTCGCTCCGTCGGGCGGTAACAACCAGAGCGCCGAGTCACGGACGGTCCCGTGACTCGGCGCTTTGTCATGCCCGCCCTTGCCCCTGCCCGCTATCGGCCAGCTATCGCCCGCGCGGTACGGCGTCCAGCAGGAGCCGGGTGTACGCGTGCTCCGGAGCGGCCAGGACCGACGCGGTCGGGCCCTGTTCCACGATCCGCCCGGATTCCATCACGACGAGCTCGTCGGTCACCGCGCGGACCACACCCAGGTCGTGGGTGATGAAGAGGTACGCGACACCCGTGCGGGCGCGGATCTCCGCCAGCAGGTTGAGGATCTGCGCCTGCACCGAGACGTCCAGGGCGGCGACCGCCTCGTCCAGCACCAGCACGGCCGGCTCCACGGCCAGTGCCCGGGCGATGGCGACCCGTTGGCGCTGGCCGCCCGACAGCTCCCGGGGCCGGGCCGCGGCCTCCCGCTCGCCCAGGCCCACCTGGTCCAGGAGTTCGGCGATGCGGGCCGGGTGGTCGCGGTCCGGGAAGTGCAGCCGCAGGGTCTCCCGGAGCACCCGGCCCGCCGGGAGCCGGGGGTCCAGGGACAGCAGGGGGTCCTGGAAGACCAGCTGGACCTCGCGGGCCCGGCGCAGGCGCGCCGCCCGGCCTTTCGGAGCCGGCTCGCGCGCGTGACCCCGTACGAGAACCTCTCCCGCGTCGGGCCGTTCCAGGCCCGTGATGATCCGGGCCGTGGTCGTCTTGCCCGAGCCCGACGCGCCGACGATGCCCAGCGCGCCGCCGGCCGGGACCGTGAAGGACACCCCGTCCACCGCGCGGACCCCTCCATAGGCACGGCACAGGCCGCGCACCTCCAGTACGGCGGTCATGACGGCCTCTCCCCGTGGTGGCAGGCCACGCCCGAGCGCGGGGCCGGGACTTCGGCGGTGCAGAGATCGGTCGCGTGCGCGCAGCGGGGGGCGAACGCGCAGCCGCCGACGGCGGTGCGCGGGTCCGGCGGGCGGCCGGGGATCGCGGCGAGCGGGCCGGGCGGGGCGTCGAGGCGGGGGGTGGCGGCGAGCAGGGCCGCAGTGTAGGGGTGCCGGGGGTGCTCGAACAGGGCGGCGGCCGGGCCGGTTTCGACGATACGGCCCGCGTACATGACGTACACCCGGTCGCTGATGGCGGCGGCGAGTTCCAGGTCGTGGGTGACGAAGAGCAGCCCGCACCCGTGCTCCGCGCGCAGCCGGGCCAGCAGGGTGGTGATCTCGGCCTGGGTGATGGTGTCGAGGGCGGTGGTGGGTTCGTCGGCGAGCAGCAGTCGCGGGCGCGGCAGCAATGCGGCGGCGATCATGACGCGTTGGAGCATGCCGCCGGAGAGTTCGTGGGGGTACTGGCGCAGGACGCGTGCGGGCAGACCGACGGCGTCGAGGAGTTCGGCGAGGCGGCCGTCGGGGGCCTTGGCGGACGCGTACCGGACGCCTTCGGTGAGGAAGTCGCCAAGTCGGCGCAGGGGGTCCATCGCGGCGCGCGGGTCCTGGAAGATCATCGAGGCGGTGGTCGCGCGGACGGTGCGCAGCCGGTCGGGGGCCATGGTCAGTACGTCCTCACCCGCCACCCTCACCGTTCCGGACACCTCGGCATCCGGGGGCAGCAGGGCGAGCGCGGAGCGGGAGGTGAGGGTCTTGCCGGAGCCGGACTCCCCGACGAGGGCCACGGTCTCCCCCGCGCCGACGGTCACGTCGATCCCGGCGAGGACCGGGCGCGGGCGGCCGGGGAGGGTCAGGTGCAGGCCGCTGATCTCCAGCACGTGGCTCGTGTTGCTCATGGGGTTCTCCCGGCGACCCGGTCGGCGACGTGCTCGCCGACGACGTTGAAGGCGACGACGGTGAGGATCACCGCGAGGCAGGGGGCGAGCGCGGAGAGCGGGGCCCCTTCGAGGATCGCGGACTGCCCGTCGTTGATCATGGCTCCCCAGTCGGGGGTGAGCGGCGGGACGCCGAGGCCGAGGAAGGACAGGGCGGCCAGGTCGAGGAGGGCGTAGCCGAAGGTGACGGTGGACTGGGCGAGGACGACGGGCGCGATGTTCGGGATCAGGTGGCGTACGCAGATCCACAGGCCGGAGAAGCCCTGCACCCGGTAGGCCGCCAGGTACGGCTTGCCGGCCTCGGCGAGCGCGAGGCCGCGGGCGAGCCGGCTGACGAAGGGCGTGTAGGCGAGGGAGAGCGCGAGCGCGGGGGCGGTCAGGCCGCGGCCGTAGAGGGAGACGAGCAGCATCGCGAGGAGCAGGCCGGGGAAGGCCAGCAGGAGTTCGCTGGTGCGGGAGAGCAGGGTGTCGAGCAGGCCGCCGCGCCAGGCGGCGGTGACCCCGACGGCCACGCCGAGGAGCGTGGACAGGGCGACGACGCCGAGCGGACCGAGGAGCGAGGTGCGGGCTCCGGCGATCAGCCGGGAGAGGGTGTCACGGCCGCTGATGTCCCCGCCGAGCGGCAGTTCGGACGAGGGATTCGCGAGGGAGGCGCCGAAGTCGACGGCGTTCGGGTCGTGCGGGGCGAGCCAGGGCGCGGCGAGCGCGACCAGGACGACGAGGACGGCGAAACCGAGGGCGGCCCGGTAGAGCCGGGTGCCGCCCGCTCCGCGGGGTGCCGCCGTGGGCCGGAGCAGGAGTGCGGTCATGCGGTGCTCCCAAGACGGGCGCTCGCGCCGAGCCGGACCCGGGGGTCGATGAGGGGGTGGAGGAGGTCGACGGCGAGGTTGACGAGGACGAAGAGGGCGATGGTCAGCAGGGAGATCGCCTGGACGACGGGGAAGTCCTTCACGGTCACGGACTTCGCGAGGAACTCGCCGAGACCGCCGAGGCCGAAGGCGGACTCCACGAGGATCGTGCAGACCATCAGCCCGGAGAGGGTGAGCCCGGCCTGGGTGAGGACGGTGCCCAGCGCGCCGCGCAGCACGTGCCGGCGTACGACGGTCCGCTCGGGGATGCCCCGGCTGCGGGCGACGGTGACGTGCTCCTGGGCGAGCTGCTCCAGCAGGGCGGCCCTGGTGACGCGGGCGAGTACCCCGACGAAGGGCAGGGCCAGGGCGACCGCGGGCAGGGCGAGGTGGTGGAGGGTGTCCAGGAAGCCTTCGCCGCTGCCGAGTACGGGGAACCAGCCGAGCCGTACGGAGAACAGCGAGAGCAGCAGGATCGCGGCGACGAACGACGGCGTGGCGACGGCGGCGGAGGTGGCCACGAGGACGGCCTGATCGGTGCGGCCGCCGCGGACGGCGCCCAGCAGGCCGAACAGCAGTCCCCCGGCACACACCAGGAAAGCTGAGATTCCGATCAGGGCGAGGGTGACCGGCACACGCGCGGAGACCAGGTCCAGGACGTCGCTGCGGTACTGGACGGAGGTGCCGAGGTCGCCGTTGACGGCTGCGGCGAGCCACTTTCCGTACTGGACGAGGAAGGGGTCGTCGAGGTGGTACTGCTCGCGGATCGCGGCCAGGGCCTGGGGGTTGGACCCGCGGCCGCCGAGCAGGAAGGTCTCGGGCTTGCCGGGGGCGAGGCGGACGGAGGCGTACACGAGGAAGGAGGCGGCGAGGAGGGTGGCGAGGAGTTCGCCGAGCCGTCTGAGGAGGAAGCGGATCACGATGCCCCCACTTCGGCGGCCCACGGGGCGTACATGTACGAGATCGTCGTGGGGGCGCCGGTGATGCGCCGGCCCAGGTAGACGCTGCCGGGGTATTCGGCCACCGGCAGGCACACCGCCTCGTCGGAGGCCATCTTGGCGAGCCGGGCTGTGAGCACTGCGCGCCTGGCCGGGTCGTACTCGGCGCTCGCCTCGTCGGCCAGGGCGTCGTACGCGGGTGAGCTGTATCCGGCGTAGTTCTCGAACTGGCCGGTGCGGAAGTTCGCGTACATGCTCAGCGGGTCGGTGACGGAGAGGTAGTAGGTGTAGGGGAAGAGGTCGAGCCCCTTGCGCGCCTCCGGGTCGGAGAACAGCGCGGTGAAGGCGTCGGGCGCCACCGTGCGGATCTCCACGTCGAGGCCGATGCGACGGCCCGCGTCCTGCACGGCGACGGCGAGGAGGGCGACGTCCGGGCCGAGGGGGCTGGAGGCGACGGTGAGTTTCCTGCCGCGGGCGCCGGCTTCGTCGACGAGGCGTTTCGCCTGCTCCAGGTCCCGGTGCACGGAATCGGGATCGGGCGGTCCGCCGCGCCAGGTCTCCTTGGCCACGAGCGAGCTGGTGGGGGTGGCGGCTCCGCGCATGGCTCCCTTGGCGAAGCCCTCGCGGTCGAGGGCGAGCATCAGGGCGCGGCGGACGCGGACATCGGCGAGGGTGCCGCCGAGGTCGGCGACGGCGAGGTTGACGGTGGTGAGGCCTTCGCCGGAGTAGAGGCGGCCGGTGTCGGCGGCGCGCAGGCGGGACATGGACTCCGGGGGGACCGCGAAGGAGCCGTCGACCTCGCCGGTGAGCAGGGCGTTGGTACGTGCGGCGGAGTCGGGGACGAAGACGAAGGTGACGTGGCCGGCCCTGGCGCGCTTGCCGTGGTAGTCGTCGAAGCGGTCCAGGCGCAGCGAGGCGCCCTGTTCCCACTCCCCCAGCCGGAAGGGACCGGTGCAGTCGAGGCCGCCGTCGGCGGTGCCGAAGGCCTTGCCCTGCTCCGCCATGGTGACGGCGTTCGCGACCGTACCGGCGGAGTTGGCCATGGCCTGGGGGAACAGCGCGTCGGGGGTGGTGAGGTGGACGGTGATCTGGAGCGGGCCGGTCTTCTCGACGGACTCGACGTTCTTGTAGTCCTCGACCCAGTAGGAGCCGAGCTCCGGATCGAGGTGGCGGTTCAGGCTGGCGACGGCGTCGTCGGCGGTGAGGGTGGCACCGCTGTGGAAGCGCACGTTCGGGCGCAGGTCGTACACCCAGGTGGTGGGGTCGGGTTGGGAGACCCGCTCGGCGAGACCCGGTTCGAGGGTGAGCTGCGGGGTCCACCGCATCAGGGATTCGCAGACGTTGGCGAGGACGGTGTTCTGCGGGTAGTCGAAGGCGTAGAGGTAGTCGAGGACGGGCGGTTCGGCGTAGAGGGCCCAGGTGAAGCCGTCGATGTCACCGCGGGCGGGGGGAGTCGCGGCGGAGAGGCGGAGGGCGGTGGAGCCGGCGCCGGCGGCCGGGGCCGCGCAGCCCGTGCCGGCCAGGATCAGGGCGAGGACCGCTGCGGCGGGGCCGGCCAGGCGGCGGGGTGAGGGGATCGGCATGCACGCTCCTTGGCGGGGTTCCTACGGAGTGACGGGCTCGGTGAGCGACCCGTACAGCTCGGGGCGGCGGGCCCGCATCAGGCCGAACTCCAGCCAGTCGCGGCGCTGGTCGAGGTCGAGGTCGGCGACGAGGACGGCGGGCCGGTCGCGGGGGGCGCGGAGCACGACCCGGCCGTAGGGGTCGGAGATGAAGGAGGAGCCGTAGAAGGTGGTGCGGCCCTCGGTGCCGGTGCGGTTGGGCACGATCATGAAGAGCGCGTTGGCGAGGCCGTTGGCGCTGATGGCGTGCTCCCACAGGGGGCGGGTGTCGAAGTCGGGCAGGTCCACCTCGGAGCCGATGGCGGTGGGGTGCACGAGGATCTCGGCGCCGTGCAGGGCGTAGGCGCGGGCGAGTTCGGGGAACCACTCGTCCCAGCAGGTGGGGAAGCCGAAGCGGGCTCCGGCGTGGGCGACGACCGGGAACCCGCTGTCGCCGGGCCGGAAGCACAGGTCCTCGCGGTAGCCGGGGAAGGCGGGGATGTGGTTCTTGCGGGTCCGGGCGATCAGCTTGCCGTCCGGGGCGACGCAGACGGCGGTGTTGTAGCCGAGGCCGCCGTCCTCGGCCCGCTCGTAGAGCGAGGCGTGCACGGTGATGCCGAGGTCGGTGGCGAGCTCGGCGGCCAGGTGGGCGGTGGGGCCGCTGTCGACGTCTTCGAGGTGGCGGGCGGCGCCGTGCGCCATCGGGTCGTCGGTGGTGCAGAAGTACGGGCTGCGGGTGAGTTCGGGGAGGCAGACCATCGTGGCGCCCTCGGCGGCGGCCAGGGCCACGCCCTCGCGCAGGCGGTCGTCGTGCTCGTTCTCGTCGGCGTACCAGCGCATCTGGACGAGGCCGACGCGCAGCGGCTCGCGTTCGGCCGGCTCGGTGCGGGCCGGGGAGCCGAGCGGGGAGCCGTAGGAGGTGAGGAGTTCGTACGAGGTCATGCGCGCACCGCCTTGGGGAGCTGCTGGGTGATGCAGTGGACGCCGCCGCCGCCGTAGGCGAGGACCGGGGTCGGTACGCCGACCACCTTGCGGCCGGGGAGGGCGGAGGCGATGACGGCGAGGGCCGCCTCGTCCTCCGCGGCACCGCCGACCGGGACGACGCAACCGCCGTTGGCCAGGTAGAAGTTGAGGTAGCCGACCTCGACGGGGGTGCCCGCGACCTCGCCGTGGGCGGTCTGCGGGACGGCGGTGATCTCCAGGGAGCGGCCGCGGGCGTCCGTGGAGGCCTCCAGGACGGCGAGGTTGGCGCGCATCCGGGCGTGGTCGGGGTGGGCGGGGTCCTCGGGGAGGGAGATGACCACCTTGGCGGGGCCGACGTAGGCGGCGACGCCGTCCACGTGGCCGTCGGTCTCGGTGTCCTCCAGGCCGCCGTAGGGCAGCCAGATGACCTTCTCGATGCCAAGACGGCGGCCCAGTTCGTCCTCGATCCCGGTGCGGCTCATGCTCGGGTTGCGGTTGGGGTGCAGCAGGCACTGCTCGGTGGTGATGAGCGTGCCCTCGCCGTCGACGGTGATCGCGCCGCCTTCGAGGATCATCGAGGAGTGGACGCGGGGGGTGCCGAGCCGGTCCAGGAGGAGGGCGGCGAGCTTGTCGTCGGCGGTCCAGGGGTGGTGCTTCTCGCCCCAGGCGTTGAAGCGGAAGTCGACGCCGACCCTGTCGCCGTGCTCGTCGTAGGCGAAGAGCGGGCCCGAGTCGCGCAGCCAGGAGTCGTCGGCGGGCAGTTCGATGACCTCGATGGCGTGACCGCCGGTGTCCGCGGCGCACGCGGCGCGGGCCTCTTCGGCCAGGCCGGGCGCGGCGATCATGATCACGGGCTCGAAGTCGGCGATGGCGCGGGCCACGGCCGCGTACTCGCGCTTGGCCTCCTCGAAGGCCGGGCCCCACAGGACGGGGCGGGTCGGCCAGACCATCAGGCAGGCCTCGTGTTCGGCCCATTCGGCGGGCATGCGCGGATGCATGGGCGTGCTCCCCTCGGTGCGGTTGGTCGTCGGCGGCGTCCTGACTGAAATTTCAGTCAGGATCGTGAAGACTGAAAATCGAGTCAGGGTGTCGGGTGGGAGCTATCGTGGGACCTGACTGAAAGCTCAGTCAAGGGGGTACCGAGCGAAAGGTGCGGGCAAGAGTGGCCGACCGGCAGGCGTTGATCTTGGAAGCAGCCGTCCGCGTCATCGCGCGCAGCGGCGTCAGAGGCCTGCGCGTCGAGGAGCTGGCGGCCGAGGCCGGGGTCTCCACCGCGCTGATCTACTACCACTTCAAAGACCGCGCCGGCCTGATCCGGCGCACCCTGGCCTTCATCAGCGACCGCGCCACCGGCTACACCGACGAGGCCCTGAAGGACACCGAGGACGCCCGCGCCACGCTGCTCCAGCTGCTGCTGAGCGAGCTCCAGGACACCCCGAGGGTCCGCGAGAACAGCACCGCGTGGGGCGAGCTGCGGGCCAGCGCCATCTTCGACACCGACCTGCGCGAGACCCTCGCCGAGTCCACCCGCTCCTGGTCCCAGGACACGGCGGACGCCGTCTCGGACGCCCAGGCGGCCGGCCTCGCCGACCTGCACGTCGAGCCGCTGGACGCCGCCGAGCGGCTGACCGCCCTGGTGGAGGGGCTCAGCGAGCGCTGGCTGAGCGGCTCCCTCACCCTGGAGCGCGCCCGCGAGCTGCTGACCGGCGCGGTGGACGCGGAGCTCGGGCCCCGCCCATAGCCCCGGCCCCGACCTCGGCCCCGAAGCCCAACCAGCTGACGCAGAACGGCCCCCGCCCCTCCGTGAGGAGGGACGGGGGCCGTTCTGCAGTGCGGGCGGATCAGGCCTTACGGATCAGACCTTGAGGGCCTTGATCGCGGTCGGGGCGTGGCCCGGCTCGGTCGCGAGCTCCTCGAACTCGGTGACGTCGCTCATGTCGACCGTCTTGCTCATCGAGATGTTGGTGACGCGCTCCAGGATGGCCTCGACGACGACCGGGACCTGGAACTCCTGGGCCAGCTTCTTGGCCTGCTCGAAGGCGGCACCCAGCTCGTTCGGGTCGGTGACGCGGATCGCCTTGACGCCCAGGCCCTCGGCGACCTTGACGTGGTCGACGCCGTAGACGCCGATCTCCGGGGTGTTGATGTTCTCGAATTCGAGGTTGACCTCGAAGTTGATGCCCAGGCCGCCCTGCGCCTGACGGATCAGGCCCAGGTAGGCGTTGTTCACCAGGACGTGGACGTAGGGGACCTTGTGCTGCGCGGCGACCGCGAGCTCCTCGATCATGAACTGGAAGTCGTAGTCGCCGGAGAGGGCGACGATCGGGGTCTCCGGGTCCGCAGTGGCGGCACCGATCGCGGCCGGGATGGTCCAGCCGAGCGGGCCGGCCTGGCCGCAGTTGATCCAGTTGCGCGGCTTGTAGACGTGCAGCATCTGCGCACCGGCGATCTGGGACAGACCGATGGTGGTGACGTAGCGGGTCTCCGGGCCGAAGGCCTTGTTCATCTCCTCGTAGACGCGCTGCGGCTTCATGGGGATGTTGTCGAAGTGCGTACGGCGCTGCAGGGTGGCCTTTCGCTCCTGGGCGGACTCGGCCCAGGCGGAGAAGTCCGGCAGCTTGCCCTCGGCCTTGAGGTCCTTCGCGACCTCGATGAAGAGCTCCAGCGCGGCCTTGGCGTCGGAGGCGATGCCGAAGTCCGGGGCGAAGATCTTGCCGATCTGGGTGGGCTCGATGTCGACGTGGACGAACTTGCGGCCCTTGGTGTACGCGTCGAGGTTGTAACCGGTGTGACGGTTGGCCCAGCGGTTGCCGATGCCGAGGACGAAGTCCGACTCGAGGAAGGTCGCGTTGCCGTAGCGGTGCGAGGTCTGGACGCCGACCATGCCGGCGCTCAGCTCGTGGTCGTCCGGGATGGTGCCCCAGCCCATGAGGGTGGAGATGACCGGGATGTTGGTCAGCTCGGCGAACTCGACCAGCAGGTCGGAGGCGTCGGCGTTGATGATGCCGCCACCGGCGACGATCAGCGGGCGCTCGGATTCCAGCAGGAACCGCAGGGCCTTCTCGGCCTGGGCGCGGCTGGCGCGCGGCTTGTAGACCGGCAGCGGCTGGTAGGTCTCCGGGTCGAACTCGATCTCGGTCAGCTGGACGTCGATCGGGAGGTCGATCAGGACCGGGCCCGGACGGCCGGAGCGCATCAGGTGGAAGGCCTCCTGGAACACGCCCGGGACCTGCGCGGCCTCCAGAACGGTGGTGGCCTTCTTGGTGACCGGCTTGGCGATCGAGGCGATGTCGACGGCCTGGAAGTCCTCCTTGTGGAGCTTCGAGACCGGAGCCTGACCGGTGATGCACAGGATCGGGATCGAGTCCGCGATCGCGGAGTACAGGCCGGTGATCATGTCGGTGCCGGCCGGGCCCGAGGTACCGATGCAGACACCGATGTTGCCCGCCTTGGCACGCGTGTAGCCCTCGGCCATGTGCGAAGCACCCTCGACGTGGCGGGCCAGCGTGTGCTTGATGCCGCCCACGTTCTTGAGCTCGCGGTAGAACGGGTTGATCGCAGCACCGGGAACACCGAACGCTTGTTCGACACCCTCGAGCTTGAGGATCTCAACTGCGGCAGCGGCGGCTGTCATACGAGGCATCAGGTTCTCCTGCGGGTCTGGCCGTCAGACTTTTCCGTCATCCGGAAGTTTTGTTCTGCTATACGGAACAAGCTAAGCGGCGGCTTCCCCGACGTCAAGGCGCTTCAGGACCCCGGATGCCACCAAAAGCCGCGTCTCGCTCGGTGTGTTGCACAAATGACCGGCCCTCTGGCGGGAATCCACCGGAATTGGCGGGCAAGCTCGCCCCGACGGTGGCGGGTGGTGGAGCATGGACCTACGCACAGCGACGGAGGGGGTCCAGGTCTCATGGCGGAAGCGGTACCGGTGCGCTGCCCGGCGTGCCTGCGCGAGAACGGCTACACCGCCCCGGTCTTCCCCTGCGCCTGCGGGAGCCCGGTCCATCCGCCGCTGGATCTGACCGCGCCGCCCGATCCGCTGACCCATCGGACCTGGTCGGACAGCTGGGTGGCGGTGCGCTGCGAGTCCTGCGGGCGGGAGAGCGAGTGGCCGCAGCCCGAGCTGGGGTGCGGGTCGTGCGGGACGGTGGTGCGGATTCCGGTGCACCCCGTTCACCCCGTTCACCCCGTTCACCCCGTCCACCCGGTGGACCGGGTGGACCCGGCGGACCGGGCGGATCAGGTCGGGCCACGGGGCGGTGGCGGCGTACGGGACGGGTCTCCCGGGGCGGCGGACCCGTCCCGGCCGGCCGCCGACGGGCGCGACCCGCATCCGGCGCACATACCGCTGCCGCCGACGGCGCCGGTGCCTCGCCCCGCGTTCCGGCCGGTGACCATCCGTACGGCCCGCGACGCGGTGGCCACCGCCGCGCTGTACCTGCGCTGGCTCGGCTTCCAGGACGTACGGCAGCCCGACGGGCGGCCGATCCCCTCGGCGGCCGTGGACCTGCGGGCTCCGGGCCTGGTCGCGCAGGTGGACCCGACCACCGCGCCGGCAGGGGTGCGGGCGGTGGAGTGCGTCTGGCTGAACGGACTCACAGCTTCCGCGACCAGTGTCTACTTCGCGCTCGCCGGATACACGCAGGACGCCCGCGCCCGCGCGGACGACCTGGGGATACCGCTGTTCGTCATGGACCTCACGGGCATGCCGCAGCCGGTCAACGATCCGGCGGACGAGCTGGTCGGCACGGGCGCGTAACGGGCAGGTCGGCGCGCCCGGGAGCACGGCCGGGGGATCGCCTACGCTCGGAGGCGTTATCCGCTTCCTGCCAGGAGAGCCCGATGAGCCTTTACGACATCCCGCTGACCAGCCTGTCCGACGAGCCCACCAGCCTCGGGGCCCACAAGGGCAAGGCGATCCTGCTGGTGAACACCGCCTCCCAGTGCGGTCTCACCCCGCAGTACTCGGGGCTGGCCCGCCTGCAGTTCAAGTACGAGGAGAAGGGCTTCACCGTCATCGGGGTGCCCTGCAACCAGTTCGGCGAGCAGGAGCCCGGCAACGCCGACGACATCCAGACCTTCTGCGCGGCGGGCTTCGGCGTCACCTTCCCGATGCTGGAGAAGTCCGAGGTCAACGGTGAGAACCGGCACCCCCTCTACCAGGAGCTCGTGAAGATCCCGGACGCCGAGGGCGAGGCGGGGGACATCCAGTGGAACTTCGAGAAGTTCCTGATCTCCCCCGCCGGCGAGGTCGTGGCGCGCTTCCGCCCGCGCACCGAACCCGAGTCCCCCGAGGTCGTCGCGGCGATCGAGGCGCACCTGCCCGCGTAGCCACGTCCCGTCGGTCGGGCTCAGCCTGTCGGTCGGGCTCAGCCCAGGTTCACGTCGGACTCGTCGTACTCCCCCGCCGAGCCGGCCGCGGTGAGCTCCCGCAGCTCCACCCGGCGGATCTTGCCGGACACGGTCTTCGGGAGCTCGCCGAACTCGATGCGGCGGATCCTCTTGTACGGGGACAGCACCGCGCGCGAGTGCGCGAACAGCGCCCGGGCCGTCTCCGGCCCGGGCTCCCAGCCGGCGGCGAGGGTGACGTACGCCTTCGGCACGGCGAGGCGGAGCGCGTCCGGGGCCGGTACGACGGCGGCCTCGGCCACGGCCTCGTGCTCCAGCAGGGCGCTCTCCAGCTCGAACGGGCTGATCTTGTAGTCGGAGGCCTTGAAGACGTCGTCGGAACGCCCGACGTAGGTGAGGTACCCGTCGGCGTCGCGCGAGGCGATGTCGCCGGTGCGGTAGAGCCCGTCCGCCATGGCCTCGGCGGTGCGCTCGGGGTCGTCGCGGTAGCCGGTGGTCACGCCGGCGGGCTTCGCGCGCAGGTCCACGCAGAGCTCGCCCTCCTCGGGGGACTCCTTGCCCGTGGCGGGGTCCAGGAGGACGATCTCGTAGCCGGGCGCGGGGCGGCCCATGGAGCCGGGCTTGACGGGGACCCCGGGGAAGTTGCCGACCTGGAGGGTGGTCTCGGTCTGGCCGAACCCGTCGCGGATGGTGACGCCCCAGGCCTCGCGGACCTTCTCGATGACCTCCGGGTTGAGCGGCTCGCCGGCGGCGACGGCCTCGCGCGGGGGCCTGGCCAGCCGGGTGAGGTCGGACTGGATCAGCATCCGCCACACGGTGGGCGGGGCGCAGAAGGTGGTCACGCCGTGCCGGTCCATCTCGTCCATCAGCCGCTCGGCGTCGAAGCGGGCGTAGTTGTGGACGAACACGGTGGCCCCGGCGTTCCAGGGGGCGAAGAGGTTGGACCAGGCGTGCTTGGCCCAGCCGGGCGAGGCGATGTTGAGGTGGACGTCGCCGGGGCGCAGCCCGAGCCAGTACATGGTGGAGAGGTGCCCGATGGGGTACGAGGCGTGCGTGTGCTCCACGAGCTTGGGGCGGGCGGTGGTGCCGCTGGTGAAGTACAGCATCAGCGGGTCGGTGGCGAGGGTCTCGCCGTCGGGTGTGAAGGCGCCTTCGGCCGCGTACATGTCCTCCAGCCGCCGCCACCCGGTGGGGGCCTCGGGCCCAGCGGCGATCCGGGTGTAGGTGCCCGGTACCTCGTCGAACTTGGCGGTGTCCGCGGCGCGCGCGATGACATGGCGCACGTGGCCCCGCTCGATGCGGTCGCGCAGGTCGGCCGGGCCGAGCAGCGGGGTGGCGGGGATGACGACGGCGCGCAGTTTCATCGCGCCGAGCACGACCTCCCACAGCTCGCGCTGGTTGCCGAGCATGACCAGGACCCGGTCCCCGGCGGCGACCCCCTGCTCGCGCAGCCAGATCGCGGCCGCATCGGACCGTACGGACAGCTCCGCGAAGGAGAGGGCCTGGCTGGTGCCGTCCTCCTCGACGATGCGCAGGGCGTCGGCTTCGTTCCCGGCGGCGATGTGGTCGAACCAGTCCAGGGCCCAGTTGAAGCGGTGGGGTCGTGGCCAGGTGAATCCGGCGTGGGCGCCCGCGTAGTCCCCGCGGCGTTCCAGCAGGAAGTCCCGGGCGGCCAGGAACTGGGCGGTGGCGCTGTTCGGCGCACTGTCGGTCTGCGCACTCTCGGTCGTCATGCCAGGCATCGTGCCGCGTGCGCCGTACGGACCACCAGAGCGGCGTCAGCCGTGGATTGACGCGAAGCGTACGGAGACCTTCGCGGAGTCCTTTCCGGGTTCCTGTCCCGGGTCCCGCCCGGCGGCCCGTCCGGGTTCCTCGGGTCCTCCGCCCATGGCGGCGACCATCAGCTCGGCCTCGGCGGCGATCTCCTCCTTCAGCGCCGGGGAGACCTTTCCGAACAGCTCGACGGTGACCGCACTCCCCTCCTGCTTCCAGAGTCCGCCGAGGAAGCCGTCGACGAGCAGGGTGCGGTGGGCCTGGTTCCCCGTCCAGGTGCGCCCCTTGATCTCGGGGGCGACCACGCGGGAGCGGTCGGCGTGGGAGAGGAGGAGGTTGTCGAATTCGGGCAGGAAGCGGGGCGGCGCCGGGGTGTCGGCGTCGGGCCGGGGCGCGTCGGGCAGGTCGAAGAGCTCGACGCCGTTCTCGTCGCGGAAGACGGCCAGGCCGGGGCGCAGCCGCTCGAAAGCCTCCCGGAGACGGGTGAGCCCGGCCCAGACCTGCATGTCCTTGACGGAGGCGGGTCCGAAGGCGGCGAGGTAGCGCAGCACGACCTCGTCCACGGGCTGCGCCTCCCCGGCGGGGTGACCGAGCCAGTTCTCCACGGTGGTGAGGCGGACTCCGCCGCTGCGCCCCCACACGCCGCGGGGCGTGACCTGGACCAGCGGCAGCCGGCACCGGGCGGCGACGGACAGGGACTGCGGGTCGGCGTCGGGCCACTCCTTGAGCAGCTCCTCGCGGATCTCCCCCATGGTGCGCGGCTCGCTCTCGACGAAGGCGCGGGCGAGCTCGGCGAGCCGTTCCAGGTCGACCCCGGCGAGGCCCTTGCGGAAGTAGTTCACCTCCCGGTCCCGGGCGGGCTGGACGAGGGGCCTCAGGGTCAGGGCGTCGTGGGCGGTGTGCGTGTGGATGGTGGAGCGCATGGTGACCATCCGGACTGCTTCCCGGGACTCCATGAGACCGGCCAGCTCGGCGGGCCGGAAGCCGACGAGGCGGGCGTGGAGCTGGAAGTAGGGGGGCTTCACGTTCTGCGCCTGGAGTCCGAGGAGGTGCGCGACGGCGTCCCGCGCGGACATCTCGGCGCGGCTCAGCAGCAACTGGCGGGCGAGCGTGGCACGGTTCAGTGCGCGGGTGTCGAGTACGGGATGCGTTGTCCTGGAGGCCATGACTGCAACCTAACGCTCCTTGCGGACACCTTCTGTCCGCAAGTCGGGGCGATTACCCAGGGAGCCGGCCGCCGAACTCCAGGGCACCCGACCCGGCGCCCCTTTCTCCCGTATATCCTGCCTCTTGCCCGTAAACAGACGTTCGACCGTTCGACCGGGAGCAGACCTGCGATGTCGGAGCGCCCAGACCGCCGCCCCTCGCCGTCCGCCGGCAAGCGCACGGGCTGGCGTCGCCCCGCCTCCCCCGCCGACACACCCCCGGCGCGACCCCCGGCCGCTCCGCAGCCCGCCCCGCCGGCCCCCACTCCCCCGAACCACCGCAGCGTGATCGACTCGGCCGTCTACCGCGACGGCCGCCGCATCGCCTCCCCCACCACTCTGGCGGACACCTTCCGACGGCTGCGCGAGGAGCCGGACGGCATGGCCTGGATCGGCCTGCACCGCCCCACCGAACCCGAACTCCATTCCCTGGCTGCCGAGTTCAACCTCCACGAACTCGCCGTCGAGGACGCCCTGGAGGCCCATCAGCGCCCCAAGCTGGAGCGTTACGGCGACACCCTGTTCGTCGTACTGCGCGCCGCCCGCTACCTGGACGCGCAGGAGGAGGTGGACTTCGGCGAGCTCCACATCTTCGTCGGCCCGGACTTCCTGATCACGGTCCGCCACGGCGGCGCCCCGGACCTCTCGTCGGTCCGCCGCCGCATGGAGGAGACCCCGGAACTCCTCTCCCTCGGCCCCGAGGCCGCCCTGTACGCCATCCTCGACGCGGTGGTCGACGGATACGCCCCGGTCGTCGAAGGCGTCCAGACCGACATCGACGAGATCGAGACCGAGGTCTTCCGCGGCGACCCGGCGGTGTCCCGCCGCATCTACGAACTCTCCCGCGAAATGGTCGAGTTCCAACGCGCCACCCGCCCCCTGGTGGGCATGCTCCACGGCCTGATGGCGGGCTTCGCCAAATACGGCACGGACGAGGAACTCCAGCGCTACCTCCGCGATGTGGCCGACCACGTCACCCACACCAGCGAACGCGTCGACGGCTTCCGCCAGGCCCTCACGGAAATCCTGACGGTGAACGCCACCCTGGTCTCCCAACAACAGAACGCCGAAATGCGCGCCCTGGCCGAAGCCGGCTTCGAACAGAACGAGGAAATCAAGAAGATCTCAAGTTGGGCGGCAATTCTGTTTGCACCCACACTCGTTGGAACTATCTATGGCATGAACTTCGAAGCCATGCCAGAGCTGCGCTGGGCGCTCGGATACCCATTCGCAGTTGCCCTGATGGCGGCAGTTTGCATTAGTTTGTACCTCATCTTCAAACGTCGGGATTGGCTCTAGACTGGGCAACTAACCGCATCGCTCGCCTATTGGATTTGCATCTGTACCGTCAAAAAATCGAGCGCGTGACGTGCCCTGGGGAGCGGCTGGGGAGAATAGACGTCCACAAACTTGTCTACCTAGGGCCTGTGTGATGTCGTGATCATTCGGCGGTCTTCAGCAGGTCGTCGATCCAGATCATTGCGGCGCGGAGGTGGAGGCCGGCGAGGTGGCTCTCAGGTGTCTTGTCATAGCGGGTGGCGATGCCTCGCCAGGCCTTCAGCTTGTTGATCAGGCGTTCGACCGTGTTCCGTTCCTTGTAGAGGT